>JBEENY010000001.1:0-76364 GCA_041191905.1 Actinomycetota bacterium
GGCTCAAAGAAGGGCGAAGAGGGCGAGAAGCAGAAGGACTAATGTTTCGGCGCAAAAACAAAGAGCGCCGCATGTCCTTGGGTTCCCACCTTAGGGAACTGCGCGTCAGGCTGACATGGTCGGCTCTGTTTATAGCGATTGGATCAGTGGGCGGTTGGTTCTTATTCGACCCGATTTTTGCCCTTTTGCAGCGACCACTTATTGAGGTTACCGAGGCCCGCGGCATAGACGCCGTGGTGAACTTTGGAACCGTGGTTGCAGCGTTTGACCTAAGAATTCAAGTTTCCATTTTCTTCGGCGTTGTTTTGACGTCTCCGCTTTGGCTATACAACCTTTGGGCATTTGTGGCCCCAGGCCTGAAGACAAAAGAAAAGCGCTATGCGCTGGGCTTTGTTTTCGCCGCACTGCCCCTGTTTCTCTTTGGAGCCTGGTTCGCCTGGATCAATATTCCAAGGTTCGTCGTTGGACTTATCGGATTTACGCCTGAGGGTTCGACCAACGTCATCAACGCTGCGGAGTACATCCTGTTTGCGGTCAGAGTGCTTCTTTTGTTTGGGCTTTCATTCGTGATGCCGGTAGTCCTAGTGCTGCTGAACTTCGCCGGAATCACAACTGCTAAGGGCATTCTCAAGTCCTGGCGCGTTGCGGTCTTAATCATGGCCATCCTGGCAGCTTTGGCAACGCCAGCGAATGAGCCTTTCTCGATGTTCCTTTTGATGATCCCGCTGATCTTGCTCTACTTCACCGCCGTTGGAATAGCGCACCTAAATGACAAACGACGTGAAAGAAGACTGGCCAAGACTCTAGCCTCAGAGCCAGAACAAAGTGAGTGACCTGAGCCCTGCAGAGCGCTACAAGCTCGCTAAGCAGAAGGCCAAGTATCGGGAATTAGAGCTTTTCACAGAAGCGCTCAAGTTTCCTCTCGACCAGTTCCAAATAGACGCCTGTCAAGCCCTGGAATCAGGATCTGGCGTGCTGGTGGCTGCGCCGACTGGAGCTGGAAAAACCGTAGTTGGCGAATTCGCCATTCACCTTGCGGTTGCTAGCGGAAAAAAGGTTTTCTACACCACTCCCATTAAGGCGCTGAGTAACCAGAAGTTTGCCGAGCTAAGTGCTCGCTATGGGCGAGACAAGGTTGGCCTTCTGACAGGCGACACCAACAACAACTCAGACGCTCAGATTGTCGTGATGACAACCGAGGTGCTTCGCAACATGATTTATGCGACCTCGATGGCACTTAGGGACCTTGCCTATGTGGTCATGGATGAAGTCCACTACCTTGCCGATCGCTTTCGCGGTGCAGTCTGGGAGGAAGTAATTCTGCACCTTCCCAAGGACGTACTGGTGGTCTCGCTTTCAGCCACGGTCTCAAACGCCGAGGAGTTCGGAGCTTGGCTTGCCGAGGTCAGGGGTAATACCCAAGTGATTGTCTCTGAACACCGACCTGTCCCGCTCCACCAGCATGTGCTCTTCGGAGACGAGGTACTCGAGTTGTTTGAAACCGGCTCGAATCAGATGCGTGTGAATCCTGAGCTACTGAAAAAGCACCAGGCCCGAGCTCGTGGTCCAATCTCCCGAAGGGGCAAATGGGGCGGGAAGGATTACTCACCGCAGCAAAGAAGTTTTAGTCAGGGTGGTCAGGGTCGAATTGAAAAGCCGGAAGTTGTCGAGATCTTGGGGGAGCAGGGGCTTCTTCCTGCCATCTTCTTCATCTTTTCTCGAGCCGGTTGTGAAAAAGCGGTCGAGAGCTGCCGCAGAGCCGGGCTGCGTCTGACCAATAAAGATGAGCAGCAGGAGATTCGACGAATTGCCGAGGCGCGATGTGCGCAAATAGCGGACGAAGACCTAGACACTCTTGGCTATTTTGATTGGCTAACTTCACTTGAGCGGGGAGTGGCAGCCCATCACGCGGGAATGTTGCCAGCATTCAAAGAAGTTGTTGAAGAGCTGTTTCTTCGCAAGCTCGTGAAGGTTGTATTTGCAACCGAAACGCTTGCGCTTGGAATCAACATGCCTGCCAGAACCGTTGTGCTTGAGCGCTTGGACAAGTTCAATGGAGAATCCAGGGTGAACATAACCGCTGGTGAGTACACCCAGCTAACCGGACGAGCCGGCCGACGGGGAATCGACACCGAAGGGCACTCGGTCATTCTTTGGGGAAATCAGCTTGACCCTAACCTGGTCGCCGGTCTAGCTTCCAAGCGCACCTATCCGCTGAACTCGAGCTTCAAGCCGACCTACAACATGGCAGTGAATCTGATTTCGGCATTTGGAGCCACCCGAGCATCAAAGGTGTTGGAGCGTTCATTCGCTCAGTTCCAGGCCGACCGCTCAGTCGTCGGCCTGGCAAGAGTGATTGCCGAGAAACAGGAATCGCTTGAGGGCTATGAAAAGGCCATGGCCTGTCACCTTGGTGACTTCATTGAATACTCCGCTCTGCGGCGAGAGCTCAGTGACCTAGAGCGCAGTGGTGCGCAAAGCAAGCATCGTGCTGGCAAAGACATTCGAATGTCTAAAGGACAACGCCAGCTCGATATGCGGATTGCGGATCTGAAGCGTGAACTTCGAGCCCACCCCTCTCACGGTTGTGCTGAGCGCGAAGCTCATGCTCGTTGGGGAGAGCGCTATCAAAAACTGCGCAAGGAGATAGATCAGGCCATCGCCCAGATTGAGGGTAGGACCAACCAGGTCGCCAAGGTTTTTGGAAGAATTTGCCAGCTTCTCACGGTGCTCGGTTACTTGGTTGAAAACGAAGATGACTTGGAGATTACGCCTTCCGGATTGCGCCTAGGAAAAATCTATGGCGAACGAGATTTGCTGATTGCCGAGTGCGTAAACAGTGGAGCATGGGCAGAGCTCGACCCGGCAAATCTGGCTGCCATGGCTACCGCATTGGTTTATGAAGGTCGAAAAGATGAGGGCGATTACGAACCAAAGTTGCCCAAGGGCAACTTCCGCGCAGCATTGGAGTTCACCGAGTCAATCCAAGAGAAGCTGCTAGATCTTCAAATTGAATACCGCCTCCCGAGAGAGACCCAACTGGAGCTAAGTCTTTGCTGGCCAATGTACAGGTGGGCAACTGGAGCAAGATTGGATGACGTATTGAAACTATCTGGCCTTTTGCCAGGTGATTTTATTCGCTGGTCCAAGCAGACCATTGACCTACTAGACCAGCTGGCGCAGGGTGCGGATCCAGCTCTCGCAGAGACTGCTTACAAGGCCATGGATTTGGTCAAACGAGGCATTGTTGCCTACAGCTACTACGTCTGAAGTTAGGCTAGGGGAGTGCGCAGGGTAGAGCTTTGGTGGCGAATTCCACTTGCCGTTTTGGGCGGAATGATTGCTCTTTACATCTATCCAACCGAGAACATTTGGGTTCTGGCGCCTTTAGTTCCAGCGCTGATTCTGATCGCAACCTTGGGTATGGGTTTTTGGTCCGCCTTAGTGACCGGTTTTTTGGCAGGGCAGGCTTTCTACATCGCTCACATCGAGTGGCTAGCGCTCTACTTGGGACCAGTCCCGCTGATTGCACTGAGCACTCTGATGTCTGTCTATTTCGCGCTTGGGGTTGCCTTTACCGCATGGCTGTGGCGCAGACTGCGACCTAAACCAAATCAATATCTGTGGTTTTCGGTACTGGCTTCGTCGGTCTGGATAATCCGCGAGTGGCTCGCTATGAGCTTTCCCTACGGTGGATTTCCTTGGTCACGTCTGGGCATGGCGCAGGCTCATGGGCCATGGGCAAACTGGGCCTACCTTGGCGGGATCAGCCTGATTAGCTTTGTGATGGCAATGGTTGGGGCGATAATCGCTCTTGCAATCCTCGGGTACAAAAAACGCGGCTTCCCGCTTAGGCCCGCCGCCATAACTCTGCTAGCGCTAGTCCTCGCCCCAGCCCTTGCGCCACTTGGACTCTTAAACACCCCGCAGGGGAGTGCGAACATAGCGGCGGTCCAGGGCAACGCCAACGCTGGATTATTCTCAAATTTAACTGCTGGAACTATCCTTCAAAATCACCTAGAGGCAACAAAACTTGTAGCCCAGTCGGAGCTCTCAGAGGATCTCGACCTCTTGGTCTGGCCTGAAAATGCCTCGGACGTTGATCCGCTTCGATCGGATGTTGCGCGTTCGAAGATAAGTGCAGTAGCAGCTGAATTCGGTGCCCCGTTCACATTTGGAACCATCACGGTTAGCGGGGACGATGTGTACAACTCGACTTTGCTCTGGTCACCGGAGGGGAAGCTGCTTGATCAATACGACAAAAAGCGGCCCGTGCCGTTTGCAGAGTTTGTGCCGGACCGTGCCTTCTGGCGAGCGCTCGCTCCGGACCTAATTGACCTGGTACCCAGGGGTTACAGCTTCGGAACTCGGGATGGCATTTTCAACCTGGAAGACTTTGATGCCGGGTCACTGATCTGCTTTGAAATTGCCATTGACTCAATCCCCAGGGAGCTGGCACTTGGTGGAGCGAACCTAATTCTGTCGCAGACTAACAATGCCGACTTTGGCTATTCCGACGAGACCTACCAGCAGGCTGCGATCGCTAAGCTACGCGCTATCGAGACTGGACGCGCGGTCGTCAACATCTCAACGGTTGGACTCAGTGCGATTTATCTGCCGGATGGAAAGACGCTGAATGAATTGACCTGGTATCAACCTGGAGCCATGGTCAACGCGGTTCCGCTCTATTCCGGAATGACGCCAGCGCTACTAATTGGCGGTTGGATTGACGCCGTGCTGGCAGCCTTCGGGTTTCTGGGGTTGATGATGATTAGGCGGCCATGAGAACGCTAGTCATGATGCCTACCTACAACGAAGCGGCGGGCATTGAGCACTCCATCAGCGAGTTGCTCATTAAGGTGCCGAGTGTCGATGTGTTGGTGATCGACGACAACTCCCCGGATGAAACCGCGGCGATCGTGGAACGAGTCTCTGCCACAAACCCCAATGTTCATCTGCTTGCCAGAGGGGCGAAGCAGGGCCTGGGGCAGGCATACCTTGCCGGTTATCGCTGGGGGATAGAGCGTGGGTATGACCGGCTTGTCCAGATGGACGCGGATGGTTCTCACAGGCCAGAGGATCTCAAGAAGCTGCTTTTGGAAGACGCCGACGTGGTTATTGGATCTCGTTGGGTTCACGGGGGGTCGGTTCAAAATTGGCCGCGGCACCGTGAGGCAATTAGCCGATTTGGCAACTGGTATGCCGGTTTGACGACAGGGCTCCCGATTAGAGATTTGACCGCCGGGTTCAGGGTTTACCGTGCAGGGTTATTAGCGGGACTGAACCTCAAAGAGCTTGAGGCCCAGGGTTATGGTTTTCAAGTTGAAATGACCCGCCGCGCCATCGCTTCCGGAGCAAGTTGGAAAGAGGTTGCGATCACGTTTGTAGAGCGTGAGTCCGGAGAGTCAAAAATGACCAACCAGATTATTTTTGAGGCATTCTGGCTTTGCACCAAATGGGGATTGGAGCGGCTTCTTAGGCGGTAAGTTTGCCGGCGGAGCGTCTAGCTCTCATGTCTGCCAAGACTTCTTCCAGAAGCTCTTCCAGCTCTTCACGAGAGCGGCGCTCTAGCACCATGTCATAGTGGGTTCTTGGACCCTCATCGTCTGACTCGGCAAGATCAATGGGCTGGCCGTTCTCAAGTCGAACTGCAATAAGCTCACACTTTTTGCACTCCCAGGTAGCGGGTAGCTCGGCCGCTGCAGAGAACACCAGGTCAAACTCGTGACCCTCCGGGCATCGAAAAACCGTTGTAACGCGTGGAGAGAACTCGACTCCCGCTTCAGTCTCGAGAGACTGAGCACCTAGTCGCATGCCTCGCATTGTTTCGGCCATGGTTTCCTCCTGTTTGAAGGCTCAACCAGTGCGGTGCCGTTATAAGTCCCGAGAGCTTGTAATTCTCAGGAAACGCTCAGTTCAAAAGATCCACTCTGTCGCTAACGATTCCAGTTGCACCAAGTTGGATAAGGCGCGTCGCCTCTTGTGGGTCATTAATTGTCCAAAAGTGTGTATCGATTCCATGCGAAGCTAGGCGAGCGACAAATCGTGGATTAGCAAAGTTCAATCCATACATTCTGGGGGGAATCTGAAAGGCATCGACTCCAGCTACAGCTCTTGCAAATCCAAGTCCAAACATCTTGTGACTTATCAATGCAAGGGCAACCTCTCTCATTGAAGCGCTTGTTGCAACTGGCTTTGACAATAGCTTTAGGGCTGCATTTCTGCGCTTTGAGGAAAAGCTTGAGACTAGAACGCGATCATGAGCCTCATATCTCTCAATCTCAACAACAGTTGGAACGATTGCAGGCTCGGACTTGATATCTAGATTCAATCGGACCCCAAGCTCCAAACCTTCTGCCAGGGTGGGAATTACAGCTTCCCCCTTGAGGCGAATTGTTCTGAGGTCTGCGAGGGTCAAGTCCTTGATCAGCTTGGAGACACCTGCAACTCTGAGCAGATCATCATCGTGAAACAGGACTGCAACCTGGTCACTGGTTGCATGCACATCAGACTCGATATGCGTTGCACCGGCAGCGATCGCCGCCTGAAAGGAAGCAATCGAGTTCTCGGCAACCGAATCGTCGTGTTCACTGAGGCCACGGTGTGCAAGCAGATGGGGTAGTGGTCCTTCAAAATAGGCGGTTCTAGCCATCTGTGCCCCTAGTCTTAGCAGGTGCCCAAGTCTAATTTCAGCTATCGACTAATCAAGCTGCTGATTGGACTGTTCATCTATGGCATCGGTGTCGCCATGATGGTTAGAGCGGGTATCGGAGTGGCACCTTGGGATGTCTTAGCCCAGGGAATTGCTGCCCAAACTGGCATTTCCTTCGGTCAGGGAACCATTGTCGTTTCGGCACTCGTGCTATTGATGTGGATTCCACTGAAGGTTAAGCCTGGGATTGGCTCAATTCTCAACGCAATCTTGATTGGGGTTTTTGCTGACCTAGCGCTTCCATATGTGCCCAGTTTCGAAAACTACTTTGCGAACCTAGCCCTGCTTCTTATTGGTATGGCGATTGTTTCGTTTGCAACCGGACTCTATATTTCCTGCGGGATGGGTAAGGGACCCAGGGATGGCCTAAACGTTGGAATCGCCCAACGCTTCAAGTTACCGTTCTGGCAGGCGAGGACCGCAATCGAGATTTTTGCCGTGAGTGCAGGCTTTCTCCTCGGCGGCCAAGCCAGAGAGGGAACGCTAATTTTCGCGCTCCTGATTGGCTACATGAACCAACTCGCCCTTCGACTATTTGGATTGGCAGATAGAAATGGCCGAGTCTAGACATCGCAACACGGTGCGGGTTTTGCTGGTTTCCCCTCAAAAACGATTTCTCATGTTTTTCTCAAGATTTGAGCCGGAAGTTGATCTCCCGCCCCAGTGGATTTTCCCCGGCGGTGGCAGAGAGCCAGGTGAAAGCCCGATCGAAGCAGCGATTCGAGAACTTAGAGAAGAGACAGGATTAGATTTCTCTGAGTCCGAATTGATTGAGTATGCGAACTCGATCGATTTTGAATTTCCCTCAAAACTAAGTTTCGACACTGGCACAGCTTGGTTCTTTAGAGCCGAAGTCAAAGAAGAATTTGCACCGAGCAACGCGCTTTGGACCGAAGACGAACACAGAGATACCGTCATGCACAGCTGGCTTGATATCGAACAAATCCAGGCTGAAAACTTTTGGGTGGGGCCTGAGGGCGCTGTTGAATTGATACAGGAGTGGCAAGCTCAGGACCCCTTCTGACCACGCCACAAGAAGCAATCTATTGCCGATAATAAATATTATGTCAAGTAATGATTATTGAAAGATGGTTGACCCGCTCTCCCCGACTTGATTAGAACTGTTGGGTTGCTGCGGACCACTCGACGAGTTTCCGCTGAGCAGCACCTGATTCAATTGCTGCCTTGGCGGTGATGATGGCCGCTTCGAATAGACCAGAGATGTTTGATCGTGAACCTTTAGCGATTTCATAGGCCACCATGCCGCCAGCGGCGTTGAGTGTAACCACATCGAAAATTGCCTTTGAATTTTCAAGCTCTTCACCGGCAAAGAGCCTTCGGGCGACCTCGGCGTTGTGCTTGGCATCTCCGCCTATGAGCTGGTCAATTGTCGCTCGATCGATTCCCAGGTCCCTTGGATCGAAAATCACTTCTTCGACTGCATCGGGACGAACTACCCATACTGAGCTCGGAGATGTTGTTGAGAGTTCATCAAGTCCATCAGTGGATCTAAAAACCAAGCCTGCTCTTTTTCGAGATGCCAACTCCTGAGCCATCTTGGGAGCAATTACTGGGTTGGCTACCCCGAGTGCAGTTGCTATTGGCTGCGCTGGATTTGCTAATGGGCCAAGGAAGTTGAATGTCGTAGGAACCCCAAGCTGCTTCCTTACCGGCGCAACGAAGCGCATCGCCGGGTGAAAAACGGGCGCAAAGAAGAACGTGATGCCGACTTTGCGAAACACTTCTGCCACCTGCGCTGGCGCTAAATCGAGTCTGATGCCTAGTACTTCCAGCATCTCTGAGGATCCTGTTTTTCCCGAGGCTGAGCGACTGCCGTGCTTCAAAACGGGTACACCTGCTGCTGCTGTGACAATCGCTGCCATGGAGCTGATGTTCACGGTTCCGACTAGGTCTCCCCCAGTGCCAACAATGTCTACCGCGTCAGATCCGGTATCGAGCAAAACTGCATTATCAAGCATGACGTCAACTAAGCCAGCAAGCTCCCCGACGGTTTCACCTTTGGATCTCAGTGCCATCATGAAAGCGCCAATTTGAGCCTCGGAAGCTTCGCCACTCATTATCTGTCGCATGGCCCAGGAAGCGGATTCCCTCGATAGGTCCTCCCCTGCCAAAAGCGAGCTCAAGACCGCTGGCCAAGTCAAAATCTGCATGGCTAGAACTTTACTCATCGAAATAGCAAAGCAGAGTCCAAAAAATCGTGGATTCGGGGTCAACACACGCCGTTCGAGGCTTAATTTGGGTTAGGCTAGAGGCATGTCTGCAACCTCAACTGCCGCTGCGAACGCGGTAATCAACAGACCAAATGCGGTCTCAGTAGGAACCATTGTTTGGCTTGGCTCGGAAGTTATGTTCTTCGCGGGCCTTTTTGCTATGTACTTCAGCCTCCGCGCTGGCGCACCTGAGCTATGGGCCAACGACACCAAGATCCTTGATGTTCCATTTGCTCTGGTAAACACCCTGATTCTGGTTGCAAGCTCCTTCACCGCCCAATTCGGTGTCTTCGCCGCCGAGCGACTCCAACCTCGCCGCACCGGCAACTCCCCCGCCAAGTGGGGAATGATTGAATGGTTCTTCCTCACCTACGTGATGGGTGCAATCTTCGTAGCTGGCCAGAGCTATGAGTACGCCAAGCTTGTTTCGGAGGGCGTGAGCCTCGCTTCTAACTCTTATGGATCTGCCTTCTATATCACCACTGGTTTCCACGCCTTGCACGTGACCGGTGGTCTGATTGCATTCCTCCTGGTAATTGCGAGAGCTTACGCAGTAAAGAACTTTGGGCACCGCGAGGCAACTAGCGCGATCGTTGTGTCTTACTACTGGCACTTTGTAGATGTGGTGTGGATTGGACTATTCGTAGTCGTCTACATCTTGAAATAAATGGAGAAACAGTTGAGTAACGAAAAACCACTGCGCCGCCGCCCTTGGGCTGCGGGAATCGTGATTTTCCTGGGTCTGGTGCTTTCCGGTGGTGGCTATGCCGCTGCAACCAGCACTGTTCAGGCAGACCTTTCTAGCCCTGAACTAATTGACGAGGGTCGCAAGCTGTTTCTTGCAAACTGCGCAAGCTGCCACGGCACCAACGGCGAAGGCGCAATTGGTGGCCCGAGTCTGATTGGTGTTGGTGCGGCATCCGTTGACTTCCAAGTTGGAACTGGTCGTATGCCTGGCCAGGCTTCCGGACCACAGCTTCACAAGAAGCCAGTTCAGTTCACTGAGGAGCAAATAGCTGCCATGGCAGCTTGGGTAGCGTCACTCGCACCTGGACCTTCGATTCCAGATGAAGAGTACCTCCGTGCAGACGGAAACCCAACCCACGGTGGTGAGCTGTTCCGAATCAACTGTGCAATGTGTCACAACGCCGTAGGTGCTGCAGGTGCGCTAACTGAAGGTCGCTGGGCTCCCCAGCTAAAGGGCGTATCAGAGAAGCACATCTATGAGGCAATGATTACCGGTCCACAGAACATGCCAGTGTTCAACGATGCCAACTTGACCCCTGAGGACAAGAAGGACATCATCACCTACCTGAAGTACGTCGAGAACAACCCATCGGTTG
This sequence comes from Actinomycetota bacterium, assembly GCA_041191905.1. Taxonomy (GTDB): domain Bacteria; phylum Actinomycetota; class Actinomycetes; order Actinomycetales; family Microbacteriaceae; genus Aquiluna. The sequence goes on from JBEENY010000001.1 coordinate 10,287, forward strand.
GTGGCTATGAGCTTGGATCCATCGGTCCAGTGGCTGAAGGCCTATTCGTATGGATCTTCGGCCTGGGATTCATCATCGCGATCACTGTTTGGCTTGGCGCCAAGTCGAACTAGGAGTTAGACCATGAGCGAAATCGAAAAAGTTTACGAGTCGGGTCTAGCGACCAAGTCAGACCGTCCTATCAAGGACCCAGGCATCGAGCCACACCGCGTGCGCATGACCGACAAGGACGAGCGCGCCGCCCGCAATGCTGAACGAGCAGTCGCGGCAATGTTCCTTATTTCTATTGTTGGAGCAATAGTCGCAGTGTGGGGATTCTTTGCATTCCCAATCGTCGACGGCGATCTATCTGCAACCAGAAACAACACCTTCTGGATGGGTGTCGGTATGGCGCTAAGCCTCCTTGGAATTGGCTTCGGTGCGGTCCACTGGGCGAAGACTCTGATGCCAGACCACGAGGTTTCTGAGGAACGTCACATCGCCCGCAGCTCCGAGGAGTCGAGGGCTCAGGCGCTTGAAATCATCAAGCTTGCTGATGGTGAGTCGGGATTCACCAGAAGGAAGTTGATTCGTAGAACCCTTTACGGTGCATTGGCATTTTTCCCAATCCCAGCGGTCGTAATCTTCGGAGACCTGGGGCCTAGCGTCGGCGACACCTTGAAGCACACCATGTGGCGTCAGGGAACCAGGCTCACCAAAGACCCAACCGGAATTCCAATCAAGGCTTCCGAGGTAACTATCGGATCTGTTTTTCACGTTATTCCGGAGGGGCTCAAGGAGCTAGACCACGAAATCAAACTCAACGAAAAGGCTAAGGCCGCTGTTTTGTTGGTTCGTGTGAACCCAGAGGATCTAAACGAGGATCCTGCCAAGAAGGACTGGAGCTACGAGGGAATCGTTGCTTATTCCAAGATCTGTACCCACGTGGGCTGCCCAGTGGCTCTATATGAGCAGCACACACACCACCTGCTATGCCCATGCCACCAGTCAACCTTTGACCTGGCGAATCACTGCAAGGTGATTTTCGGACCAGCAGCGCGCCCTCTCCCCCAGCTACCGATCACCGTCGACGCTGAGGGCTATCTCATCGCACAAAGCGACTTCCTCGAGCCAGTTGGCCCAACATTCTGGGACATTAGGAACTAGTAAATGACGAATGCAACTCAGCAGAAAAAGGGCGGATTCCTAGCAGGAACCGCGAACTACCTAGACGAGCGTGTCGGAATCGGCACTGTAGTCAAGGGCTTTGGCCGCAAGATCTTCCCAGACCACTGGAGCTTCATGCTCGGTGAGGTGGCTCTCTATAGCTTCGTCATCCTCGTGCTCTCCGGCACCTTCCTAACCTTCTACTTCCAGCCATCGATGGCAGTAGTGCACTACGAAGGGTCTTACGCGCCTCTAAAGGGTGCCGAAATGTCTATCGCCTACGCATCCAGCCTGGACATCAGCTTTGACATCCGCGGTGGTTTGCTTATGCGGCAGGTGCACCACTGGGCAGCGCTGCTGTTCGTGGCCGCCAGCGGTTTGCACATGCTTCGCGTGTTCTTCACAGGTGCGTTCCGCAAGCCTCGCGAGCTCAACTGGCTAGTTGGCTTCATGCTTTTCATTCTTGGAATGGCCGCTGGATTCACAGGCTACTCCCTGCCAGACGACCTGCTATCGGGTAACGGTCTTCGAATCATCGATGGCATGATCAAGGGAATTCCATTCATCGGACCATCGATTTCCTCCGGCCTGTTCGGCGGCGAGTTCCCTGGCACCGAGGTGGTTGCTCGTCTCTACAGCCTCCACATCATGATCGTGCCAGCGTTGATCATTCTGTTCATCGCACTTCACTTGATGATGGTTGTGCTGCACAAGCACACGCACTACTCCGGACCAGGCCGTCGCGACGACAACGTCGTTGGTTACCCGCTGATGCCGGTTTATGTTGCAAAGGCTGGAGGCTTCTTCTTCCTAGTCTTTGGTGTAATCATGGCAATCTCTGCCACCTTCACCATCAACCCAATCTGGAACTACGGTCCTTACGACCCATCACCAGTTTCCGCAGGTACTCAGCCAGACTGGTACATCGGTTGGCTCGATGGAGCCCTCCGATTGGCTCCAAGCCACTGGGACGTCGCCGTATTTGGCATCGTTCTACCCTTCGGTGTTCTAGTCCCTCTGGTTGTATCGCTGGTCTTCCTGGCCTTAGTTGCGGCTTACCCATTCCTTGAGGCGTGGGTTACCGGAGACAAGCGTGAGCACCACGTTCTAGACCGTCCACGCAACGCTCCTACCAGAACCGCTATCGGTGCTGCTGGAGTTACTTTCTACGCCGTCCTATGGGCTGGAGCGTCGACTGACCTAATCGCAATCAACTTCCAGATGTCCTTGAACCAGGTTCTAGTCTCGATGCAGATCCTGCTCATCATTGGACCGATCATTGCCTACTGGGTAACCAAGCGCACTTGCCTCTCCCTTCAGCGCAAGGACCGCGAAATGGTGCTACACGGCCGTGAGACCGGTCGAGTTGTTCGCTTGCCTCACGGTGAGTACATCGAGCTGCACGAGCCATTGGACAAGTATGAGCTGTGGAAGCTGGTTGACTTCAAGGACTACCAGCCAACCCTGCCAAGACCTAACAAGGATGGCAAGATCACTCTTGGTTCAAGAGTTCGCTCCGCGCTATCGAAGATTTACTTCGAGGACCGCATCGCACCAGTCACTAAGGCTGAGTACGAGCTGGCTCACGCAGAGCACGCCCCAGCTGTCGAAGAGGCGCCAAAGCCAAAGCGCAAGCCAAAGGCAGTTGCTGCTAAGAAGTAGCCCTGCTTCAAAACTAAACCCCTGGTTGTGAGACCAGGGGTTTAGTTTTTCTGAAGTTCTTTCGACATCAGGATGTGCTTATCGTCGATCATCGGACCAGGAACGAACCCCGCCTTTTCAAACATGCCTCTCGGACCTCGATATCCATAGCTGACAAATTCACCACTGGCCAGGGGTGCAGAATTGACCACCCGGTAGCCATGACTGGGCAAGTCCTCCAACGCAAAGTTCAGGAGCTTGGTTGCCACTCCCCTGCCCTGGTGCTCCTCATCAATGACGAAGCAGATGATAGCCGCCTGGTCGTCAGGGGCTGGGGGAAGTGCTACGAAATTCCTAAAGCTATTAGCCGCCATCCAGCCCACTACCTTGCCCTCGATAAGAGCAACATAACCCTGCATGGTTCCGTCTGAAATGCGATCACAGGCCCTTATGCGATTCAGGCTTTTGTCTTGTTCAGCCTCAGTATTTTCTTTCTGCGTGTTTAGGTAGAACTGGCAGTAGCACCCCTGCCACTGAGGTTGCGACTTGAATGCAGGGCCATCCATAAACTCAAGGAATGGGTCGAGCTCTTTAGAACCCAACCGCCGAATTTCCAACATTTGATTAGGTTATCGGGGATAGCAAAAGACCCCGGGCAAATCTGCCCGAGGTCTTTTTCTGAAAGTGGAGATGGGGGGAATTGAACCCCCGTCCATTGCAACGTTTGTGGCGCTTCTACGGGTGTAGCTTCATAAGGCGTTCTGCTTGGCCCCGGTATTTGTCTGAAGCAACTACACCGACAGGCCCAGTCAAAGAAACAAGTCCCGGGATTACCTTTGACGCGTAATCCCAGCAAGATTCCTAAATGACGCCTGGTTCTAAGTCGAAATCAAACTTAGTCAGACGGACTTCGGGGCTAGCTTAAGCAGCTAGGGCGAAGTCGGCGCGCTTTGTATTGGCACCTATTGGTTTGAACACATCGTTTACGAGATAAGTGCTCATCCTCGACCCGCTTCCTCCACGCATCACTACAGTGTCGAAACCGATCATCCCCATGTTTAGTTACTTTATTTCAGACTGGACTTCGCCAGATTCAAAAGGATAACACCGAAGCTGTCGCACTTGTTACGGTGTTTGATACTTCTCAAGCAATTCGGAGGTTTGAGTGACTATAGCGAATTCCCCATGAAGGTTTGCGGCGGTCATCTCCATCACTATCTCGCCCGGGATGAGCCTCTCCCCCAGAGCGACCGGGAAAGCAGTCGTCGCGTCGATTGCGAACTCGACGTTATAGCCAAGGTTTCCAGCCATTCTGGCGGTCGTTTCACAACAGTAGTTCGTTGTAATGCCACAAATTACCAGTGATTGGTGACCACGCTCAGAAAGCCACTGATGGAGATCTGGTGATCCGTAGAACGCACTGTTTACAGACTTCTCAACCAGGATGTCCCCAAGGCCATCGAGAAACGGCTCAAGGTCATTTCCCGGCTGTGAAGGCGCAAGGGTTGAATTGGGATTCTTCGAATTGTGCTTTACAACAACCAGGGGCCAACCTCTAGTGCGCCAATGTTCGACGAGAGACTCGATGTTTATATAAACATCTTGGTTAGCAGAAAGCCCCCAGCTCTTCTGATCCCGAAATCCCTTTTGGACATCGATAACCAGTAAAACTGGGGGCTGACTCAATTACTTAGTGCGCGTGCGCGTAGCGGTCGTATTCGAATACAAAGCCAATCACCGCGATGATTGCAAATGGGGCTGCGATGAAGAACAGCCACCAACCCACTGCAAGCGATGCGAAAGCTATTGCTGCCGAAGCTCCGATCACCAATGGCCACCAGCTGTAAGGGCTGAAGAATCCCACCTCACCAGACTCATCCTCGATGTTTCCATCCAGACGGTCCTCTGGCAGAGTCGCAGTGCGCTCCATTCCGCTGTGCAGGTAGTACGCAATAAACAATGCCAAGATCACCAGAAGGCCCATGGCCGCGGTGCCAATTGGCTCAACAGCGCCATACTCAAGATAGGTCCAGATGCCGTAGGCAATGTCGGCAACGGTGAAGTACGCCGCCATTACGAGCAGGATTACAACATTTGACTTCATTAGATGCGACCCTCCTTGACGTAAGCCGCCTTGGCCTCTGGCGAGGCATACTCAGGGTGGTTTAGGTCGAACGCTGGAGACTCCGAGCGAATGCGAGGAATCTGGTGGAAGTTGTGACGTGGGAATGGAGACTCAGTTGCCCACTCAAGGGAGCGACCATAGCCCCATGGGTCCTTTAGGCCCACCATGGTTCCCTTGCGAGCAGTAACCCACACGTTGAATAGGAATGGAATCATCGACAGTGCCAAGATTGCCGCACCCACGGTGGAGACAATGTTCATCTCGGTGAAGCCATCCTCTGGAAGATACGTGGCGTAGCGACGCGGCATGCCCATAACTCCCAGCCAGTGCTGGATCAAGAAGGTGGTGTGGAAACCGATGAAGAGCAGCCAGAAGTGCCACTTGCCAAGTCGCTCGTTGAGCATCTTTCCGGTGAACTTTGGCCACCAGAAGTAGAAGCCGGCGAACATCGCAAATACCACGGTTCCGAAGACTACGTAGTGGAAGTGAGCTACCACGAAGTAGCTGTCGGATAGGTGGAAGTCCAGTGCTGGCGACGCCAGAATGACACCGGTTAGTCCACCGAAGACGAAGCTAACCAAGAAGCCCAGGCTCCAAAGCATTGGGGTCTCAAAAGATACAGATCCGCGCCACATCGTTCCGATCCAGTTGAAGATCTTCACACCAGTTGGAACCGCGATCAGCATTGTGGTGAATGCGAAGAATGGAAGAAGTACCTGACCGGTTACGTACATGTGGTGTGCCCACACGGTCATCGAGAGAGCTGCGATCGCAATCGTCGCGTAAACCAGAGTCTTGTAACCAAAAATCGGCTTGCGGCTGAAGACCGGGAAAATCTCGGAAACAATTCCAAAGAATGGCAGCGCAATGATGTAAACCTCAGGGTGACCAAAGAACCAGAACAGGTGCTGCCAAAGCATGGCTCCACCATTCTCTGGATCGAAGATGTGAGCTCCAAACTTGCGGTCTGCGCCCAGTGCGAAAAGAGCTGCTGCCAGTGGAGGGAAGCACATGATCACGAGGATGGATGTGACAAGGGTGTTCCAGGTGAAAATCGGCATTCTCCACATGGTCATACCAGGAGCACGCATCGTGATAATCGTGGTGATGAAGTTGACTCCACCCAAAATCGTTCCGAATCCGCTCAGCGCCAATCCGAAGACCCACAGGTCTCCACCGATTCCTGGCGAGAAGGTGGTGTTTGATAGCGGTGCATACGCAAACCAACCGAATGACGCCGCACCCTGCGGGGTGAAGAATCCAGAAACCGCGATTAGGGATCCGAAGTTGAAGAACCAGTATGCAATCGCGTTCAGACGAGGGAACGCAACGTCAGGCGCACCGATCTGTACTGGCATAAGGACGTTTGCAAAGCCAGCGAAAAGTGGTGTTGCAAACATCAGCAGCATGATGGTGCCGTGCATGGTGAACAGCTGGTTGTACTGCTCCTTGGTGGCGACGATGTCAAGACCAGGCAGGGTTAGCTGCGCACGGATGACCAGCGCCATTACACCGGCGATGAGGAAATAGACAAAGGCTGTAATCAGGTACAGGTAACCGATTTTCTTGTGGTCGGTGGTGGTTAGCCAATCAACCAGCAGCTGACCCTTGGATCGCTTTGGAGCAAGCGAGCCTGGTTGGATCCTGGTTTCAGTAAGGGTTGCCATTTTCTCTCTTATTCCTCTGAATCAGTTCTCTTTGATGGGTCGCCACCTGGCAAGTTTTGGTTTCGGTCGTACTCAGTCGATAGCTGTCCGACATTTCCAGCTGCGGCCAGTGCCTGCATCTGCGCCTCATACTCTTCAACAGAAACAACCTTGACGTTGAAAAGCATCATGGAGTGGTACTCACCGCAAAGCTCCGCACACTTACCGACGTAGGTGCCTTCCTTGAGCGGAGTGAAGTACATGTGGTTGGTCATGCCTGGGAACATGTCTTTCTTGTAAAGGAAGTCCACAACCCAGAAGGAGTGAATAACATCACGGGCGGTTAGGTCGATTTGCACCGACTTTCCGACGGGGAGATAAAGGGTTGGAAGAGTCTCCATGATGTTCTCTTCCTTGCCAGTGAACTGAGCCTGAATGCCGGAGAAGTAAACATCATCGGTCACGTAGTTGAAGTCCCAGCTCCACTGCTTTCCAATGACTTCAATCACTACGTCTGGGTTTGGGTTCTTAGCCTCGATTGCAGCCATGTCGCGAGCGGTGAATGCGAAGAATCCGACCACCAGGATCAAAGGAATGACTGTGAAGAGAGTCTCGATAGGCATGTTGTAGCGAATCTGCTGTGGCAGACCAGTCTCGCCCTTGCGTCGACGGTAAACAACCAAAGCCCAGGCCATAAGGCCCCACGCAACTGCACCCACTGCGAGAAGGACAATCCAAGAGGTGTTCCATAGGTGGATGATGCGGTCGGTGTGGTTAGTAACACCCCAAGCATCTGGCAAGAAGCCTCTTTGAATCTCTGGAGAACAACCAGTAAGCGCTAAAGCGGCCACTGAAGCCAACGCTATAGCCGAAATTCGGCGGCGAATCTTAGACAAGTGATACATCCTTCTTGGGCTGCAGACCCTCAAAGTCTAATCCCAAAAATGCCATCCGACGGGTGTTTTGCGGCGATTTAGCTGAAGGAATCTCCGCAGGCACAGGAGCCAGAAGCGTTCGGATTGTCGATCGTGAAACCTTGTTTCTGGATTGAGTCCTCAAAATCGATTGAAGCGCCGTCTAGATAAGGAATGCTCATCGGGTCAACTACCACTTCAACGCCATCGAAAGCCACAACTGCATCGGCTTCCTCGAGCTGTTCGTCGAAGAAAAGCTGGTAGATCAGACCGGAGCAACCACCCGGCTCAACAGCCACGCGAAGTCTGAGATCGTCTCTACCTTCGGCGGTAAGGAGATTCTTGACCTTCTCGACTGCGGTTGGTGTGAGTACTACTCCGTGAGCCTGTGACATGTTGTCCTCCTGTTTCAAGTTTAACTAGCTTCTTCGCATCTGATTCCCGCTGAGCAAAAGCATGGCTTCGGCCGTGATTGCCCGCTTCAGCGTTGGGAGATGCTGGGATTCATTAGGCGAGTGAGCCCTGGAGTCAGGATCCTCAACTCCAGTCACGAGAATTTCAGCCTCGGGAAAGACGCTTGCAAACTCAGAAATGAACGGGATTGAACCACCAACCCCAATCTCAACCGCAGGTTTTGGCCAGACAGAGCTCAGAATCTCCTTGGCCAAGCTTGCTGCCCAACCTTGTTTGGCGAAGTAACCGGGACCCTGCTCGGAGTGCCCGAACTCAATGTGAGCACCAAAAGGTGCATTGGCAACCAGGTGATCCTTGAGCATTTGCAGGCCGTGAGTTGGATCCTCACCCGGCGCTAAACGCAGCGAGATTCGAGCGGTAATTTCAGGCTGTGCGGTGTTAGATGAGGTCGCAACTGCCGGAGCATCGAGTCCGATCACAGTGACAGCAGGAGAGCCCCAGTTCTGCTTTAGCAGAGAGTGGGTTCCGATTCTCTGAACACCATCGAGAAGGCCAGCCTGTTCGCGGAAGTCGCTATCACTAAAGGGCAACTCGGCAACATCAACAGTTTTTAGGCCCTTGATTGCCACATTTCCCGCTTCATCGTTCAACGATGCAAGAAGGCGAATCATGGCGGTCATAGCGTCCGGCAGAGGTCCTCCGAACATACCGCTGTGGAGTGCGTGATCCATAGTCTTGAGAGTGAATGTCTGTGAGACAACACCGCGCAGGGTGCTTGTGAGTGCCGGCACATCAAGTGACCAGTTGCCACTGTCGGCCACAACAATAAGATCGGCCGCCAATTCGGCCCTATTGTCGGCCAGGAAATTTGAAAATGACTCGCTACCGGCTTCTTCTTCACCCTCAATAAAGACAGTGATTCCTAAGTCAACGGCTTCCGATAGTTCTGCCAGCGCCTTGAGCGCATAAACATGGGTGATAACCCCGGCCTTGTCATCGCTAACACCGCGCCCGTAGAGGCGATCCCCCTTGAGGGTTGCCTGGAATGGGTCGCTCTCCCAGAGCTCCGGGTTTCCCGGAGGCTGCACGTCGTGGTGTGCATAAAGCAGTACGTGAGGAGCGCCATTTTTGGCAGCTCTTCTCGCCAAAACTGCAGGTGAACCCTGTTCCCCATTCGGCTTGAGCGCAGTTCTGATGTCGACGAAATCAAACAGACCGGTTCCCTGAAGCAGGCTTTGCACCGCCTCTGCAGATCTATCCAGGTTGCTGGGGTCGAAACTAGGCCAGGCAATACCCGGAATCTTTACAAGCGATCCGAGCTGGGAGACGACCTGAGAGAAGTTCTCCTGAACAAACGTCTCGACATTGGATTGATCTTGCGGCGAAAGCGAAACTTTGCTGAATGTCATGGCGATAATCTAATGGCAGAACTCGAGAGGTTTTTGATGTCAGAGAGCAATTCCACAGCCGGCAAGGGCCGCCCTACTCCCCCGCGCAAAGAGCGCGAGCAGGCTCGAAAAAAGCCGTTGGTTGGAGATCGAAGCAAAGAAGCTCGCAAGGCACAGCGCGAAAAGCTTCGTGAAGAGCGCCAGAAAGCTCGCGAAGGAATGATGGCGGGAGATGAGCGCTACTTGACCTACCGCGACAAAGGTCCACAGCGAAAGTTCGTTCGTGATCTAGTCGATTCCCGCTTCACTGCTGGCGAGATGGTGCTTCCAGCGATGTTCTTGGTCGTGCTAACAACCTTTATTGACAGCTATGAGGTGCAGCTCTACTCGCTAATTGCCATGTGGGCCTTGTTCTTAGTTGTAGCTCTTGATGCCTTCCTGGTCGCGCGCTCAGTAAAGAAGCGCGTTGCCAAGAAATTCGGCGCAGACAAGATGGAGGGTGGTCTTGGTTGGTATGGCGCGATGCGCTCCATCCAAATGCGCGCGCTTAGAATTCCGAAACCGCAGGTTCCCCGCTTCGCAAAGATTGACTAATTGAAAGGGTTTCAAAGATGAAACATCGCTACTTAGGAAACTCCGGTCTCAAGGTCTCCGAACTGATTTATGGAAACTGGCTCACTCACGCCTCACAGGTGGCGGAAGAGCAGGCAATTGCCACTGTAAACGCTGCGCTCGAGGGTGGAATCACAACTTTCGACACCGCTGATGCCTATGCAAACCAGGCTGCCGAGGTGGTTTTGGGTAAAGCTCTCAAGGGTCAGCGGCGTGAGGGTATTGAAATACTGACCAAGGTCTACTGGCCAGTCGCGGCGAAGGGTCCAAACGATTGCGGTCTGAGCCGAAAGCACATTTTCGAGTCCATCAATGGCTCGCTGCAGCGACTTCAAACGGACTATGTCGATCTGTACCAAGCGCACCGTTTCGACTACGAAACTCCTCTTGAAGAGACCATGCAGGCATTTGCCGACTTGGTTCGCATGGGGAAAGTCCTCTACGTGGGAGTTTCAGAGTGGAACGCGGATCAAATCCGCCAAGGCCAAGCCCTTGCTAGCCAACTCGGCTTCAAGCTCATCTCTAACCAACCGCAGTACTCGATGCTCTGGAGAGTCATCGAAGAGAAGGTAATCCCGACAAGCGTAGAGCTGGGACTGGGGCAAATCGTATGGTCCCCAATGGCACAGGGTGTGCTAACCGGCAAGTACCTGCCTGGTCAGCCCGCTCCGGCTGGATCTAGAGCAGCCGATCCGGCGATGTCTTCCATCGTTGAGAAGTTCATGGGCGAGAAGACCCTCACCGCCGTTCAGCAGCTAAAGCCCCTCGCTGACGGGCTTGGACTTTCCATGGCACAATTTGCTCTGGCCTGGGTGCTTCAAAACAAGGCTGTTTCAGCGGCTATCGTCGGAGCTTCTAGACCAGAGCAAATGGCAGACAACCTCGGTGCCAGTGGAGTTGAAATACCAGCTGAGGTGATGAAGAAGGTCGATGAGATCTTGGCCGATGTGATTGTCTCGGATCCTGAGCTAACTAAGTCGCCGGCAGAGCGCCCCTGCTAGGAAGTAACCGCAAGTCGCTTGGGCCAAAATGGCCCGTGATAAACGAATCCGGTGTAACCCTGGACTAGATCAGCCCCCAGTTTCACGCGCTCGATTACGTCACCCCGGGTGACCACGCCACCAACGGATATCACGCAGAAGCTCTCATCCAATTGTGACCGGATGAGCTTCAACATCTCGATCGATCGATCACGAAGCACTGGGCCAGATAAACCTCCGGTTTCAGCCAAGACCTTCGGATCTGCACTTAGGTTTCTGGAAATCGTCGTATTGGTGGCTATCACACCTGCGAGCTTGAGTCGCTTGACTAACGCGAGGATTTCGAACAGGTCCGAGTCAGCTAGATCTGGCGATAACTTTAGGAGTACGGGCCTTCCGAGCGAATTTGCAAGAGTCGCAGTCAGAATGGGTTCTAGTGCCGCAACCTGCTGCAAATCCCGCAATCCAGGCGTGTTTGGCGAGGAGACATTGACCACCAAGTAGTCGGCGAATGGGGCGAGTGCCTTGGTTGCCAACTCGTAGTCAATGTGTGCTTGATCGGCTGGAGTCTCCTTGTTCTTTCCGATGTTTACACCAATGACTGGAAGAACCCTACGCTTGCGAAGGGCCTGAAGCCTTCTTGCGACAACCTCAGCACCGTCGTTATTGAAGCCCATTCGGTTGATGAGCGCGTCATTCTCGGGAAGCCGGAACATGCGAGGCTTGGGATTACCGTACTGAGGTCTAGGGGTTACTGTTCCAATCTCGACATGACCAAAACCGAGCGCGTGTAGCGCGGTCACCATTCGAGCATTCTTATCAAATCCGGCAGCCATGCCGAATCTGTTTTCAAACGCGAGGCCCATGACTGATATTGATCCCACGCGCTTTTTGGCCCGCAGGATTCCAAGCTTCGCGGCCAACTCAAGTCCGCTTGCGACTAAGTGGTGTGCCGCCTCTGGGTCCATGCCCCTAAAGAAGGTGTTGAACAGAAAGCGATAAATCATTCGGACCTCAGGCTGCCAATCGCCCTCTCGAAGTCATCTAGCGAGTCCCAGGCCTGGTAAACGCTGGCGAACCTCATGTATGCAACGTGATCCAAATTGCGCAAAGGATCAAGGATCGCAAGGCCAATGTCCTGGGCTTCAATGCTGGCGGCACCAGTCGCACGAAGAGTTTCCTCCACCTGCTGTGCGAGAAGTGCAAGATCAGCATCAGTTACTGGGCGGCCCTGGCAAGCCTTTCTGACGCCCGAGACAATCTTGTCCCTGGAGAAAGGCTCAGTAACACCCGATCGCTTGGTGACCATCAAGCTCGCTGTCTCAACAGTGGTGAAACGCTTCTGGCACTCAGGGCATTGGCGTCTGCGACGAATCGAAGAGCCGTCGTCAGACGTTCTGGAATCGATCACTCTTGAATCGGCATGCCTGCAGAACGGACAAAACATTAGATTTCCCTTCGAATCCGGGCTGCGGCTCCGTGAGCCGGTAGGCCTTCGGTTACGGCAAGTAAGTCAAGCTTCTCAGTAAGTTCAGCCAGTGCCTCGGCTGAGTAATCGATAACCTGCTGCGGTCTGAGAAATGTGTGAACGCCCAAGCCTGGACCGAATTTGGCCTGTTCGGAGGTCGGTAACACATGGTTGGAGCCAGCTAGGTAATCCCCCAAGCTCACCGGCGAATACGGTCCGATGAAGATTGCTCCAGCGTTAGTGATTTCGGCTAGCGCCTTTTCTGGCTCTGCAGTTTGGATCTCCAGGTGCTCCGTGGCGTAATGGTTCGCGACCTCGATCGCCGCATCTAAGGAGTCCACCAAAACCAGTGCGGATTGTTTGCCCTCTAATGCAGCCAAGACCCGGCCTGAATTCAGGGTCATTGGTGCCTGGACTTCGAGCTCTCGTGCAACGCTCACCAACAATTCTTCAGAATCGGTAACCAAGACAGCCGCTGCATTCTCGTCGTGCTCTGCTTGCGAGATCAAATCGGCAGCGAGGAAACGAGGATTTGCATCCTTGTCGGCAATTATCAAAATCTCTGTAGGTCCAGCCTCAGAGTCAATACCGATTTGACCCCTGAGTATCCGCTTTGCGGTTGCCACATAGATATTTCCTGGACCGGTCACCATCGAAACCGGATCCAGACCGATCTCATCGACGCCAAATGCGAATGCAGCGATGGCCGTTGCGCCACCAATTGCGTAGACCTCGGTGACTCCAAGCAGACCCGCTGCAGCCAAAATACTGGGGTGCGGAAGTCCACCAAACTCTGCTTGGGCCGGTGAGGCAATGACGATCCGGGGTACCTCAGCCACCTGGGCGGGTACCACATTCATGATGACGCTGGAAGGGTAGACGGCCTTTCCTCCCGGGACGTAGAGCCCAACCGAGTCAACCGGCACATACCGTTGGGTCACTTTCGCTCCGGAGGCGAGCTGGACCTCGCTAGTGAGTGGCTTCACTGCCTCGCTCACTTTTCGGACCCTAGCTATCGCCTCCTCGATTGCGCTGCGCAACTCGGCAGAGAGTGAACTGACTGCTGATTCAATTTTCGTAACGGGAACCCGAAAACTCGCAGGAATGACGCGGTCGAATCGTTCGGAGTGATTCTTTAGAGCCTCTAGACCGAGGGTTCTAACCTCTTCACAGAGGGCTCTAACGGTGGCTTCGATCTCGGGACTGTTAGAAACGCTTGCCCTGGGCAGTTCATCCCTCACCCGCGAAGCGGTGATTGGGCCATTGAGATCTAAACGCCGCAATCCATACCTCGGAATAATTTGGTGAGTTTCTTGCTCTAACCTTAGCTGAGATGACTATTCAACCCGCTGACTTCAATCTGTTTGGCTCCGATGCGCTAAAGGCTGCGTTTCGCAGGCATGCCTCGGGGGTTGCAATCATTACCTCCGTTACTGAATCGGGTGAGCCAATTGGCTTCACCGCAAACTCGGTAACCTCGCTGGGGTCCAATCCCCCGCTAGTCTCCTTCAACATCGCCCAGGGGTCCTCCTCTTACGAGCACCTCTTGCCGGGAGTGAAGGCCGCGATTCACGTTCTCAAGGCAGAGAACTTAGGCCTCGCTCAGAGACTGGCAGGCCCAAAAGCTCAAAGATTTGAAGCCGGTGGATTCAGTTGGGTCGATGGCGTGCCAGTATTCACCGAGGTGGCGGCAGTCATTATTGGCTCAATAAGGACTCGCCTCGAGGTAGAGGCGAATGCCGTGGTTGTGATTGACATTGAATCCGGCTTCGAAAGCTCTGAGGCCGAGCCTTTGCTTTACTTCCGGCGCGGCTACCTCACCACTGGTGAACGCCTAGCAGACAACTACTAATCAACCGCGTCTGGTCCTAGAAGGGCCTTCAGCTCCCCAAACAAGTCGTGGCCGATAGCAACCCGTTGCGGAAGCAAGAAGTGCTTCACATTTGCACCCACCAGTTTCACTTGGACCTCTACGGGACCAGGGTGAGCATCCAGGATTGAGCCGAGTTTTTCAAGAATTGTCTTGTTTGCCATGCTCTCTTTGATGGAGAGCTTGAGCACCCCACCTTGTTCGCGACCGGCATCGAGCACCTCGATCGAGAACGCTTGGAGGTTGACTTCTTCATCGCGCCTAGAGATACGGCCTCTAATTGCAACGGTTTGGTCAGCTACAAGAAGCTCACGGTTCTCCAGATAGGTCTTTCCCATGAACATGATGGAGATTTCACCAGAGAAATCCTCCAAAGTGATCTGTCCATAGGGGTTTCCGGAGGTTCGAGCAACCTTGTGGGCAACCTGGGTGATAAGTCCGGCGATCGTTACCATCTCACCGTCTTTGAGCTGAGTTTCTCGAAGAGCAATCACTCCCATGTCTGAGTGGCGCATCAGCATCGACTCCATACCTGCAAGCGGATGATCCGATACGTAAAGACCGAGCATTTCACGCTCGTGCGAGAGCAGGTCTCGCTTGGTCCACTCTGGTAACTGTGGCACTTCAATAATGGCCGGGTCCTCTTCTAGCAAACCTCCGAATAGATCCATTTGGCCCGAAGCCTGCTGCTTTTTCAGCACCGTTGCGGAGTCGATGGCCTCTTCATGAATCGCAATCAGCGATCTTCTGGTGTGCCCGAGGGAGTCGAAAGCGCCCGCTTTGATCAAGGATTCGACCACACGTTTCGAGGTGGCCTGCTGTCCCACCCGGGACAGAAAGTCATGGAAGCTCTGGAACTTGGATTCCTGGCGAGCTTGGACAATTGCATCAACTACGTTTTTTCCGACATTTCGAATTGCGCCGAGACCAAAACGAATATCGTCACCAACCGCGGCGAAGACCCCAATCGATTCACTCACATCTGGAGGTAGTACACGAATGCCCATCTTGCGGCATTCGTTGAGGTAAACCGCAAGTTTGTCTTTTGAGTCACCCACGCTTGTCAATAGCGCCGCCATGTACTCAGCTGGGTAGTTTGCCTTCAGATAAGCAGTCCAGTAGCTGAGAACCCCGTATCCAGCGGAGTGAGCCTTGTTGAAGGCGTAGTCGGCAAATGGCAGCAGGGTCTCCCAGAGCGCCTTGATAGCACTATCGGAGTAGCCGCGGTCTTTCATACCTGCGCTGAAAATCTCGTACTGCTTTTCCAGTTCCTCAGGCTTTTTCTTACCCATTGCTCGACGCAAAAGGTCTGCTTGCCCAAGCGAATATCCGGCGACTTTTTGAGCGGCCGCCATCACCTGCTCCTGGTAAACGATGAGTCCGTAGGTGGGGCCGAGGATCTCTTGTAGAGGCTCCTCCAGCTCAGGGTGAACGGGCTCCACAATCTGAAGACCATTTTTTCGCTGGGCATAATTGTTGTGTGAGTTCATGCCCATCGGCCCAGGGCGATACAACGCAATCACAGCTGAGATGTGTTCAAACTCGGATGGCTTCAAAACCCTCAGCAGCTGGCGCATTGCATCACCATCGAGCTGGAATACCCCTAGGGTGTCACCTCGTGAGAGGAGCTCAAAGGTCTTCTCATCTGCATTTAGATCCAGCTCCTCCAAGACCACATTTTGACCACGGTTCTGGCGAATGTTTTCTAGGGCATCATCCAATACCGTGAGGTTTCTCAGGCCCAAGAAGTCCATTTTCAAAAGCCCAAGGTCTTCACACGGAGGTTGGTCAAACTGAGTGATGATGGCGCCGTCTTCCTCGCGCTTCATGATTGGAATCACATCCATCAAAGGCTCAGCAGACATAATTACGCCGGCAGCGTGAACTCCCCACTGACGCTTTAGAGACTCAAGCCCCTGAGCAAGATCGAAGACCCGCTTGGATTCTTCGTCACTTTCAATAATCTCCCTAAACTCAGCCGCCTCGCTGTAGCGCTCAGCCTCGGGATCAATTAGTTCATTGAGAGATACATCGCGACCTAGAACCATCGGCGGCATGGCCTTAGTTAGCTTCTCCCCTACCGCGTAGGGTAAGGCCAGCACTCGGGCCGCATCCTTTAGGGCCTGCTTTGCTTTGATAGTTCCGAAGGTGACGATCTGAGCTACTCGATCATCACCGTATTTCTCGGTCACGTACCTGATCACTTCTGGGCGCCTACGATCATCAAAGTCAACATCGATATCTGGCATGGACAATCGCTCAGGGTTTAAAAAGCGCTCGAAGATAAGGTCGTGTTCCAGCGGGTCAAGCTCCGTGATGCCAAGTGCGTAAGCAACCAAAGAACCTGCTGCCGAACCTCTACCGGGCCCAACGCGAATGCCCTGCGCTCTGGCCCAGCCAATAAAGTCAGCAACCACCAAGAAATACCCGGGGAACCCCATCTTGATAATCACTTCAAGCTCGTAAGCGGCCTGCTCTTTGTGCCGGTCTGAGTAACCATTTGGGAATCGGCGATCCATACCGCGCCAAACTTCTTTTTCTAGCCAACCCGACTCCGATTCACCCTCCGGCACGGGGAACCGCGGCATAAGGTCGCGCTTTTCGAAATTGACCTCAGCTCGCTCTGCAATCAACAGAGTGTTGTTAGCGGCCTCTGGAATGTCCTTGAATATCTCGCGCATTTGCTGAGCACTCTTTAGGTAGTACTCCTGCGACTCAAACTTGAATCGATTTTGATCGTAGATGTTAGAGCCAACCTGCACGCACAACAGTGCATCATGAGCCTCATGATCCCCTTGATTGGTGTAGTGCAGATCATTGGTTGCAACCAGCGGCAAGTTCAAGTCTTTTGCAAGTCGAAGCAAATCGTCTCGAACTCGCTTTTCAATGTCCAGACCATGGTCCATGACCTCAACAAAAAAGTTACCTTCGCCAAAAATGTCTCTGAACTCAGCCGCCGTCTTGATTGCCTCGTCATACTGCCCAAGTCGCAATCGGGTCTGTACCTCGCCACCTGGGCAACCGGTTGTGGCAATCAATCCCTTGCCATATTTGCTCAGCAATTCGCGATCCATACGAGGTTTGAAGTAATAGCCGGATAGGTAGGCCTCGGAGGATAACCGGAAGAGATTTTGCATGGACGCGTTGTCTGTTGACCACATCGTCATGTGACTGTAGGCCCCACCACCTGAAACGTCGTCGTCTCCACCGTCAGCCCAACGCACCTTTGACTTATCGAGCCGCGAACCTGGCGCTAGATACGCCTCAATGCCAATAATGGGCTTGATACCTTGGGCCTTAGCCTGCTTCCAAAACTCATAAGCGCCGTGAGTGTTGCCGTGATCGGTCATCGCAATTGCAGGCATGCCCAACTCGACCGCCTTAGCGATCAGCTTTTTTACCCGCGCTGCCCCATCGAGCATTGAATACTCGGTGTGATTGTGCAGGTGAACAAAAGACTCGCTCAAACCCGCTCCTAATCGATAGACCTAAAGCCTAAAGGCGAAAATCGGCATCCCTTAGCTTGTCCAGAGCGAGTTCAAGATCCCGTGGGTAATTTGATTCAAATTCCACCCAGTCCTGCGTGATTGGGTGGGCGAATGCCAGTTTCTTGGCGTGGAGCCATTGCCTATCTAGTCCCAGTGCCGCCGCAAGTTTTGGATCCGCGCCGTAGAGTGGGTCACCGACCAGCGGATGCCTGAAATGCGAGAAATGGACTCTAATTTGGTGGGTTCTGCCAGTCTCCAAGCCAATTTCCATCAGGGCTGCAGCTGGAAGCAGCTCGATGGTTTTGTAGTGCGTGACAGCCGGCTTACCATCGGCGGAGATGGTGAATTTGTAGTCATGCCTCTGACTTCTGGCAATTGGTGTGTCTATCGTGCCGGATGCTGGCTCGGGATGACCTTGGGCAAGAGCGTGATAGGTCTTCTTCACCGTTCTATCGCGAAACGCCTGCTTCAGAACTGAATAGGCACGCTCCGATCGCGCTAGCACCATCAAACCAGAGGTTCCAACATCGAGCCTTTGGACAATGCCTTGGCGTTCATGCGCGCCAGAGGTTGAGAGGGTAATCCCGCGAGCAAGCAACACCCCGGCAACGCTTGGGCCCTCGAATCCGACTGAAGGGTGAGACACCACCCCTGCTGGCTTATTGATGACCACAATGTCCTGATCGAGATAAACCACCTCTAGCTCGGGAACATCTTGCGCAATAACCTCGAGGGTTTGAACCGGCCCCTCATCAAGGATCACTTCCAAAATGTGGTCCACATTCAGGCGGTCAGACTTTTGTACCGTACCAAATTGCGAGGAAACCGAGCCCGCTTCAATTAGTTCAATGGCCTTGGTTCGGGATAATCCGAGCATTTTTGCCAGTGCCACATCCGCCCGCTCCCCGACCAGCGAGTCCGGGACCGGCAGAAATTTACTCAACTTTGCCGCCACCTATTTCATCTCCGCGCAGAGTGCGCAAGATTGCGAGTGAGAGCCCAATAACCAGGAAGCTGTCTGCGAGGTTAAAGATCGGGAAATTGAATGGAATCTGAATGAAGTCCACTACGTGACCTGAGAAAAACTGAGGCTCCTTGAACACCCGATCCACCCAGTTGCCAGCCGCTCCCCCAAGAACCAAGCCGGCAATCACGGCCCAGACAGTGGTCTTTGCCCTGGGCCCAAACCACAAGAGCAAGAGCACAGCAACGCTAGAAATCAGAGCCAAAACCCAGGTGGCACCAAAGCCAAGTGAGAATGCCGCAGCTTCGTTGTAGGCGAGCCTAAAGCGCAAGATCTCGCCAAGGACGTTAACAACCTGGCCATTTCCGAGAAATGCCTCGGCCGCGTACTTAGTTACCTGGTCGAGAACAACGGCAACGAGCCCGATTGAGTAGACCCAGCGAGCCGCTGAACTAGTTGCGCTCACTCAGTTCGGTTTCTTCTTCGTCTTCTTCAATCTCGACTGCGTCTGCAACTGCAGCGGTGTCCACGACTACCGCGGTTGCCGCTGCAGCTGCAGCTGCACTCTCTAGTTCGATTTTTGCAGCGGCCTCAAGTGGCTGCTCAAATGACTCTTCACGAACCAGCGTCTGGAGCTGGGACTCAATGTAGTCGCGCAGACGGCCACGGTAGTCGTGCTCAAACTCGCGCAGCTCGTCGATGGTGTTCTCGATAGCGCGTCGGTCAAGCTCAAGCTGACCAATAACGGCACGAGCCTGTGCCTCAGCGTCGCGAACCAGACGGGTTGCAGACTCCTGTCCGTCACGAATTAGCTGGTCGCGCTTGGTTAGACCCTCGCGAACGTGCTCTTCGTGGAGCTTGCGAGCAAGCTCTAGGAGGCTGTGGGAGTTCTGTGCGTCAGCGGCTGATGGAACCGCTGCTGCTGCGACCACCGAGGCCGCAGGGTATGAAGGCGCGGCCACAGGTGCCTCTTCGGCGCGAGCCTCAGCGGCCTGAAGCTTGCTCTTGAGCTCCTGGTTCTCAGCGGTGAGACGGCGGAACTCAATAGCCAACTCGTCTAGAAAGTCATCGACCTCGTCCTGGTCGTAACCCTCGCGGAATTTGGTTTGCTGAAATCTCTTGTTGACTACATCCTCGGGCGTCAGCGCCATTTGGTGCACCTTCCTAACAGGGTCGCTCAAAGCAACGAACACCATGTTATTTGACTAAAGGGCGGCTGCCAAACTTCTCAGGAAAAGTACCGCAATAAGCACAATCGTGAAGGCAAGATCTAGCGCAACCGGACCCAGTCGAATCGGTGGAATGAAGCCTCTGACAAACTTCAGCGGCGGATCAGTGATCGTGTAAACGAAATCCAATACCGGCAATAGCAGCCCAGGCGGGCGCCAGGATCGATTCACGCTGACTACGAGGTCAGATATGAAGCGAGCGAGCAGAACGTAGAAATAAATCTGTAGTGCGAAAGCGACTAAATCTCCGACTAGGGACATTTGGTTAGTTCATGAGGTCTTCACTGGTCTCTTCCTCTGAGTCAGAGTCCGAGATAGCGACGTGAGCTGGAGTTAGCAAGTACACCTTTGGCGTGACGCGCTTTAGAGAGCCTTCCAGACCTTCCTTGAGTCCGATCATGAAATCGAGCATGCGCTTTGCCTCAGGCTCGCTCAAGGCAGCGATGTTCACGATGACCGGGACTCCCTGACGGAAGTTTGCCGCAACGTCCTTGCCGTCAGCGTAGGACTGAGGGTCGATGGTCACGATCTCTGACATGTCGGAGGATCGGCGACGAGTCACAGGACGAGGCTTAGCTGATGTGTCCGCAACTGGTGCTTCAGACCCACCAAATCCGAAGAATGTCATTACTGAATTCATTACGCCCATGAAAACTCCTTAGCTTGCTTCAAGACTAGGCTCAATAGGCCCTTGGGCCCGTTATTTTGGAGCCAACTCGAATGTGTGTCGCGCCCATTTCAAGTGCCACCTGATAGTCCTCACTCATACCCATCGACAGGGCTTGAGCAGAGGGAGCGAGAGCAAGTAGGACTTTTTGGGCTTTCAGTACCTTTTCAAATTCAGAGCGTGGATTCTCATTCAGACCAGCAACCGCCATCAATCCCTGGAGTTTGATCCTCGGGACGCTCAAGACCTGCTCAACCAGCTCAGCTAGATTCTCGGGGAGCACTCCCCCGCGACCGGGATCACCGGTGAGATTTAGCTCAATGAAGCCCTCAACCTCTCGCTGCTGTTTTTCGAGCTGTTTCGCCAGCTCCTGCACCAGTGATGGCCTATCTATTGAGTGAATAGCCTTTGCGTAGCGCAGCACTGATTTGACTTTATTGGTTTGCAGTTGCCCGATAAAGTGCCAGCTCAAACCATTGCCGGCACGCAGCGCATTGGTTTCGTCAAACTTTGCGCCAGCCTCTTGATCGCGATTCTCTCCAACGTCTTTACAGCCAAGGTCAATGAGCTCTGCAACCAGCTGCGCTGGATGGTTTTTCGTCACGACGATCAAAGTCGCAGGGCCAAAAGCCGAAGAGGTCCTGGCCACATCGGCCAGGACCCTTTCGTAACGTTCCTTTAGGATCAACGGAAGAAGTCTGGTAGGTCCAGGTCATCCCCGTAGCCACTGTCGACCTTGCTGCTGATGGAAACCTCGACTGGTTCAAAGTCAGCGAACTCGCTCGCAACAGTCTCCTCGGTGGTATCAGAAGCAAGCTCCTGCGTCGCCTCGGCTGTCACAGCGGTTGAAGCTGCTGCGGCAAGGGCAGCCTGGCCCAGTGCTGCAGCGTCAAACTTGCGGTAGGTAGGCTCGCCACCATCAAAACCAGCGGCGATAACGGTGATGCGAACCTCATCGCCCAAGGTGTCCTCGATCGTGGCACCAAAGATTATGTTGGCCTCTGGGTGAACAGCTTCCTGGACCAAACGCGCGGCGTCATCAATCTCGTGCAGACCTAGATCAGATGCTCCCTGGATTAGCAAAAGCACACCGTGAGCACCTTCGATGGTTGCCTCAAGTAGCGGCGATGAAACGGCGATCTCCGCTGCGCGAACAGCGCGATCCTCTCCCTTGGCGGTTCCGATACCCATCAGTGCGGAACCAGCGCCCTGCATTACCGACTTCACGTCGTTGAAGTCAAGGTTGATCAAACCTGGGACCACAATCAAGTCGCTGATGCCCTGTACACCTGCGCGCAGAACGTCATCGGCAGTCATGAATGCCTCAATCGCAGAAATCTTCTTGTTGGACATCTCGAGAAGGCGCTGGTTTGGAACAACGATGAGAGTGTCAACCTCGGCGCGTAGCGCCTTGATGCCCTCGTCTGCCTGAACCGCGCGGCGCTTACCTTCGAAGTTGAACGGCCTGGTGACCACACCCACAGTCAGTGCACCCAGGCGACGTGCGATTCTCGCTACGACGGGAGCCGCACCAGTACCGGTACCACCACCCTCTCCAGCGGTAACAAACACCATGTCTGAACCCTTCAGGGCAGACTCAATTTCATTCTCGTGCTCCTCAGCAGCACGTCTACCCACCTCAGGGTCAGCACCGGCACCCAAGCCACGAGTAATGTCGCGACCAATGTCGAGCTTGACGTCAGCGTCACTCATCAGCAACTGCTGAGCATCTGTGTTCACCGCAACGAACTCAACACCACGCAGACCAGATGCGATCATGCGGTTGAGAGCATTAACACCTCCGCCGCCGACTCCGACGACCTTGATTACTGCCTGATAGTTAGGTGCCTGTGACACTTTTGCCTCCTTGTAAGAAAACCCTCAAGTTAAGGCTGAGGCTTAACTTTGCAACAGGTTTTCAAATTGCGCGAAGAAGGTAGAGCGCTGGGGCTAAATCGGAACTTATGCGCTCGGGCGTGTCGCAAACCTGGTCAGTAATTTGGGTAGGTAACAACCGGTGCGTTAGGTGAAGACACGTCCACAACCACCGACTCTTTCAACCCGGTTTTCAAAAGTGTCATGAGGACCTCATTTTTCAACAGCGCCTGCTTGGTGTCACCCCAGATCACAGTGATGTTTGATTTCTTCAAGACCAACTTGGTGGTTAGCTGCTCGGAAACCTCAATTGAGTAGACGCGCTGATATGTCTTCACGGGAAGCGACAGCAGCACTTCCATGGCGGTTGAGAACTGTGGGTTGTCCTTGGGGTTGCCTTTGATGTTCAGATAGGGCAGTTTCACCGGCCCAGTTGCTTGCTCAATCTGGATTCCAGCTGCGTCGTAGAGGAAGTTTTTTCCCGACCGGACCAAGACAACTATGGGCTGACGTTCCCGGATCTTGACGTTCAAAGTGTGCGGCGGCTCTGCTTGGATGGCGAATGTCTCAATCAAGGTGAAGTCGCTCAAAAGCTCTGCAACCTCGTCCTCTGAAACTGTCGTGAGCGGACGTCCATCGAGAGACTCAAGGGCTTTAGAGATTTTCTTAGGCTCGAGTCGATCAGTTCCCGAGACGACAATCTTGTCGATAGCCAACAGTGGGGTAAAGAAAGTTGCCGCAACCAAGCCGACTAAAACCAGTGGCGAAAGCACTAAGAATGCCCGGGAAAACAGTGCAAACGGACCAAGGGAAGACTTGGGCTTTTCTATCTTCGTGCGGTTCGAGATTCGCTTGCGCTCTTTTGCCAGCAGCTCTCTTTCGGGACGCTTCAACTCTTCAGTGCCTCGAGAAGCTCAGGGACCATCTTGTAAACATCGCCGCATCCCATAGTCATGATGAAATCGCCGGAATTGGCTAGCTTGGCAGCCACTGCAGGGGCATCTTCCCATAGCGGTACATAGTGAACCTTTGATTGATCAGCGAATCGATCACTAATCAAGGCACCTGTAACCCCTGGCTCTGGATCCTCTCGGGCCGCGTAAACATCTAGCACAACAACCTGATCGCTCAAGGCCAACGCTTCTGCGAACTCCTGGGCAAAAATGCGAGTTCTTGAGTAAAGGTGGGGCTGGAACAGGGTGATCAATTTGCCGCTTCCCACAGCTGCCCTTGCCGCCTTGAGAGCCGCTGCCACCTCGGTTGGGTGGTGCGCAAAGTCATCGTAGACCTTTACCCCTCGATGCTCACCGTGAAGTTCGAAACGGCGCACCGTGCCTCCAAACTTTGCCACCGCCTTAGCGCTGGCAACAAAGTCAAAACCATGCCCCACCAAGACAGCAACGGCTCCGGCGGCATTTAGTGCGTTGTGGGCTCCGGGAATACTTAGCTCAAGGTCAACACTCTCGCCTCGATGTGTGAGTGAAAACTTGACTTGCGGTCCCGAGGCATCGACGTTGTGGACCCTGAAATCAGCCCCCTGAGCTTCTCCGAAAGTGAGAACCTTTGGGTGTTGGAGCAAAGCGGTGACTCTGACTGCACCTGGGTCATCCGAGGAAATGACCACAAGGTCGCTCGCAGCATTGGCAAACTTCACAAATTCGCCCTCAAAGGCTTCGAGTGAGCCAAAGTGATCAAGGTGATCTGGATCGACGTTGGTGATTAAAACCGTGTGGGTGTTGTAGTGCAGGAACGAGCTGTCAGATTCATCCGCCTCGATAACGAACTGCTCACCCGAACCGAAAGCACTGGAGGCACCATAGGCCTGAATGACGCCGCCGTTGACGAAGCTTGGGTCCGCGCCGAGGACATCGAGTCCAGTAACCACCATGCCGGTGGAAGTGGTTTTTCCGTGCGCACCGGCCACTGCAATGAGTTTGCCAGTTGATGCCAAGTGGGCAAGCATGGCGGAGCGGTGTAAGACCGGTAAGCCCTTTTCCAGTGCGAGCAGATATTCAGGATTTGTGGGCCACAAAGCGCTTGTAACCACGACGGTGTTGGCATCTCCAAGGTTGGCTGCATCGTGACCGATTGTGATTTCGGCACCTAGGGCTCGTAGCTGGGTTATGTTGTCGCTTTCGCGAACGTCACTGCCAGTGACCTGGTGCCCCATCCCGATCAGCAATCTTGCGAGACCGCTCATACCGGAACCACCAATTCCAACAAAGTGAACCTTTCCTAGGTCCTGAGGAACGGGCTGTGAGTAATCTGGCTTGATCATTTGACTAAGTATTCACCGACTCAAGAACCAAATCCCTTAGGCGCAGGGTACTGTCAGGAATTCCCTTCGATCTTGCACTAAGGCCCATTTGTCTGAGCGTCGCTGAGTGCGAAATCAAAGGGATAACTTCCCGTTCTATGTAGGCAGCATCGAAGTCACGATCGAGGCAGAGAAGACCGCCCCCGGCCTCAGTTACTGAAACGGCGTTGAATTGCTGTTCCCCGTTTCCAATTGGATAAGGGACATAAACAGCTGGTAAGCCGACCGCACTGAACTCTGCAACTGTGGAAGACCCAGCCCTGGAGATTGCGAAATCACTTGCCGCGATAGCAGCGTCCATTCGGTCGCAGTAGTTCATCGAGCAATAGCCGGGCTCCTGCTTGGTGGGAAGATCGGAGCTGTTACCAAGGATGTGCAGCACTTGAATGCCAGCCGCACGAAGCTTTGGCAACGCGGTCACTACGGCATCGTTTAGACGCTTGGCACCTAGTGATCCACCAGTGACCAGCAGGGTTGGCAGCGACGGATCTAGGCCCATCTCAACCCGAGCCTGGCCCTTGTCGTAGCCAGAAATGGACTCCAAGATTTCGGGTCGAATAGGCATTCCTGTTATCGCACCACTTAGGTCGCTGTTTTCAAAGGCAATGGCCACGTACTTGGTGAGCTTGGCTCCAATCTTGTTGGCAATCCCGGCTTTGGCGTTGGCCTCATGAATCACCAGAGGTTTGCGCGCGAGATAAGCCGCTAAGTAGGCCGGGGCGGATGCATATCCGCCGAAACCAACAACTGCCTCGATGCTGTGCTTGTGGATCAGCTTCATCACACGCAGAGTGGCACGGGCGAATCTGAGTGGAAAAAGAAGGGCTTGGAGATCTGGCTTCCTAGGAAATGGCAAGCGCTGAATGGTGAGGAGATCAAAGCCGCGCTCTGGCACAAGTCGCGCCTCCAGGCCCTCTTTGGTCCCGAGAGCCATGACTTCGTGACCCTCGGATCGCAGCTGCTGCGCTAGCGCTAGTAGTGGATTCACGTGCCCGGCGGTCCCACCACCAGCTAATAAAAACTTGGTCATCGTCTAGCGCGCCCTGGGTTGGCCAAGCGATCTCGCTCCACCGCCAAGACCACACCAATTGCCGCCATGGTCGAAATCAGTGATGAACCACCGGCGCTGATTAGCGGAAGCGGTACACCCAAAACCGGGAAAACACCGAGGACTACCCCAATGTTGATAAACGCCTGCATCGAAATCCAAACCATGACCGCGGCAACGACGTTGCGACTAAATGGGTTGGTTTGGTTCCTGGCAATTGAGAACAAGGTGATTGCCAAAGCAGTGAACAGCAGGATTACAAACAGTGCCCCAATGAGTCCGAGCTCCTCGCCGATGATCGCGAAGATAAAGTCGTTTTGAACCTCTGGAATCCAAGACCACTTCATCTTCGATCGGCCCAGGCCGGTTCCGAAAATTCCTCCGTGTGCAAGTGCCCAGGTGCCATGTTCGTATTGCCAACGAACTCCCATAGGGTCAGCCTCTGCCGGGTTAAGCCAAGCAGAAAAACGTGCTAGTCGAGACGGCGAAAGCATTACGAGCATCACTGCGGCAGCGCTTCCCGCAACCACTATGCCAAGCCAGGTAGAGAGCTTCATACCTGCGAACAGGAACAGGCCAAGCAGGGTAACCACCATGACAACACCGGTTCCCATGTCCTTACCCATAACCACAACAAGGAACAGCGAAGCCCCGCTAAAGACAAAGATGCGGGTCCAAATCTGGCGGTTTTGCATCTCATCGGGCCCAAGTTCGGCAAGCATCAGGGCGAAAGCGAGGATGAGTCCGATTTTGAGAAACTCCGAGGGCTGGATGGAGGTAAAGCCCAGATCAAGCCAGTTTCGGTTTCCGTTGATTTCGGTTCCAAAAAGCACCGTGAGTAGCTGCAACCCAAGGGTTGACAATAAAAGCAGGTTGGCGGTGCGCTTATAAAAAGCGAGCGGCAGGTTAGAAGCAATGATCAGGGCCAAGCCACCGATAAGCGCAAATCCACCTTGTCGCACAAATGTTGAGGCAGCGTTTGAAGTGTTTTTGAATGCGTCCACGGTCGATGCCGACGCGACCATCGCTAGACCTAGAACCCCGATAATCGCGGTTAGGCCAAGCAGAAAGTAAAACTCTCGTGACTGAGCGCGAAAGCGGGGTTTGATGGCTGACTTTAGGTCTGTCACTTCTCCCCCAATCCTCTTACTGCGCTTTGGAACTTATTACCGCGGTCTTCATAGTCCTTGAACTGGTCCATGGATGCTGCGGCTGGAGCGAGCAGCACCGCATCACCTGGCTTGGCCATGGCGGCAGCCTTGGCGACAGCCTGGTCCATAGGGTTCTCCTCGCGAATCACCACGACATCTAATTCTGGATTCAGCTTGGCGAAGAGCTCCTCTAGGAGCTGCGTGTCCCTACCAATAATCACTGCGCCTCGGAGCCTTGAGCCATGTTTTTTGATCAGCGGCTCTGGATCAACGCCCTTGAGAAGCCCACCAACAATCCAGACCACCGACTCGAAGCTTGAAAGTGACGCATCGGCAGCGTGGGCGTTAGTTGCCTTCGAGTCATCCACGAAAAAGACACCGTTTTGCTCGGCAACTAGTTCGATTCGGTGTCCAGCTATGCGGAAATCTCGAAGCGCTTGCTTGATGTCGGTTGCGGCCACGCCAACAGCGCGGGCAAGCGCTGTGGCAGCCGCGATGTTTGCGCGTAGGTGCTTACTCGGCACACCAATCCCTTGGAGGTCTTCATCGGAGCAAATCTCGAGCGCTGAGTCTGCGCGGTTGTCGATAAACGCCCTATCGACCAAGAATTCTTCGACATAACCAACCATGGACCGCGCTGGTATGCCAGTGGTGAAGCCAATCGCCCGGCAACCCTCTTCGACATCCGCTTGCTCTGCGGCTTCGAGGGTCTTTGGATCCTCAACGTTATAGACGATGGCTGTTTCGGTTCCCTCGAATACCTTGGCCTTCGCGCCAAAATACGCAGTTTCAGAGCCGTGCCAATCCAAGTGATCATCTGCAAAGTTCAAAAAGGCCGACGCCTTGGCCCCGAGGATGTGACTGTAGTGAAGTTGGAAGCTCGAGAGCTCGACAACCAGGAAGTCATAGCCCTCAGGATCCCTGATGGCATCCAAGATTGGATTACCGATGTTTCCGCAGGCTATTGCTCGGTAGCCAGCCTGGGACAGCATTGCCTCGGTGAGCTGGGTTGTGGTTGTCTTGCCATTGGTACCGGTGATCGTGATCCAGGTTGGCTTTTTCACCTTGTCATCGAGCGCCCGCGCGAGATCGATGTCTGTGTAAATTGAAACTCCGGCTGCGGTTAGCTTGGCAACCATCGGGTGGGTCGGTGCAAACCCCGGTGACACGATTGCAAAATCAAACTCCTCAGCCGCGAGCATGCCCGGATCATCACTTGGAACTAGATGGGCACCAATAACATCAATCAGCTCGGCTAGCTCAGGCTCTGCCTTGGCCGCAAACACCGTTATCTGTGAACCCAGTTCGGTGAGGGTGTCTGCCACCGAAAAGCCTGATTTGCCCAGACCTAAAACTGCAACCTTGAAATTCCAGGCTTCATGCCAGGAGCTTGGCAGCATCACAGCCCGTAAATCCATTCAAAGTAGAACAGGCCAACACCGGCTGAAACACAAAGTGCCGCGATGATCCAGAATCGCACCACGATTGTCACTTCAGCCCAACCCTTTAGTTCAAAGTGGTGATGCAGCGGTGACATTTTGAATACCCGCTTACCCACACCGGTGCGCCACTTGGTGAACTTGAAGTATCCGCGCTGAATAATCACGGAGCCGGTGACAATCACAAAGATTCCACCAATCAGAACCAGAAGCAGCTCAGTTCTCGATAGCACCGCCAGGGCGGCAAGTGCCCCACCAAGGCCTAATGAACCAGTGTCGCCCATAAATAGCTGGGCCGGAGAGGTGTTGTACCAAAGGAATCCGACGCAAGCGCCGACGATAGCCGCGGCAATAACAGCTAGGTCGAGTGGATCGCGAACCTCGTAACAGGCTTCGATGTTTTCCACGGCAGTTCTACAGCTCTGGTTGAACTGCCAGAAACCAATAACAACGTAGGCACCTATGGCCATAATCACGGATCCGGTAGCCAAGCCATCCAGGCCATCGGCAATGTTCACACCATTTGACGTGGAGGCGACGAGGAAATAGATCCACGCGATGAAGAGGCCCATGCCGATGGTGGAGCCCCAGAAGAACAGGTCGATTGGAAGGTCTCTAAAGAGTGAGATTTGGGTTGACGCGGGAGTCAGGCCGCGGTCATTGGGAAACTGCAGCGCGAATATGGCAAACACGACAGCAACCACGCCCTGACCAGCAATCTTGGCCCAACCGGTCAAACCAAGACTCTGCTGCTTGCGAACTTTTAGGAAGTCATCAATAAAGCCGACCGCTCCCAAACCGAGCATCATGAAAATCACTAGCAAGGCTGACATTGATGGAGTCTCGCCGTTTACCAACTTGGCAACGAAATACCCAACAACAGCGGCAAAAAGTATGACCAGTCCACCCATGGTTGGCGTTCCACGCTTGGTGTGGTGGGACTGCGGACCGTCATCGCGAATGAACTGACCCCACTGCAAACGCTTGAATGCCCAAATAAAGGCAGGGGTGAGGAACAGGCTAATAAAAAGCGCAATCGCACCGGCCATCAAAAGAGCTCTCAAGCCGCACCTGCCAATTCATCACCTAGGAAACGCAAACCGGAGACATTGCTGGATTTAACCAGCACGATATCTCCAGAGGCTAGCTTCGCATTGATGGCCTCGAAACAAGCTGAGGCATTCTCAAAAAACTCAGATTCGCCATCCCAGCTTCCCTCTTGGGTGGCGGACATGTGGATGAGCTTTGCCTCTTTCCCAACAACGTAGAGCTTGTCGATGTTGTAGCGAACAACCAGTCTTCCAAGGGCCTCGTGCTCGGCGTTGGAGTACTCCCCTAGCTCGGCCATGTAACCAAGCACCGCAATCGTTCGATGGCCCTGTCGGCCAAGCGTGGCAAGGGTTTGTAGTGCGGCACGCATTGAATCAGGGCTCGCGTTATATGCGTCGTTGATTATCAAGACCCCGTCTTTGCGCAAGATCGGCTGCATCCTCCAGCGCTCCGCGAGCTCAAGTTCGCTGATCGCGCAGATTGCAAGCTTGCGGTCAACTCCAAGCAAATCGGCCACGGTAAGCGCCGCGGAGGCATTCATGGCCTGATGTTCACCGAGGATCTTCAGATCGAAAGCTACGACTTCTCCGTCTGGATATCTAAATCTAACGTTGGTTCCAGCCATCGAGACCTGTGCCGATTGCAGCTGATACTGGGCTTCATCGCTGTAGCCAAAGCCATAGCTAGGAACTCCCTCTTTGGGCTGATAGTCCCGTACCACCGGGTCATCAAAATTCAAAACAGCTGCCTCAGCGATGAACGGCATCATCTCAGCCTTGATAACCGCCGTTTGTTCAACGCCGCCGAATGCACCTGCGTGGGCCAGTCCAACCTTGAGTTGAACCCCGATATCTGGCTTGCACCAGGAGGCGAGCTTCTCTATGCTGCCCAGGCCAGCGGCTCCCAGCTCTAGGACCAGATACTCGGTCTGCTCTTCAAGCTCTAGAACGGTGAGTGGCAGACCAACCTCATTATTAAATGAATCTCTCGGGGCGATAGTTGGCCCAACCTTCGAGAGGATCTCGCGCAGCATGTTCTTTGTAGAGGTCTTGCCGTTAGAGCCGGTGATGCCCACGACTTTGAGGCCAGATTCGCGTTTTTTCTCAAGCACGTACCTAGCAAGGTCAGTCAGTGCCTGAACCGTATCGGTCACTCTGATTTGATTTAGGTCAAGCTCAGGCTGGGGCCTCATTACCAAGGCAACAGCAGCGACTTCAGCTATCGACTCCAAGTAACGATGACCATCATCGTGCTCGCCGGGTTTTGCAAAAAACACATCCCCGCGGGTGATGTTCCTAGAGTCAGTGTCACAATGGCCAGCGATTACAAGATCAGGGTCGCCCCTAACGATCTCGCCATTTGTGGCTGCGGCCAGCTCGCGAAGAGTTAGAGCTAGCATTTTTCCACCAAACTTTTTGCAATTTCGCGGGCGTCAAACGGGACCTTTTGCCCAGCGATCTCACGGTATTTTAGGTGTCCAGGCCCGCACCACAGCACAGCCTCATCGCGTGGCGTGCCAGCAATAGCTGCCGCTACTGCCTCAGCGGGGTTTGAAACTTCGATGAACTCTTTGTTCTGCGATTCAATACCCTTAGCCACCGCCCGGCGAATCTCGGCTGGATCTTCATCTCGTGGGTGCTGGTCTGTGAGATAGACACGGCTGGCACTAGCTGCCGCAGCGCCCATTTCAAATCGCTTGCCTTGATCGCGATTGCCGGATGCCCCAAACACCAGCGATACCCCCGGGTAACGGCTTGCTATCTCAGCCACGGCAGCGGCGATGCCGTCCGGGGTGTGGGCGTAATCGACGTAGACATGAGGTCTAGCCTCAGACACGAGCTCGAGACGCCCGGGGACTTGAAATCCAGCCGCACTGCTCAGCCGAGTGAGCTTGTATCCCGCCACGTGGAGCATCACTGCGGCAACTGCAAAGTTTCGAGCCATCAGCTCGCCGCTTGGGAAATCTAGCTCCAGGTTGAGTGCGCCTGTCAGGCGCAGTGCACGAGCTTGAAACTCATATTGAACATCGCCGTCTGGACCAATTGTGGTGACGGGGATGGATGCATTCGCTGCTAGCTGTCTTGCGTAATCATCTCCGAGGAACACCACACCGTGATTTGCCCGCTCTGCGGTAAACAGCTCGGCTTTTGCTGCGAAGTAGGTTCCCATGTCGCCATAGTCATCCATGTGATCTCGACTGAGATTGGTAAAGCCGACCACATCGAATTTCAAACCATCGACTCGATGTCTGGTTAGTGCTTGGGCGGAAACCTCTATTGCGGCAGCCTGGCCACCCTCATTCGCAAACCTGTGCAGATATTTGCGCAAAGTGGTGAGCTCTGGAGTAGTGAGCGACGACGGAAAATGATCGGATGGTGTCGAAAATCCGACAGAGGACGACAATGCCGTTTTTACGCCTTGCGCGGTTAGTAACTCACGAAGATAAGTGGTGACTGAGGTCTTACCGTTGGTTCCAGTAACTCCAAAAAGCTGCAGGTCCACGGGTCCAAGAATATCCTCGCAAACTTCTCCGAGGATGGTCTTGGGTGAGGGGTGCACCAACACGGGGATCTCGAGTTCTTCGGCGCTATCGGTGAGGACAGCGACAGCCCCTCGTTGAATTGCCTCGGCTGCAAAGTCGATTCCGTGATAACGAGCACCAGCTACCGCAACGAACAGATCCCCCGGCTCAACCTCGCCCGCCGACAGCGATACGCCAGTCAGTGAGACATCTGCCCCAACATAATCGACTCCCAGCCGCTGGGCGAGAGCCCTAGTTCCGCTTCTCGACTTCACCGAATGGGCCTGACGGGATATCGCGGGACTTTGTGGTGGAAGGTGGCACTCGGTAGTGCTTGAGCACCTGCTGCATGATGGCTTTGAATACTGGAGTCGTTTTCATGGAGTTTGTCTCGCCAACTGGACGGAAAATCGTGACTCCAACTACGTATTGCGGATCTTCGATTGGGGCCACGCCGTAGAAGGAGATAGCGAATCGTCGGCCGTAACCGGAACCTTCTTGCACCTGGGCGGTGCCGGTCTTGCCACCAACTCGGTAACCGGGAATTGCGGCATTCTTACCCACGCCACCAAACTCAACAACCTTCTCCATTAGCTCAAGAGTGTTCTTGGCTTTGGCTTCGCTTAGTACGCGAACCGAAGACTGCTTAGGCTGCATTGTTACCTTGCCATCCTCATGGGCACAGCCGGTAACCAGAATTGGATCAAGTTTCACACCACCGTTAGCAATTGCTTGATAGGCAGAAGCCATTTGGATACCGGTGACCGAAATACCCTGACCGAAAAGTGTCGTGAAGTTGGTCATCTTGTCCCACTCATCAACCGGGTGAAGGATGCCAGAGCTCTCACCCTCGAATCTCAGTGCGGTCTGCTTGCCAAATCCAAACTTCTTCAGGTATTCGTAGCGGACCTCCTTATCGATCTGTCGACCGAACTGAACCGTAGCGGTGTTTGAGGAGTACCTAAGAACGCCACCGAGGGTTAGGTAGTAGGTCTCGTGACCAAAGCTGTCCTGAACAGATCCACCTGGGAAATCTAACTTCAGCGAGTACGGGGCCTTGACCTTATCTCGCTCATTCGCGGTGTTGGTGTCGAGCACCATTGCCACCGTCAATGCCTTCATTACAGAGCCTGGTTCAAAGGCTGACTGGAAGATTCTTGATCCACGGTCTTGGGCTTTAGATGCTGCCGGATCATTCGGATCAACCGACGGTGCTTCAGCGGCGACAATGATCTTGCCGGTTTTGACCTCCATTACAACCGCACTTGCCCAATCCGCTGATAGGTCATTTACAGAATCAGCTAACACCTGCTGGGCAAAGAATTGCAGGTTTGAATCAATCGTGAGTTTCAGGTTGCCACCGTTTTGGATCGGCTGAGTCACGACGCTCGAGGCTGGGATCCTGACACCTTCCGCGCTGCGCTCGTAAGTCTCCTGCCCATCAACGCCTGCCAAACAGGTGTTGTATTGGCGCTCCAGCCCGGCCAGTGGCTCTGCATCGGCGCCAACAAAGCCAAGTAGGTTTCCGGCGACCGCACCGTTTGGATATAGCCGGTCCGCAAATCTATCGAAGTAGATCCATGGAACTCGCAGCTCACGTATCAGGCTGTAGGTCTCTGCATCAACCCGTTTTGCCAAGTTTGCGTACTGAGAATCTCCGACTAGCTTCGGTGCAATCTCTTGTGCTGGGATATTTAGAAGTTTCGCGAGCTCTTGCGTAATTTGCTCGACAGGTATCTCGGTTCTGGTCCCGTCTTCGGAGTAGCGAATCACAGGGGCCACATTCTTCGGTGCGACGTTGACGTCGTAGCGAAACACTGTCCTGGCAAGAATTTGGCCGGAGCTGTCTTCAATCTGGCCGCGAAGGGCGGTGAGAGTCTGGGTGACAGAGCGTCGCTCCATCGACTTTTCTTTTATCTCTGCCGCCTGGACTACTTGGAAGTCAATCAGGCGAACACCAAGGAGTCCGACAAGGACGAGGGTGAAGAGGATGAAGAACCCAAAGCGTCGATTGACACTGTTTTGGGAACCCATGGTTACCTACCTAGTTGGAGATGCTGGAATCAAAGTCAAAACTACTTCCCCAGTAACTGGCACAGCGGTTTCAACACTCGAAGTCTCCAATGATGCAACGGTGGTCTCGGAGAAGTCTGAGACCGTTCCAAGGGCTGAGTTTGCAACTAGGTTCGCGCTAGCGAGTGGAGCATTCGAAGGGTCTGCTGGTCTTGGCTGACCATAAACCTTGTCCTTTTCAAGATCCAACAGAACCGAGGCTGGGTTAGCAACCATACCCAAACGGTTAGCGGCATCGGCAAGGTTTTGTGGCGAAGCTAGAGAGTCAACCTCTTCCTGGATGATCTGTACCTGAGTGTTCAGGTCGCGCTTCTGAGCTTTTAGTTCCGCCAGGTGGTAGGCATCCTGCGTCAAAACCATGTTTAGGCCAAGCTGTGCGAGGTAGACGACAATCATGCCGAGAACGAAGATCAGCCCAGCGGAAAGCTTTGGTCGAAGTCGCTTCGCCTCATTTGGTGATACAAGAAATACAGCCATTAGTTGCCCTCTACCTTTTCTCCAGCCCGCAGCCTTGCGGAGGCAGCGCGTGGGTTTTGATCAAGCTCACGCTCGCCACTTCGCTCCACGCCGCGAGTGATGATTTTGAAAACTGGTGCAGTGCCCGGTAGCTCAATTGGCATCTCAACTGGGGTCGAGCTGGTGGCAGCTAGTTGCATCGCATCCTTGACGATGCCGTCCTCCAGAGAGTGGTAAGACATCACAACCAGACGACCGCCGACTTTCAGGGCATCGATTGCCTGGGGAACCGCGCGCTCCAAAATGCCAAGCTCGTCATTGACTGCAATTCGCAGTGCCTGATACACCCGCTTGGCAGGGTGACCTGATTGCTTGCCGGGAACCACCGGAACCACAGAGCTGACAATCTTGTTCAGCTGTGCGGAGGCGCTAATTGGCTCGAGAGCGCGCTGCGCCACAATCTTGCGAGCGATTGGCATTGCGAAGCGCTCTTCACCGTAAACCTTGAAAATTCTCGCTAGCTCGCGCTCATCGAGATCAGCAAGGAGGTCAGCTGCGGTCTCTCCACGAGTCTGGTCCATACGCATATCGAGGTCGCTGTCTTGCGAGTAGCTGAAGCCTCGATCAGCCTGATCCAACTGCATTGAGCTCACGCCTAGATCCATGAGGATGCCATCCACGCTCCATGGCTTGGCAATCTGGTCAATTTCGTCATAGGTTCCGAAGTGAGCCTGGAACCGTTCGCCAAAGTGAGCAAGCCTAGCCTTAGACAGCTCGAGGGCTGCTGGGTCTCGGTCAATGCCGATGACCGTTAGCTGTGGGTGCTCGTTGAGAAGCGCCTCGGTGTGACCGCCGAGCCCCAAAGTGGCATCGATAACCAAGGCTGGCTTGTTCTCAATTGCTGGTCTGAGTAGCTCAAGGCAACGATCTAGTAGAACTGGGATGTGGAGGGATGCAGTGACCATAGTTTTCCCATTTGTTCTTTCCTGGAACTTGGTCCCTGTCCGTCTGTGAGCTTGGTTTTCACAGGTTCCGGCTTAGGGGAAGAAAGTCGGATACGGCCAAGGGCCAAATCCCAGGTTTAGAACAGTCCGGGGATCACCTCCTCCACCTGATTTGCGAAGGATTCCTCGTTCTTGGCCAGGTACTCAGACCAGGCCTCGGCATCCCAGATCTCGGCCCTGGAGCCGACACCGATGATTACTAGTTCCTTAGTCAACCCCGCGTACTGACGAAGTAGAGATGGAAGCGATACGCGTCCCTGCTTGTCCACAGTCTCGTCGGATGCACCAGAGAGCATGACGCGCATGTAGTCGCGAGCGTCTTTGACTGAAGCTGGTGCCTGACGGAGCTTTTCCATGATTGAAGCAAACTCTTTTGCTGGGAATACGTAGAGGCAGCGCTCCTGCCCGCGAGTGATTACAACGCCGTCAGATAGCTCATCTCTGAACTTAGCTGGGAGGAAAAGACGGCCCTTGTCATCAAGCTTTGGGGTATGAGTACCTAGCAGCATTGCTATTTCCCCTTCCCAAGCTTTACTCCACTTTACTCCACTTTGCTCCACTTTGGGGATATTTCTGAAGGTTTTGCTCCACTTTTCATCACATTTGGGTAAAGAAAAACCCCGACCATCGGTCGGGGTTTTCTGAGGTCTATTGCTTATTCGCCGTTGAAGCGCTGATTCCAGCGATCTTCGAAGTAATTCCCCCCCTGGCCTGGCTGCTTTATCTCAGGCAGTTGGGGAAGAGTGAAGTTTGCACTTGCAATAGCAAGTCCGATCACCATCACGGCAAAAGCCGCTACACCAAAGAATGCGACCTGAAGCATCACCGCAAAGACCAGCATTCCTATGCCAATCAGGGTAAGAAGAACACCTCCAACCAGCTTTCCGGATGACTTGTTGGCGGAGTCGACCGCTGAAACCTTGCTGGCAAACTGAGGGTCTTCGCGCAGGTTGCGCTCCATCTCCTCAAGTAGCCGCTGTTCGCGCTCTGAAAGTGCCATGGTTTACTCCAAATCTCTCCTCATTGTAAACAGCGAAATCGGGTTAGGCTATCCCGCGTGCCTCAAGATTTGCTGCTAACTCTGGTCCAGAAAAAGCTCGACCAGTTTTGTGACGCCAAGCGCGTTGAGCTCAGGGAAATCTCCCCAGACATCGAAGTCATCATGGACTTCACGCAATCCCTACTCAGAGGGGGCAAGCGGTTTCGTGCGCTTTTTGCTTTTTGGGCTTGGCACGGCTACGAATCTGCCGAAACTGAACTGACAATCGACAGCCCAATCGTGGGTATCGCCAGCGCTCTAGAGATGTTCCATGCAGCCGCATTGGTTCACGATGACTTACTTGATCAGAGTGACACCAGGCGAGGCCAGCCAGCAATCCACAAAAGATTCGAATCCCTGCACAAGGACAAGGGATTTGCGGGATCAAGCGAGCGGTTTGGCGTAGCGGGGTCCGTATTGGTGGGCGACATGATGCTGTCTTGGAGCTCGGAACTCTTTGGCGACTCTTTGTTGGCTGCAAAACACCCGATCTCCGAGGCTGCTTGCAGAACTGAATTCAGCAAAATGCGCTTTGAGGTTATGGCCGGTCAGTACCTGGATGTTCTGGAGGAGAATGCGGCCCCAACCAGACCCAGAGGTGAGGCAGTAGAGAGAGCCAATCGAGTCATGCTCTACAAGACTGCCAAGTATTCATTGGAAGCACCACTGCTGATTGGTGCCGCACTCGGTGGGGCTTCTGGGGCTCAAAGATCTGGCTTGAGTAAGTTTGGAATCCCCCTTGGGCTCGCCTTCCAGCTCAGAGATGATGTTCTCGGTGTGTTTGGAGACCCAGCGGTGACCGGAAAACCTGCAGGAGACGACCTTCGTGAGGGCAAGCGCACCGTGCTCACTGGACTCACCCTTGAAAGTGTTCCGACTTCCGTGGGTCGAGTCTTTGAGGAGTTACTCACTAGCGGTGACCTGGATGCTGAACAAATCGATTTCATGCGGAATCTAATTGTTGATTCTGGAGCTCTGGCGAAAACCGAGAGCCTGATCAATGAGTACTCTTCGCGTTCCATAGACGCTTTGGCCGTTTTGGATGTTGCTGAGCCAGCGAGAATCGCGCTAGCTCAACTTGCCAATGCAGTTATCAACCGGGCGAAGTAATTAGCCCAGCGCCTGCGCTGCTCGACGAACCGGTGCTTTGTGACCCTGGAGCAGAGCTTCCATCGGCGTAGTACCAAGATTGTCATTCTCGGTATAGAGCCACTCGATTGCCTCTGATTCAGTGAACCCCATGTCAATCAGCAAAAGCATGGTGCCGCGAATACTGGACAGTGGTTCGCCGTTTTGAATCAGGTGTGCCGGGACCTTCGGTTCCTTATCGACCCGAACCGCAAAGAGAATGTGCTCTTCAATCAAGCGCCTGACCTTGGAAGCGGACACCCCAAGGGCACCAGCCACCTCGTCGATTGTCAACCAGGAATCAACCCGATCTATCACGCCCTGCTGCTCCTCGCACTCTCAACCAACTGCTCGGCTACCAAAAAGGCTAGCTCGAGTGACTGCATGTGATTCAATCTTGGGTCACAAACTGATTCGTAGCGCTCTTCAAGAGTGGTTTCGTCAATCATTTCGGATCCACCAAGGCACTCAGCTACATCATCACCGGTCAACTCAACGTGCAAACCACCCGGGTGGGTACCCAAGGAGCGATGCACTTCGAAGAAGCCCATGACCTCGTCCATCACGTCATCGAACCTTCTCGACTTGTAGCCATTCTTGGTGGTGATGCCGTTGCCGTGCATCGGGTCGGTAATCCACAGCGGAGTGGCCCCGGACTCCTTCGCCGCCTCAATTAGCTTCGGAAGCTCATCCCGGATCTTGCCAGCCCCCATGCGGCTGATCAGCGTCAAGCGACCCGGCTCGCGCTCTGGGTCGAGCTTGTCGATAAGACTTAGAACGTCTTCACGCGTTGAGGTCGGACCCAGCTTTACACCCAGCGGGTTGCGAACCCTTGAGAAGAAGTCAACGTGAGCGCCATCTAGCTGCCTGGTGCGCTCACCAATCCAAATAAAGTGACCCGAGGTCACGTATGGCAAGTTGGTGCGGGAATCAATCCTGGTGAGTGGTCGCTCATAGTCAAAGAGCAAACCCTCGTGAGAGACAAAGAACTCGGTTGCTCGCAGCTCAGTTGAGTCCACGCCGCAGGCCTGCATAAATTTCATGGCGCGGTCGATATCCGCCGCAATCGATTCATACTTCTTGTTCGCTGGGTTGTCAGTAAAGCCCTTGTTCCAGGCGTGAACCTGGCGAAGGTCCGCAAAGCCACCGGTGGTGAATGCGCGAATCAAGTTCAACGTTGATGCCGAGGTGTGATAAGCCTGCAGCAACCTGGCAGGGTCGTTGGTTCTCGACTCCTCAGTGAACTCGTAACCATTAACTGCGTCACCACGGTATGCAGGCAATGTGACATCGCCGCGGGTTTCGAAATCCGAAGATCTTGGCTTAGCAAACTGCCCAGCCATGCGACCCATCTTGATAACGGGCAGCGAGGAGCCATACATCAAAACAACTGCCATCTGAAGCACAGTCTTGATGCGATTGCGAATGCGGTCAGCAGTTGCATCGGCAAAGGTCTCGGCGCAGTCACCACCCTGCAGCAAGAAAGCCTTTCCGCTAGCCGCCTCGGCCAAACGAGTTCGAAGGGTGTCCACCTCACCGGCAAAAACAAGCGGCGGTTGCTTCGCGAGGGTCTCAGTCGTTGCCTTCAGGGCATCGCTGGAATACCAGGTTGGCTGTTGCTTCGCTTCTAGTGAGCGGTAGTTGTCCAATCCAAAGTCGTTCATTTCGACCCCTTCCCTATCGTGCCATCCGGTTGCGAACCGTTGAGGCGTAGACATCTTCGTATTGCTGGCCAGAAAGTCTCATGATGTCGTAGACGATCCGGTCGGTGACAGCGCGCAACACTGCGCGCTCACCGTCCATACCGGCAAAACGGGAGAAGTCGAGGGGGTCGCCCATGACCACACCAACTCTTCTGATCTTGGGAATTGTTTGCCCGATTCGCTGCACCTTTTCGGTGTCGATCATCGCAACCGGTACAACTGGAACCTTGGCCTGCAGGACCATTCGTGCGATTCCGGTTCTACCGCGGTAAAGCTTGCCATCTGGGGATCGGGTGCCCTCGGGGTAAATACCGAGCAACAAGCCTCGCTCAAGAACCCCCAGTCCAGTGTTTAGTGAATCCTCGGACGCCTTACCGCCAGAGCGATCAATCGGTAGCTGACCAGTTGCCTTGAAGAACCAGCGCACAACAGCACCCTTTATTCCCTTGCCGGTGAAGTAGTCACTCTTAGCCAAGAACGTAACTGGGCGAGAGACTTTCAGCGGAAGAAAAATTGAGTCCGAAAACGAAAGGTGATTGGAAGCCAAAATCGCGGCACCGGACTTTGGCACGTGATGCTTGCCTCGAATCCAAGGTCTGAACAAGACGCGAAGAATTGGCCCAAGTACAAAATTCTTCAGAAAGAAGTAGGCCAACGTAGAGCTCCAGTCTTTTGCTAAAGCTTACCCAACTGACTCGCGGGCAAGGTCGGCAGCGCCGATAACTCCAGCCTGATTCGAGAACTTGGCTGCAACCACCTTGGCCTCGGGTCTGAAACCTCTAGCTGGCAGGTCACGCAGGTAAGCCTGCCTAATCGGCTCCAAAATCAACTCCCCCACCTCGGACAAGCCACCACCGATGACGTAAACCTGAGGATCCAAAACCGCTGTGATGGTGCCCATGGCCTGACCCAGATAGCTACCAGCCTGAACCACCAGCTCGCGAGCGCCGGCATCACCCTCGAGGAGTGCTTGGTAGACCTGGTGTCCGGTCAACTCGCCAAATTCTGCCTTGAGCTCGCGCAGTCGAGCACCAGCTGGGCCTTCGCTTGCGGCAAGTTTCTTGGCGGCCTTCAGAACGGCTGTTCCTGATCCGTATTGCTCCACGCAGCCTTTACGCCCACAACCACACAACTTTCCGTCTTGAACAACCCTGACGTGTCCTAGTTCTCCACCGATTCCAAAACCTCCACGACGCAGTTTGTAATCAGCTACCACTGCACCACCAACTCCAGTGCCCAAGGTCAACATCACCATGTCCTTTGAGCCAGCACCGGCACCGAACTTGTACTCGGCCCATCCTGCTGCATTTGCATCGTTCTCGATGAACACCGGCAGGGCGAGCTTCGCGGTGAGGCGATCTCTAAATGGCTCATTGCGCCAGTTCAAATTTGGTGCATACAGGATTGTGGATTGATCGGCGTCTATGAAGCCCGCTGCCGCAACACCCGCCGCAATCACGGGTTCGCCGGAAGCTGCTTGAAGCTGCTGAATCAGGTCAACAACAACGTCAATCATTTGATCGGGATCTTGGGCCGGGCTTGGCACTCTCAGCTCGTGCAGAATTTCACCCTCGGGGTTCACCAGAGCACCGGCAATTTTGGTGCCACCGATGTCGATTCCGATAGACAGCATGCAAACCCCTTCTTCTCCCAAGATTTTAGAGGCTCCACCAGGGTTGATAACGGAATAGTGAAAATCAGTGGTTGCGGGGTGCGCATGCTTTGAAACTGGCTAGAGTGAGTGGCAATTCCAAGGGAGAAACCATGAATTCATACGATGTTCCACAAGTTGTTGCTTCTGACCCAAAGGAAAATGCAACCGACTTGCTACTCGAGCGATTGAGGGTTAGCCCCAATCACATGCTGTTCTCTCGACCAAATGCTGATGGCAGCTGGCGCGACATCCCTGTGTCGGATTTCTACGAAGAGGTTTGCTCGCTGGCCAAGGGTTTGATGGCCAGTGGCATCAAGCCCGGTGATGCAATCGCCATCATGTCTAAGACTCGCTATGAGTGGACCCAGATTGATTTTGCAATCTGGTTTGCTGGGGCAATTTCAGTGCCAATCTATGAGTCCAGCTCCCCCAACCAAATTGAATGGATTCTCTCGAACTCGGACTCGGTAGCGCTATTCGTGGAAAACGATGAGCACATTGAGCGCTTCAACCAGGCAAAAGCCGGCGCTCCAAACGTAAAGCAGGTCTGGCGTATCGACTCTCCAGAGTTTTCAGAGCTGCACCGCAAAGGTGCCGCGATCAGCGATGCAGACTTGGATGTGGCTAGAAAGAGCGCTGAGGCAAAGGACCTGGCAACCATCGTCTACACCTCCGGCACAACCGGAAATCCAAAAGGTTGCGAGCTGACCCACAAATCGTTCGTTGACCACTGTCGCAATGCCGCGGCCGAGATCCCAGAGATCGCCAACGACAAGCAGCACTCGCTAATTTTCTTGCCGATGGCGCACATTCTTGCCAGATACGTATCCGTCATCTGCATCTATGCCGGAATCCGAGTCGGTCACCTCGGAGATTCCAAGCAGGTGGCAAGCGTGCTGCCAACCTTCAAGCCAACCTTCCTGCTTGCCGTTCCGAGGGTTTTCGAAAAGGTGTACAACGGGGGTGAGCTAAAGGCTGAAGCCGCTGGCAAGGGCAAGATTTTCCGCTTGGCTGCTGAGACTGCTATCGAGTACTCCCGCGCTTTGGACAGTAAAGCTGGTCCTGGGTTTGGTCTAAAGCTCAAGCACGGCCTATTCGACAAGTTGGTCTACTCCAAGCTGAAGGCAGCGATGGGTGGAAACGTAAAGTATGCAATCTCCGGCGGTGCACCACTTGGTGAGCGCCTGGGTCACTTCTTCCGCGGCATCGGACTAGTTGTTCTTGAAGGTTACGGACTTACCGAGACAGCTGCGGCGGCAGTGATTGGGCGGGTTAGCTGGCAGAAGATCGGCAAAGTTGGCCGAGCACTTCCAGGAACCGGCATCAAGATTGCTGAAGATGGAGAGATCTGGCTTCGCGGTATCAACGTGATGCGAGGCTACTGGCGCAATGAGGCAGCAACGCGTGAAGCCTTTGACGGCGACTGGTTCCGCTCCGGCGACATCGGTGAGCTCGATGAAGATGGCTTCCTAACAATTACCGGTCGCAAGAAGGAGATTCTGGTCACGGCTGGAGGAAAGAACGTTGCCCCTGCCCCAATCGAGGATCCACTTCGCGCCC
This sequence comes from Actinomycetota bacterium, assembly GCA_041191905.1. GTDB lineage: Bacteria > Actinomycetota > Actinomycetes > Actinomycetales > Microbacteriaceae > Aquiluna. Next base: position 52,857 of record JBEENY010000001.1, read on the forward strand.
ACCCACTCATTGGTCAGGTAGTGGTTATTGGTGATGCCAAGCCATTCATTTCGGCGCTGATATCTTTGGATCCTGAAATGGTTCCAGTTTGGACTCAGAACAATGGCATGACAGAGAAACTAACCCTCGCGCAAGCAGCTAAGCATCCTGCAATCATTGCCGAGGTGCAGCAGGCCGTGGACAAGGTGAATGCGCTTTTCTCGAACGCCGAACAAATCAAAAAGTTCGAAATCTTGGATGTTGAGCTCACTGAGGCCTCGGGTCATCTAACCCCTTCGCTGAAGATCAAGCGCCCTGTCGTGATGAAGGACTTTGCTGCGGCGATCGATCGCATTTACGGCTAAGGCTTCAAAAACCAGGATTGCTCTCTGAGGGCGCGAAACGCAAGTTTTCGCTCATCAGGGAGCAATCTGTCTATGTAGACCTTTCCCTCAAGATGGTCGCACTCATGCTGTAGTGCTTGCGCGAGCAAGCCTGAACCGGATATCTCCACAGTCGTCCCGTCGAGCTGCTGCCCCCTGGCGGTTGCTGTCTTATAACGGGGGGTTTTGTGCCAAAGACCGGGGAGGGACAGGCAGCCCTCTTCGGTTAGTTCTGGCTCGCCGGATACCGAAACTAGTTCTGGATTTATCAGATACCCGATTTCCCCATTGACGTTGTAGGCAAAGACCCTTAGGTCAACCCCGATTTGGTTCGCTGCAACCCCTGCCCTGCCCGGTAGTGCGGTGGTTTCGAGCAAGTCCTCAACCAGACTCTTCGCACTGGCTAGATCAACAACGGTTCGACAGGCAGATCGAAGCACAGGGTCGCCAAAAAGTCGAATTTCCCTTACAGCCATCGCTAATCGCTATCTATTCAATGACAGCGATGAGATCGCCGCCCTCGACCGGAGTTGGCCCTGAAACCCCAAGCCTTACGACCCGGCCGGCAACAGCGGACTGAATATTCGCTTCCATCTTCATCGCTTCAATGGTGGCAATTGGCTGACCGATAGTCACCAGATCACCGATTGCAACCTTAGGGGTGACGACACCTGTGAAAGGTGCCGCTGCGTGACCGGGCTTTGATGGGTCAGCTTTCTCTGCTGCAGCAGAGGCAACCTGGATACTGTGATCACGAACCGTGATTGGGCGAAGCTGACCGTTTAGCTTTGCCATCACTGTCCTGAAACCCTTTGAATCCGGCTCCGAGATAGCCTCGAGGGAAACAAAGAGCTGCAGACCCTTGCTGAGCTCGACAACGTGCTCCTCATCCGGATCTAGGCCGTAGAGGTAGTCGATGGTGTCGACGTTGTCCAAGTTTCCATATAGGTTTCTAACCCGCTCGAACTCCTTGGTTGGGGCTGGGAATAGCAGCCTATTCAGGGTCTTGCGAACCAGGCCAGCGTCATCTGAGAGCAAGTTCCTAAGATCCTCGTCGGAGACGGGCTTAAGACTCAAATCAGGATTTCTTCCGGCAAGAACCTTGGATCTGAAGGGTTCTGGCCATCCGCCCGGCAGGTCGCCTAGCTCCCCCGCCATGAAGCCAACCACCGAATCAGGGATGTCATAGTTTTGGGGGTTCTGTTCGAAGTCAAGCGGGTCTGCGCCAACTGCCACTAGGTGAAGTGCAAGGTCGCCGACCACCTTGGATGATGGTGTCACTTTCGGTGGGCGACCCAGGATTCGATTGGCCTCGGCATACATTTGCTCAACCAGCTCAAACTTCTCCCCCAAGCCAAGCGAAATTGCCTGCTGTCGAAGGTTGGATAGCTGACCGCCAGGAATCTCATGAGTGTAAACACGGCCGGTTGGTCCTGGCAATCCAGATTCGAACGGTGCGTAAACCTTGCGCACTGCCTCCCAGTAAGGTTCGAGACTGGTAACCGCCTCGAGCGGGATGCCGGTGTCATGCTCGGTGTTGCTCAGTGCTGCAACCAGAGCCGATGCTGATGGTTGAGATGTGGTGCCCGCCATCGGAGCGGAGGCAACGTCAACTGCATCTACCCCCGCTTCAATAGCCGCAAGCAGGGTAGCAAGCTGCCCGCCAGCGGTGTCATGGGTGTGAAGGTGGACAGGAAGGTCAAATCTCTCTCTCAGTGCCTTGACCAAAATCGAGGCGGCTCTCGGCCTCAGTAGGCCAGCCATGTCCTTGATTGCCAAAATGTGAGCACCTGCTGCGACCATTCGGTCGGCAAGCTTGAGGTAGTAGTCCAGCGTGTAAAGAGTTTCGTTCGGGTCAATCAAATTGCCCGTATAGCTGATACCGACCTCAGCCACCGACTTGGTGAGCTCTCGGACTGCCCGGATTGCAGGCTCCATTTGCTCCACGTCGTTCAGGGCATCGAAGATTCTGAAAATGTCCACACCGGTTGCAGCTGCCTGCTTAACAAAAGCTCTGGTTACCTCTTCTGGGTATGGGGTGTAACCGACAGTGTTGCGTCCGCGAAGCAGCATCTGGATGCAGACGTTAGGTAGGGCTGCTCGCAATTGAGCAAGGCGATCCCAGGGGTCCTCCCCTAGGAATCGAAGCGCAACGTCATAGGTAGCACCACCCCAAGCCTCAACAGAGAGTAGCTGCGGCGTCAGGCGCGCGACGTATGGCGCTGCGGCTACTAAATCCCTGCCGCGCACTCTGGTTGCCAAAAGAGACTGGTGTGCGTCTCTGAAGGTGGTGTCGGTTACCGCGACAGTGCTGCGTCTGCGAAGCTCCTGAGCAAAGCCCTCCGGGCCTAGCTGCTCCAGCAATTGCTTCGATCCTGCTGGTGCCGGGATGGAAAGATCTAGCTTCGGAAGCTTTAGCTCCGGACCAGACTTACCGCTTCGCTCGCCATAAGGCTTATTTACTGTCACCTCAGCCAGCCACTGCAGCACCTTTGTGCCTCGGTCTTGAGAGGTTTTGCCGGTCATCAGCTCAGGGCGTTCGTCAATGAAGTGAGTTGAGAGATTTCCAGATGCGAATGTCTCATCCGCCAACACGGCTTGCAGGAAGTTGATGTTGGTTGCAACCCCTCGAATTCGAAATTCAGCCAGGGCTCGTCTTGCTCTGCTGACCGCGGATTCAAAGTCTCGACCTCGGGTAATCAGCTTTACCAGCATTGAGTCAAAGTGAGGTGAAACCTCAGCACCGGTAGTCACTGTTCCACCATCGAGTCGAATACCAGCACCGCCTGGTGAGCGGTAGGTGGTGATCATTCCGGTGTCTGGGCGGAAACCTGCAGCAGGGTCTTCGGTCGTGATTCGGCACTGCAGAGCAAAGCCGTGAGGCTTGATCCCCTCTTGGCTCAGACCAAGTTCTGCGAGAGTAGCGCCGGCCGCAATCTTGAGCTGAGACTGCACCAGGTCGACATCGGTGACTTCTTCGGTCACGGTGTGCTCCACCTGAATGCGAGGATTCATTTCAATAAAGACATGCTTGCCCGCGTTTGGGCCAATTGTGTCAATCAAAAACTCGACAGTTCCAGCGTTCTGGTAGCCAATCTCCTTGGCAAATGCGACAGCGTCTCGGAACAGTTTCTGTCGCAACTCCTCATCAAGCAGTGGGGCTGGAGCAATCTCGACGACTTTCTGATTCCTGCGCTGAATCGAGCAATCACGCTCGTGCAGATGAATTACATTGCCGTGAGTGTCAGCGAGAATCTGAACCTCGATGTGCCTTGGTCGCAAAACTGCCTGCTCGAGAAAGACCCTCGGGTCTCCAAAGGCACTGCCCGCTTCTCGCATTGCCGCCTCGAGAGCACCTGGAAGTTCTGCCTCGAGTTCAACCTTGCGCATACCGCGTCCGCCGCCGCCGGCAACTGCCTTCACAAACAATGGGAAACCGATGGTGCTCGCCTTGGCAATTAGCTCTTCGGGGTCGCTGGAGGACTCGGTTGAAGCAAGCACGGGAACCCCGGCCCTGATAGCAGCGGCTTTTGCATTTACCTTGTCGCCAGCGAGCTCCAGCACCTCTGGGGTCGGTCCGACAAAAGCGATCCCGTTTTCCTTGGCAGCTCTGGCAAGGTCTGGGTTTTCAGATAGAAAGCCATAACCTGGGTAAATTGCATCCGCACCGGATAGCTTGGCAACTCGTATCATCTCGTCAACCGAGAGATAAGCACGCACTGGGGAGCCGTCACCCGAAATCTCATAGGCCTCATCAGCCTTTAGGCGGTGAACGGAGTTGCGGTCCTCATATGGGTAAACGGCAACAGTTTGAGCGCCTGTTTCATAAGCAGCTCGGAACGCGCGGACGGCTATCTCACCACGATTGGCGACCAGGATTTTTTTAAACATTGGGACCTCACTGAAACTACGGCTCAGATAACGCCACGCTGCGTATAAAAAGGTAGCCTAATGCAGTGCATGTTCTCAGCGTGAGCTCTCTAAAAGGTGGAGTGGGTAAAACCACGGTCGCCCTCGGCCTTGCCTCTGCGGCCCTGAACAAGGGCTTGAACACACTCATCATCGATCTTGACCCGCAGTGCGATGCAACAAGTGGCCTAGCGGCAGTAAATGAATTCGGTGCATCTGTTGCCGAAGTACTGCAAAGCCCAAAGCTTCCCGCAATCAGAAGAGCGATTGTTAGCTCATCCTGGCAGCGCGGTTCCAAGATGGATGTCATGGTGGGCTCGCCTCGATCCTTGCTTTTGGACAACCCAGCTCCAACGGTCGCAGATGTCTGGAAACTCGAAGAAGTGTTGACCCAGATCGAGGAGGACTACGACCTAGTCATCATCGACACCCCACCTTCGATCAATGCCCTGACTAGGACCGCTTGGGTTGCTTCCGACCGTGTGATCATCGTCACCGAGCCATCGCTTTACTCAGTAATCGCCGCAGACAGAGCGAGAAAAGCAATTGCCGAGATCAGTGCGAAGCTAACCCCAAGACTTGAGCTTCTGGGTGTTGTCGTGAACCGCCTGAGGCCTCAATCGAACGAGCACGACTATCGATTGAAAGAGTTGAAGGAGATGTTTGGCAACCAACTCCTGATGCCCTACTTCGAAGAGCGCGCAGCGATTCAACAATCAACCGGAGCCGCCAGACCAATTCACTCGTGGCCTGCTGAGGGAGCGGCTGAAGTTGCTAAAGGCTTTGACTGGTTGCTTGCGGGAGCACTTTCGGCGATGGAAAGAATTTCTCTGAACCCAGATCGCGCCAGCTCTGGCCGCGCAACCCGCGGCATGGGCAATCCCATCACTGAGCTAATGAGTGAGAATCAGTCTCGCAAGGAGACCAAAAAGCGTCGCTGGTTTGGACGCTAAGAGATTTTTCTAGCTCTACGAGCAGCTAGTTCATCCTGAACCGCGGCCTCTTCGGCGGCGAAGTCAACAAGCGTTGCCTCAACCTCTCGAAGCACGCGGCCAACCGCAATTCCGAATACACCCTGTCCCTGACCGAGAAGGTCGATTACCTCATCCTGGGAGGTGCAGAGGTAGACCCTGGCTCCATCACTCATGAGCGTGGTGTTGGTGAGATCCAAGATTCCGGAAGCGCGAAGCTGCTCCACGGCAAGTCGAATTTGTTGCAGCGAGACACCGGTGTCCAAAAGTCGCTTCACAAGCTTTAGAACCAGGATGTCTCGGAAAGAGTAAAGACGCTGCGAACCAGAACCAGTTGCGGTCTGAATGCTTGGGGTCACCAGTCCGGTGCGGTCCCAGTAGTCGAGCTGACGGTAGGAGATTCCGGCGGCAGCGGCAGCAGAAGCTCCTCTGTAACCGAGGTCCTGCGAGGGCAAACCATCGGTAAAGAGCATGCCGGATTCGTAGTCCACGCGTATCTCCTTAGTAACGATTCGTTAAGTCTGCCTTCAAGTTGTACTTTAGGGTTACTCCACAGCCTCGGCGTGTCGAAATCTAACCTTCGATTGAATCTATTGACTGCTGGATCAGATGTCCACGAATTGCACCGAATCGCTCTGCGATTTCGGAGGCGATGTGCGCGGCTCGAGCTGCCGACTCTGGGGCTTTCTTTCTGAGAACCGGTTCGGTCACCCCAGAAATGATCGCTACCTCGCGCTCTGCTGCTGATTTGAGCCCCCTGAGGTGCCTCGGTTGAATGCCAAATTGCTCCAACCCAACAAGTGCAAATGCAATCTCAACCTCGTGAGATGAGTGCGGCTGTGGTCCGAATAACCCAAGCTCTGCAGCCTCACGGAAGGCAAGGTCAGAAATACCCGTCTCGGCCTTTAGTTGTGCTGTGGAGAATCTTTGTCCTCGTCGAAGAGTTGCTGGTGATGCGGTCGGAAGAATTGGAGTTCTTCCAGCATCGAGCTCTGCTAGATAATCCTTGATTACCTTTAGCGGTAGGTACTGGTCGCGCTGCAGGGTCAGGATGATGCTGAGGCGCTCGATCTGATTTTCGGAGTACTTGCGATATCCAGCATCGGTTCGTTCCGGGGTGAGTAAACCCTGGTCCTCAAGAAATCGCAGCTTGGATGGCGTCAGGTCACCAAACTGCGGCTTGAGAACGGTGAGAACCTGGCCGATGGTGTAAAGCTTGTGGTCGGAAAGCTTTCTTACCGCGTTTTCCATTACCTCTTACCTCCCATATAGAAGGTCAGGCGGAACTTGCCAATTCGAAGTTCGTCTCCATCGCTTAGCTTGGCGCTGTCAACAATCTCACCGTTGAGGTAGGTGCCGTTCATGGACCCTAGGTCCTTTAGCTCAAAGCCTGCCGCGCTGCGAATAATCTCCACGTGACGGCGAGATACGGTCACATCGTCAAGGAAAATGTCCGCATTTGGGTGTCTCCCCGCAAGGTTGACATCCTCATCAAGCAGGAATCTTGAACCCAGAGCTTGGCCTTGTTTTGCAATCAGCAAAGCTGAGCCTGCAGGTAATGCAGCTACGGCCTTGGCTTCTTCTGGGGTGAGTGAATCTGATTCGCCGGAGACCAGTTCGGATGAAAACCTTGCGGTTTCATCTGCGTTGAACATTTCGGTCTCCCCTCGTTAGTCACAATGCTAGGGGATGTCAGAACCTACTTTGACAACAATTTCTTAACTTGCTTGACGTAGATGAAACCTGCAATCCAGTACATGGCAATACCCCAGTATGCGAAAGCCCAGGCAAGCGGTAAGACCACAAAGTTTGCCTGCGGCCAGATGTCTGCCATGAGCAATAAAGGCAGGGCATACAACAGCGCAAAGGTTCCCGCCTTACCCAAAAAGTGAACCGGCAGTGGACCATAGCCGTGGCTTGCAAGCATTGGGTATACCAAAAGCAGCATGACATCTCGTGCGATGATCACCACTGCCAGCCATAGCGGAATATTGCCGTTGATGGTCAAGCCGATCAATGTCGCAAAAATGTATAGTCGGTCGGCAGCCGGGTCCAATACCTTGCCTAGCTCAGTGATCTGGTTGAACTTACGGGCAATGACGCCATCGAGCCAGTCTGAAGCTCCCGCTGCGGCAAGCACCGCAAGAGCCCAGACCAAGTGGTCGGCCAGCAGCAGCCAAAGAAAAACCGGGACTAGAACAAGCCGAAGCAGGCTTAGCAGGTTCGGTACGCTGCGCAGCTCTTGGCTCAGACTCATACCGAGATTCTAATTTCGCATCACGCTAAATCAGGTTGGCTCGCTTGAGCACTTCAGTCACTCTTTCATGCTCGTTGAAGGCATAGAGGTGAATGCCGGGCGCTCCGCCCGCTACGAGCTCTCTCGCGAGATTGGCAGCCCAGTTAATCCCTACCTCAATTCTTGCGTCGCCACCCTTAGCCTCAGTGAGCGCTGCCGTGAAGTCTTCTGGCCTTCGCTCCTGAGTGAGCTCCAGAACCCGCTCGAGGCGCTTCAACGAGGTGAGCGGCATGATTCCCGGAAGGATCGGGATGGTCACTCCACGGTCCCTCGCTAACTCAACGAAATCAAAATAGTCACTGGCGCAGAAAAACAGTTGAGTGATAGCGAAATCGGCACCAGCTTCTTGCTTTGCCAGCAAAGCTGAGATATCCGACCGATCCTCTCCTGATTCAGGGTGCCCGTTCGGGAATGCCGCAACGGCAATTTGTCCCACTGCAGTCTCTCTAGATTTCAAAAGCTCAACGAGGTCTGCCGCCGTTGCGAGTGCGTCTGCAGGTAGTTCGCTCACACCTGCGGGCAGGTCTCCTCGAAGCGCGAGATAGTCCTTCACCCCAGCTGCCTCAAACTCTGAAATCAGTTTTTGAATCGTGCTTCGACTTGTTCCCGCACAGGTCAAATGCGCAAGTGCTGAAACGTCTCTCTCCAGGATGTAGCTCAGCACCTCGATTGAGTTCTTTGTGTCGGAGCCACCAGCACCAAAAGTCACCGAGATAAACCTCGGACCAAGCTCGCTTAAACGATCAATGGCTTCGAAAAGCGCCGGAGCAGCTTCAACTGAACGAGGTGGATATACCTCAAATGAAAATGGAACCGTAGCCAAAGCTTTCCTTTCAGAACGCGCCTCGGGGCTCCGATAGCAGATCTGTCGGGCTGGCCGGATTTGAACCGACGACCCCTTGTCCCCCAGACAAGTGCGCTACCAAGCTGCGCTACAGCCCGTCATCCTTAGATAACCGTAGAAGTCTATTGGACTTCCAAATGCGGCGTAACCTAGCGGCGCTTGCGCTTCTCACGCACCCTGACACCGACTTCGAGCGGTGAACCCTCGAAACCAAAGTCCTCGCGTAGGCGACGGATGATGTAGCGGCGGTATCCGGCTTCCAAGAAGCCCGTGGTGAACAGCACAAACTTAGGTGGCCTAGAAGCGGCCTGTGTGCCGAAGAGGATTCTAGGTTGCTTACCGCCACGGATTGGGTGTGGGTTTGCCGCCTGAAGCTCCTGCAAGAATGCGTTCAGCTTGCCAGTAGGGATTCGCTTATCCCAACTCTCGAGAGCCAGTTCAAGTGCTGGGACTAGCTTCTCCAGGTGCCTTCCGGTTGACGCCGAAATGTTTACGCGAGGCGCCCAGTCAACGTGAGCAAGGTCGCGCTCAATCTCTTTCTCAAGATAGATTCGGCGATCTTCATCCAGTAGGTCCCACTTATTGAATGCGAGCACCACTGCGCGACCGGAATCCAAAGCTAACTGGACAATCCTGACGTCGGCCTCACTGATTGGTTCAGTCACATCAAATAGCACAACAGCGACCTCAGCGCGCTCCAACGCCGCTGCAGTTCTAAGCGAGGCATAGAAATCAACACCCTGCTGGCGATGCAGCCGGCGACGAATTCCCGCGGTGTCGACAAATCTCCAAATCTTTCCGGCGATTTCGACCTGCTCATCGATCGGGTCTCTTGTGGTGCCTGCAAGATCGTTGACCACGGCACGATTCGTCCCGGTCGCCTTGTTTAGCAGTGAGGATTTACCGACATTCGGTCTACCAATTAGGGCCACCTTGCGAGGTCCCCGATATTCGTCCTGCGCCACATTGCTCTTCTGTGGCAAAACTTTCATGACGGCATCCAGCAGGTCCGCAACTCCCCTGCCGTGAAGTGCAGAAACCGGGTGTGGTTCACCCAAACCAAGCGACCAAAGAGCCGCTGCCTCGGCATCTAGATGTGCGTCGTCGATCTTGTTGGCGACCAAAAAAACCGGTCTGCCGGTTCCGCGCAACATCTTCACTACACGCTCATCAGATGCGGTAGCGCCAACCAGTGCGTCCACAACAAAAAGCACCGCGTCGGATAACTCAACCGCAATCTCTGCCTGCTCCGCAACGGAGGCGTCAATTCCGGTTGCGTCATGCTCCCAACCACCGGTGTCCACCAGGGTTAGCGGTCTACCGTTCCACTCAGCCTTGTAGGTAACGCGGTCACGCGTGATGCCGGGCTTGTCCTCCACAACTGCTTCGCGTCGACCCAAGATGCGGTTGACCAGTGCTGATTTTCCAACGTTTGGTCTTCCAACAATCGCAAGCACCGGAGGTGCAGGCTGGTAGTCCGACTGCTCCTCTGAGTCAAATTCAAGACCGAGAAGAGCCAGATCCTCTTCATCCAGGTCGTAGTCTTCGAGCTCGGCCTTCAGCACCTCGGCCTTTGCTAGTTCCAGCTCAGGCTCAAACTCTTCGCTCAATTTCTAATCCTTGCAATTTCGGCCAAAACGGCCTGAACACTTTGTTCAAAATCCAAATCGGATGTGTCAATCACTGTGACGCCATCGGCGGCGTCCATGAACCTTGCCACTTTACTGTCTTTTTGGTCTCTTGACACTAAATTCTCAGCGGACTCGGTACCTTCGAGACCACGCCGACGCAGTCTGACCTCCTCGCTTGCGGTGAGCAGGACTCTGATCTGGGCATCGGGGGCAACGACGGTCGTAATGTCTCTGCCCTCAACAACGATTCCAGGTTGTGGGCAGCTTTGGATTCTTGCCCTCGCGTCCAAGCGCTGCAACGAGCGAACTTCAGGGAGCTGGGCATACGAACTAACCAGCGAAGCAACCCGCTCGGTTCGGATCGCGTCAGACACGTCCTGACAAGCTAGGTGAATGGAAACGGCATCAGGATCTGTGGTGATTTCGTAGGGAAAAGAATCTGAGTCTGGGTTCGAGCTCTTCCATAGCGCAAATGCTCGGTAGCCTGCTCCGGTGTCGAGGTAGCCAAACCCCAATCGTCTCGCTACCTCTTTGGAAACACTGGATTTTCCCGAACCAGCCGGACCGTCAATCGCGACGATAAAGTCAGCCACTAGACCAACCTCCAACCTTCAGTCACGAGTGCTTTGGAAAGTTTTTGAGCACTTTCTGGCAGAACCTGAAGTTCAACCAGTCCTATCGGTGCGCCTGGCGAATGTTCGAGCTTGAAGTCCTCAATGTTCACGCCAATTTCTCCGATGAAGGTAAACAACTTGGCGAGGGAGCCAGGAGAATCATCAATCATGACAGTGAGCATCTCGTAGTTTGCAAACTTGCCACCGTGCTTGCCTGGTATGCGAGCAATTCCAGAGTTTCCTTTGGCTAGCAGCGAATGCAGCTTGGCGAGGGATCCAGCGGCCGAGATATCTCCGAGCGCTTCTTCCAAAAGTGCTAAATCCTTGCGAACTCCGGAAACCAGTGGAAGCAGGGCAGAGGCGTTTTGCGAAACGATTTGAACCCAGAGGTCTGGATCACTGGCTGCAATTCTGGTCGTGTCACGAAGACCCTGACCGGTGAGCGCCAACTGCTGGTCGTCACCGCCATTTAGCTGGCTCGCCAGCGCAGAGGCGACTAGTTGCGGAAGGTGCGAGACGAGAGCAACAGCCTCGTCGTGCTCGGTAACGCTCATCTGCATGGGTAGCGCTCCAACCAAGATTGCAACGTTGCGAATTAGTTCAACCTGACCGGGGTCACTTAGTTCACTCGGAGTTATCACCCATGGTCTGGCGAAAAATAGGTCCGCCCTGGCACCGGTAGGGCCGCCTTTTTCCCTTCCTGCCATCGGGTGAGAGCCGATATATCTTTGAGCGAGGCCAGCCTTTTGAACCTCACTAAAAATCTGAGCTTTGACACTCGCTACATCGGTGACGACAGCAGTGGGGTGCAGCTTGAGTTCAGACATAACGATGTCCGCCGTGCTGTCTGGCGGTACGCATACCACCACCAAATCTGGCTCCGGTCCTGACTCTGCCCCAGCACCGTACTCGACAGCCAGTCGGAGCGCTGATTTGGACTGATCGCTCAACCAGGCTTGAACTCCGTTTCGAGCAAGCGCAAGACCGAGACTGGTGCCGAGCAGTCCAGTTCCGACAATCTTGATGTTTGGCATTACTGCGCCAGGTCGGTCCTGAGCTTCGCTGCTCCGCGCAGGTAAACGTGCTTGATTTCAGAGCGTGTCAGCTTGGTTTCAACGTGCATCATGAGTCGAATAACTCGAGGCATTGCCCCTACAACATCCATTTCAACGCTGCACATTAGCGGCACATCCCCCAGTCCTAATTCACGAGCTGCCAGCGCTGGAAACTCGGAGGTGACATCGGGGGTTGCAGAGAACCAGATGGAGATTAGGTCGGCGGTGGCGAGATTGTTTTCGTGGAGAACCTTGGTGACCAACTCCGCCGTTGAGCGAAGCAGGTGTTCACGCTCGTCTGAGTCCAACTGAATGGCACCGCGTATCGCTCGAACTGCCATTAGCGCCTCTTTTCTTTGCGGGATCCTGCCTGTGCCGCCTCCATGAGTGCGGACACCTCGAGTCTACCCAACTCACGGAACTGGCCAGGCTTGAGATTTCCCAATCGCAGCGGACCAAAACTCTTTCTCGTCAGTTCCAAAACCGGAAATCCAACTGCGTCAAACATCCGCCTTACGATGCGATTCTTACCGCTGTGCAGCACGACCTCTACAAGCGAAGTCTGCTCGTTCTGATCAAGAACTCGGGCTTTGTCAGCCTTCTGGAAGCCGTCTTCGAGTTTCACTCCGTCCATCAGACGCTGCATTTCCACCCGGGTGATCTTGCCCCTTACCTTTGCCACATAGAGCTTTTCAACTTCGTAGCTTGGGTGCGCCAGCTGATTTGCCAACTCGCCGTCATTGGTCATCAGGAGAATACCCGTGGTATCGGCGTCCAAGCGACCGACGTTGAATACTCGATCTAGGCCAACAAAATAGTCAGCTAGGCAGCGCCTGCCATTCTCATCCGACATGGTCGAGACCACGCCCTTTGGTTTGTGAAATGCAAAATAAACACGGTCTGGATCAAGCTGAACTGGTCTACCATCAACCTGCACCTGGTCGAGATCTGGATTGATTCTGGAGCCAAGTTCCTTAACGACCTTGCCGTTGACTCGAACGCGCCCCTTGACGATTAGCTCCTCGCATACACGTCTGGATGCTACTCCCGCGCTGGCCAAAACCTTTTGGAGCCTGATGCCCTCTTGCTCAGTCAATGTCATCCTGTCCAGGTAGGTATGGGCTAATTTGAGGAAGCTCATCGAGTGAGTTGATTCCCAAAACCTCAAGCAGTAGCTCGGTGGTTCCAAACATGGCGGCACCGGTTTCAGCATCAACGAAAAGCTCAGTGATCAGGCCCCTGGAGAGCAAGGTCCTAACTACCGAGTCAACGTTGACCCCTCGAATGGATGACACCTGACCTCTTGAGATTGGCTGGCGATATGCTATCACTGCCAAGGTTTCCAGGGCTGCTTGCGATAACTTCGCTGGATTCTCATTTGCCACCAGCTGCTTGACGGCCCAGTCATGGGCGGAGCGAACGTAGAAACGGTAGCCGCCACCCACTTCTCTGAGCTCGAAACCTCGGCCGATACCACCGTTGGCCTCGTCGTATTCAATGCGAAGCTGTTCCAGCTCGCGCTTAACATCGTTTAGTGGAACCTCAAGGGCTCCAGCCAGTGTGACCAGGTTTAGTGGAGTCTCGGCAACAGTGAGGATGGCCTCCAGCGCTGCGCGGAGTTGAAGATCAGTCGTCATACTCAGCTCCTAACTGGTTGAGCTTGGCCTCATCAAAAGACCTATCTTCCCACACCACCTGAAAATCAGAGAATGGGTCGGACTGTTTGAAACCGACGGCTCCCAGGCGATAGAGCTCCAAGAGACCAAGGAATCGCGCGACAAGTTCTGACCTGTCTTTGGCATCGGCGATCAACTCTCGGAAAGTCATGGTGGTTCGCTGTCGGAGGCGATCGACCATTAACCCAGCTTGCTCTCGAATGCTGACTCTTGGAGCGTGAAGGTGAGTCAAGCCAACGCCAGGAATCTCCTTTGGGGCAAATGCCAGCTGAGCGAGCTGAGAAAACTCCGTGAGGCTCAGATCCCACCTCAGCTCTGGTCTGAGCTCTCGGAAGCGCTCCTCAAGGCGAACTGATCTTGGAATTCGCTCCCCTTCACGATCAAGCGAAGCGCTGAACCAAGAGGCAATTTCCTTGAAGGCTCGATACTGCAACAGTCTTGCGAACAGCAGATCTCTGGCTTCAAGAAGTGCAACATCCTCGGCATCCACCACCTCACCTGCCGGAAGCAGGCTGGCAATCTTCAAGTCCAGCAAAGTGGCAGCAACAACCAGAAATTCGCTTGCGCTCTCAATTTCGGCCTGTGCATCAAGCTGCTTGACGTAGTTGAGAAATTCGTCTGTTACTCGAGAGAGTGCGACTTGAGTGATGTCCAGCTCGTGCTTGCCGATGAGGCGAAGCAGCAGGTCAAATGGGCCGTCGAAATTGTCGAGTTGGATCCGAAAATCTATCTCAGATTCAAGCTGCACTGCCACGTTTGACTAGCTCTCTCGCCACCCGGCGATAGGCCTCGGCCGCCTCAGAAGTCGGCGCGAACTGAGTGATTGGCTTTCTAGCCACCGTCGCATCCGGGAACTTCACGGTTCGGCCGATTGCAGTCTGGAAGACCATCCCGGGGAAGGCCTCCTGCAGACGCTCCAAAACCTCGCGGGAGTGCAGGGTTCTGGCGTCATGCATGGTTGGGATTAGACCATCAAGCTGCAGTGTCGGGTTGGTTCTGGCTTTCACCTTGTCGATGGTCTGAATAAGTAGTGCCACTCCACGCAATGCAAAGAACTCGGTCGCCATCGGGATGAGAACACCGTGGGCTGCAGTGAGGGCGTTTACAGTGAGCAGACCTAGAGAAGGCTGGCAGTCAACGAAGATGATGTCGTATTCGTCTTTCACCTTGTGCAGAATGCCCTCGAGCACTCGCTCACGACCCATCTCGGTGACAAGATTCATCTCTGCTGCGGATAGGTCGATGTTTGCCGGGATGATATCCAGATTCTCAACCTCGGTCTTTTGAATCGCTAGGTGGGGATCCATGGAAACGTTCATCATCAAGTCGTAGATGGTTGGGGCGTCCTGGTAATCCGCCGCCAAGTTAACTGAAAGTGCACCCTGTGGATCGAAGTCGACAACCAGCACCTTGCGGCCATACTCCGCGAGCGACGCAGCTAGGTTGATTGTTGTGGTGGTCTTTCCGACGCCGCCTTTTTGATTACACATGGCAATGATGCGAGCGGGCCCATGAGACTTCAGCTTTGCCGGGATTGGAAACTCTTTACCAGAGAGATTCACTTGCGCCTCCAACTACTTTTGCAGATAGCCTACCGCCGAGCACGCGGGTGAGCCGACTGATAAATCTCGCGCAAGGTATCGATTGTGATCTTGGTGTAAATCTGCGTAGTAGCTACCGAGGCATGACCCAAAAGTTCTTGAACCACCCTGACATCAGCACCACCCTCAATCAGGTGGGTTGCGAAGCAGTGCCTGAGGGTGTGGGGTGAAACCTCAATCCCGCACTGCTCACCCACCTTGCTGAGGATTTCCCAAATTGACTGGCGCGAAAGTCTGCCTCCGCGCTGATTCAGAAAAAGTGCCGGGGTAGCGCTCGAGGTCAAACCGGGCCTGACCCTTACGAGATATTCCTCAAGAGCTCTGGCGGCATAGCTCCCCACTGGAACGAGTCGCTCTTTCGAACCCTTTCCTCGCACCCGGATAAAGCCCGAGCTGTCTACTTCGTCAAGATCCAAGGTGGCCATCTCGCTTACTCGAGCCCCAGTTGAGTAGAGCATTTCAAGAATGGCGCGATTTCTGATTCTCACTAGGTCAGAGGAGTCAGTGCCTGGCTCGGGCCCTGAAGCACGAAGTAACTGTTCAACCTGGCTCAGACTCAGCGCTTTGGGGAGTCGCATTGGTAGTTTTGGTGGACGAACTTTCTTGCTTGGGTCATCTAACCGCAGGTTCTCCAAGACCAGGAATTTATGAAAACCTCGAACTGCTGCTAGAGCCCTCGCTCTGGAGCTAGCAACCAAACCTCGCTGCATCAGCCACTGACCGAATCTCTCGATCAGTTCGGGGGTCGCCTTCAGCTCACTGGTTTTCTCATGCTCGAGAAAATCGAGGTATGACCCCAAATCCCTTCGATAGGCCGAAAGCGAGTTAGCGCTCAGGCCACGCTCGATGGTCAGATGCCGCAGGTAGCTTTCGAGCGGCTGAGCCATTTAGTTCTCGTTGAACAGTCGCTGTTGCTTCTGGCGCTCAAGGGCAGCCTTGATTAGCCCGTGGAACAGCGGATGTGCCTTGGTTGGTCTCGACTTGAACTCAGGGTGAGCCTGAGTTCCGACGTAGTAAGGGTGGACTTCACGAGGGAGCTCAACATACTCCACCAAGTGGCCATCTGGGCTCGTGCCGGAGAACACCAGGCCACTTTGGGCAATCTGGTCGCGGTATCGGTTGTTCACCTCGTAGCGGTGACGGTGGCGCTCGTGCGAGACCTCGGAGCCATACACTTCAGCAACGATGCTGCCTGGTGCGAGCTTTGCCTCGTAGCTTCCAAGTCGCATGGTTCCACCAAGGTCCCCCCCGGCCAAAACATCAACCTGTTCTGCCATGGTCGCAATTACTGGATTAGCTGCCTCGGGCTCAAATTCTGATGAGGTTGCACCGGCAATTCCTGCCTTGTTTCTGGCGTGCTCAATGACCATGCACTGCAGTCCGAGGCAAAGGCCAAGAGTAGGAATCTGGTTCTCTCTGGTGAACTTCAGGGCCCCAAGCTTGCCCTCGATGCCTCTAATTCCAAAGCCACCAGGAACACAGACAGCGTCTACATCCGACAGCAGCTGGCGAGCGCCGTCCTCGGTCTCACAATCGTCGGACTTTATCCATCGGATGTTTACCTTAGTTGACTCTGCAAAGCCGCCCGCCCTGAGCGCTTCAGTTACCGATAGGTATGCGTCAGGGAGGTCGATGTACTTTCCTACAAGGCCGATCGTGACTTCGTGCTTTGGCTCATGCACCGCATTCAGCACTGGGGTCCAACCAGACCAATCGACATCTTTAGTCTCGAGCTTGAGCGATCGAATGATGTAGCTATCGAGACCTTCAGAGTGCAGCACCTTAGGGATGTCATAGATCGAAGCCGCATCCGCTGCGGTAACAACTGCTTCGCGATCGACGTCACACATCATCGCGATCTTGTTCTTGATGGAGTCTGGGAGATCCCGGTCCGAACGGCAAACGATAGCGTCGGGCTGGATTCCGAGTGAGCGCAACATGGCTACCGAATGCTGAGTGGGCTTGGTCTTCAGCTCACCAGAGGGCTTGAGGTAAGGCACCAAGGTTACGTGGACGAAGAAAACGTTATCTCTACCGACATCTCTTCTGACTTGACGAGCGGCTTCCATAAATGGCTGCGACTCAATGTCACCCACGGTGCCACCGATCTCGGTGATGATGACATCCGGTGCAGGAACCATGGTTGCCTGCAATCTCATCCGTCGCTTTAGCTCATCAGTGATGTGCGGAATGACCTGAACGGTGTCACCCAAATACTCACCGCGTCGCTCCTTAGCGATCACGGTCGAGTAAGCCTGACCGGTGGTGACGTTTGCGGCTGAGTTTAGGTTGATGTCCAAGAATCGTTCATAGTGACCAATATCGAGGTCGGTCTCGGCCCCATCCTCAGTTACAAATACTTCTCCGTGCTGGAAAGGATTCATGGTGCCGGGGTCAACGTTTAGGTAGGGGTCGAGTTTCTGCATTACAACCCGCAGACCTCGCGCGGTGAGTAGATTTCCCAGTGAGGCGGCCGTTAGACCCTTGCCTAGCGATGATGCAACGCCACCAGTAACGAATATGTGTCTTGGGATTCCAGAGCTCTCGGCCATGGAATCCCAATCTATCAGCGATTGGAGTTCAGTTTGCCTGCGACACCAAAGTTTCTAGTTGGACAGCAATAATTCTCGAGCGTGGGCAATCGCAATCTCAGAGTCGGGTGAGCCGGAGAGCATGCGAGCCAGCTCCCGCACGCGTTCTTCTCCCTGAAGCGGCAGCACTGATGAGTGGGTAATCGAACCCTGTGTGTTTTTAAGAACCCTGATCTGATTCGAGGAGAAGGCGGCCACCTGTGCCAGGTGAGTTATGACCAGTACCTGGGTGTTTTTTGCAACCCTGGCCAATCGCCTTCCTAGCTCAACCGCAGTTTGACCGCCAACACCGGCGTCCACCTCATCGAAGATCATTGTTGGCAAGGTCTTGCCCTTGGACAAAACCAATTCCAACGCAAGCATGATTCTCGATAGCTCGCCACCTGAGGCGGCCTTGGCTATCGGGCGCAGATTCGCGCCATCAAATGCGGCGAGCATAAACTCGACTCGGTCCTGACCTGAGTTTTCAAAATCACCCAAAGGTTGGACCTGGACAACAAGCTTCGAACCCACCATTGCAAGTTCAGTCAGCTCGGCACTCACCTCAGCACTCAATCGCTCGGCTGCAGCTGCACGAGCGCTGGTTAACTCGCGAGCCAAACCTGCAAGCTGAGAAAGCGCTGCCTCAAGCTGCATCTCGAGTTTTTCAAGTTGCTCATCGGAGGAATCCAAGTCCAGAAGCTCGGCCTGCAGGGCGGGGACTTTTTCGATAAAGGCGTCAAGATCACCATTGCGACGCTCGAATGCTAAAAGCTCTGCTCGTCGCTCCAGTGAAACCTCGAGCTGCTTAGGATCCAACTCCAAGTCCATCAAATAGGCGGATAACTCAACCGATAGATCCCTGGTGAGATCTGCAATTTCATGGAGTCGCTTGCCAAGCCCCTGCAGCACAGGATCGGAACTTGACTCGAGACTCTTTCGGGCGATACCCAAGGCTTGAATGGCCCCAATCGAGTCTTCTGGAGAAAGCGCTTCGTGCGCGGTCATTGCAGCAATCCGAAGATTATCAACGTCGCTTAGGCGATCGATTAGTTCACCGAGTGCCGCTATCTCTCCCGGTTGTGGGTCAAGCTTTGCAAAAGTTGCCAAGATTCCCGTGAGTTCATCCACCCTGGCGCGGTCTTGACCGGTTGATGAAAGCATGCGTTCGTGTCTTGCTTTCAAATCTCGATACTGTGCGTAGGCACCCTGGTATGCCAACACCAAAGGAGCAAGCTGGCCATACTCGTCTAGTGCATCGCGCTGAGCAGAGAGCGATCTGAGCCTCTGCTGATCAGATTGCCCGTGCACAGCAACAAGCTGCTCAGCCAAGTCAGCCAAAGTAGAGATGGGGACCGGAGTCCCTCCCAGTATCGCTTTTGAGCGTCCGTCGCTCGATACCGTGCGGGTGACGATCAGCTCGCCGTCTTCAACTGATGCCCCAAGTTCTTCGAGCATCAGCCGAAGCTCAGGCGACTCAATTCGCCAAGTTCCGGTAACCGACAGGGCCGATTCTCCCGCCCTAATTACTGCACTGTCTGCTCGACCACCAAGTAAGAGATTAAGTGCACTCAAGACCATGGTCTTACCCGCTCCGGTCTCTCCAGTGAGTGCGTTAAATCCCGACTCGAAGCTGAGTTCCGCCTGGGCAATTACCCCGAGATTTCGAATCGAAAGTGACTCGATCACTTATTCTCCTCAGGACCTCTCCAGCCGGTTACCGGGAGATTGAATTTCCGAACCAGGCGATTTGTAAAGGGCTCATCGGAGAGCAGCACCATAGGAACTTGCTGCTCAGATCGCTTAACCTCAACGCGGGCACCCGGTCCTAAATCGAAAGTTCTTCTGCCGTCGCACCACAGAACGCCATTTCCAGGGCTCCGCTTCAAAACCTCAAATGCTAGGTGCGTGTTTGAACCAAGAACCAGTGGGCGAGCAAAAAGTGAATGAGCGCTCAAAGGCACGACAAGTAGTGCATCGACATCCGGCCAGACCACCGGACCCCCGGCGCTGAATGCATAGGCGGTGGAGCCGGTTGGGGTGCTCACCAAAACTCCATCACAACCAAATGAGGAAAGTGGTCGGCGATCTACCTCAACGACCAACTCAAGCATCCGTTCTCTGGCAGATTTTTCCAGAGTCACCTCATTCATGGCCCATGAACTAAAGGCGAGTTCACCGTTTTGGTATACCTCAACCTCGAGCGCCGATCGGTGTCCTACTTGATAGTCCCTGCTCGCAACCCTGTCCATCGCCGACGCCAGCTCATCCAGCTCTGCCTCTGCCATGAAGCCAACGTGGCCGGTGTTAATTCCCAAGATTGGAGATGGCTGATTCCGCAGCAGTTCGGCCGCACGCAAGATGCTGCCGTCTCCCCCGAGCACGATCCCAAGCTCAATTTCCTGATTCGAGAACTCGACTACTGATGCTAAATCGGCACCGAGTGCAGCAAGGCGACTCACCTCAGCAGCTTCGAGTACTGGCTGAATATCCCTCGCGACCAGCTTCTTCACCGTGCGCTGAACAACATCAGCCTGCGAGGCGGACTGCGCATTTGAGACGATTAGTGCCCGTCTAGTCATTTGGTCCTCTTCGCCAACTCGGTAATCTCTGCACTCCATTGTTCACGATTATTTGAGCTGTGTGGAACTATCCACAACAGATACTCGACATTTCCGTGAGTGCCCAAAATTGGAGATTGGATCATTGCTTTGATCGAGTAGCCCAGTGAATAGACGAAGTCGGAGACTTGCTCGAGAGCCCTGGCCCGATCTCGCCAATCTGTCACCACACCTGAGGCATTCAGTGAGTGCTTACCCACTTCGAACTGCGGCTTCACCAAGAGCACCATGGGAGCCTCAGGGGCGAGATTTTTTAGATTCTCGAGGACCAATGTCAGCGAAATGAAGCTGAGGTCAGCGACAACGAGCGAAATCTGAGGACTCTTGCCAATGGCCTGCTCGAGTTCCAGTCGTGAGTAATCCCTGAGATTGATGCCCTCGAGATTGGCAACCCTTGAATCCGCTGCCAATTCGGGAACGAGTTGCCCATGGCCGACATCGATTGCCAAAACCTGTTCGGCTCCAGCCTGGAGGAGCACTTGGGTAAATCCTCCGGTTGAAGCGCCTGCATCCAAGACTGTTCCATTGATTTCTAGGTCGAATTGCTCCAGGGCGAAGGCCAGCTTTGCCCCAGCACGCGATACATAATCCAATCCTTGGCTCAATTCCACGGCATCAGACTCGACTATTTTCTGGGCGGACTTGGTTGCGCGCTTACCGTTAACGCTGACTCGACCAGCGTCAATTAACTGAGCGGCCTGAGACCGTGATCTCGCGATTCCCCGAAGAACTAGCTCGATGTCTAGGCGCTCTGCCACTTAGGAAACTAGCTCCTCTAGTGCGCGAATAACCTGCTCAATCACCTCAAGCTGAGCCGCTTCCTCCAGCTCTTCAAGTTTGGCAAGCTGAGCTTCGATATCTGACAGGTTCACATTTTTCCTAGCTATACAGTTCGGCTTCAACTTCGAGTCCGTAGATGGGAGCACTCGAATTCCAGACTACCTCGCATGCGCAGCGTAAGGTGTCTAGCGATTGAGGATCACCATCAACCGACATAACGCGATTTCCCAAGAGCTCGACCGAGCTCTTTCGAAGTTCAAAACCTCGTTTGGTCTGCTTGGGTTCTTGGTATGGGAGGAAAAGCTCACGAAGATCCTGAATTACAAAAGTGGGACGCTCATCAGCACGAGCGGATATCAGCTCTTTTTTGGTTGCGACACCCGTCATTACGCAGGCGGAATCCATACCGAACCCAAGTGCTCCCTTGATATCCGTATCTAAGCGATCTCCGACAAACAATGGCTTGGAGATTCCGAGCTGGTCAATCGCAGATTGGTAAATCGGGGCAAAGGGTTTGCCTGCAAAATCCGGAAGTATGCCGACAGCAGTATGAACTGCAGAGACTAAAGTGCCATTACCTGGCGCAATCCCTCCTTCTCGAGGGATGGTCCAGTCCTGGTTAGTTGCCAACCAGATCGCACCACGCTGTATCGCATAGGCCGCCTCGGCTAACTGACGCCATCCAACGTCGGGGGAAAAACCTTGAATCACAGCTGCAGGAGATTCATCGGCGGACTCTACTAATTCAAAACCTAGGGCCAATACCTCGGTACTAAGACCCTCGCCACCGACAACCAGCACCTTCGAGCCGGGGGGGACTCTCTGCGCCAACATCAAGGCACCTGCTCGCGCCGAACCAACAATCTCTGAGGCGTCGGTGTTGATACCAAAACCGTTCAACTGCTCAGCAATTACCTCAGGTCGCCTTGAGCTGTTGTTGGTTACAAAGCCAATCTTGAATCCTTCGGATTTGACTCGATTGATCGACTCAACCGCGTAGTCAATCGACCTTGAACCGAGATAGACCACTCCGTCGAGGTCAAATAGAACGGAATCGTAGGCATCAACCAGCCTTGCCACGACCGCCCCTTTCACCACCAGGTCTGCGAGGTGGTTTTGCACCACCTACGGAACCTGACCCCTTAGGCTTTCGGTCGCCAGACTTGGAATCAAAGGCCCGCTTTGGCCTGGGAGACTCAGATGTATCACGCGAAGCTCGGAAGGGGCGCTCTCCCCTGGCGCGACCAGTCTCAGAAGATTTTCTATCGCCGGTCTCTGACGCACGATATCCCCTACCAGCTGAGCGATCACCCTCTGAATCCCTGCGCCTACTACTAGCTGTGGCGGAAGGTCTTGGACGTCTGCCATCACGCGGTTCATCAGTTCGCTCGCGAGGCTTACGATCAGTACTAGATCCATCGCGTCTTGGGCGGTCTTCACCGTCACTTCGTGCTGGACGCTCCCTGCCGTCACTTCGCTGACGTGGTTTACGTTCGTAGGAAGACTTCTTATCCTCATCAAACTTTCGCGCGGGTCGCTTCTCAAAATCAGAGCTGGTTGGGATAGCAATCTCTTCAACCAGCTCAAAAAGCTCTTCGCCGACCTCACCCAGAGCCTTCTCGGCTCTATCGGCCAGATCATCCCAAGCCTCGCCACTTTGTCCAAGTTCCCGCAAAACCTCTGCATAACTGCGAAACAGCAATGGTGACTGCGGAAAAATCTGCTTCGCGCTCAGCTCAGGAATTTCAAGTTCTAGCTTGGCATTCTTCGCATCACCCAGATCTAATCTGGCTCCGGAAAGAGCGATGGCCAGATTGATTCGCACGCCAACCGCAAGTTTCTTTCGATCAATGCCAGCTGCGGCCTCCAGGGCTTTCGCCGGGCGGTTCATGCCGCGTTCAGAATCGACGATGAGCGGAATTTGATCCAGTGATCCAGAAAGTCGGCGGTGCGTTAGTAGTTCTCTGAGTGCAAGGGCGTAGTCACCAACGGTGTAGGCGGTGACGCCAAGTGTCTCGTGAACAATGGCCAACCGTCCCGCTCTTCGAGAAGCCGCGAGTGCGTGCTTGTGAGCGAGCTCGGGATCTTTGTCAATCAAAAGATTGACCATGGCCAGGTGCCTGGCAACCATTTCTGCGTTTTCAGCCGTGAGGGTTTTTAGCTGAACGCGGACGCCAAGATCGAGATCCTCGGGAGTGATTTCACTCGGGATAAGCGGAGACTTTTCAACATCGCGGTCGCGTTTGACTCGCTCCTGCCAAATTGGACGAGCGGCGTCGCTACGCTCACCACGGCCAATCGGCCCCTCGCGCTTTTCGCTAGGCCTTCTTCGCTCCATGATGCTCCTTTGGAAATCAGCTTAAATAGAAATGGCCACCCCTAAAAGGAGTGGCCATTTCTAAAGTAAGTCCGGCGGTGTCCTACTCTCCCACAAGGTCCCCCTTGCAGTACCATCGGCGCTGAGAGTCTTAGCTTCCGGGTTCGGAATGGGACCGGGCGTTTCCCTCTCGCTATGGCCGCCGAAACACTATTGAGTTATGTGAATCGAAGATCAATCTTCGGTTCTCGACCATACCTC
>JBEENY010000002.1:0-62988 GCA_041191905.1 Actinomycetota bacterium
TGTCGAAAAAATTCACTTATTTAGTTGTTGCTCGAACATTAACCCACAACTTGAACTTTAAGGCGTCTGATCTTTAGGCGTGTCGCAGAGATTCACCCAAAATGTCCAAAAAGTTATTTCTACTAGTTGTAGAATGAATGCCTATTGCATCAAATTTAAGCGCAACCCACTGACATTTAAAGACAGAAAAGATAATCATGAAGCGAATCAAGGCCCTAGCTCTAGCCGCTGCACTCCCACTTTTGGTTCTAACCGGCTGCACCCAGCCGCCTGCGGTTGAAATTTCGAACCCATGGGTTCGTGCCTCCGAATACTCCGACCACGTTGGTGGCATGACCGGTGTATTCATGCAGATCAAGAACAACGGATCTGAGACAATCACCCTCGTGGGTGGATCTGCAGAGCTAGCCGGCATGGTTGAGGTTCACGAGGTCGTTATGCAGGACGGCGAGATGGTGATGCAGAAGATCGAGGGCGGCATCAGCATCGAGCCGGGAACCACCCACGTTCTAGAGATGGGTGGCGACCACGTCATGCTCATGGACCTAAAGAAGGCGATTCTGGCCGGAGACAAGGTTTCAGTTACGCTTGACTTCGAGGGAGCAGAAGATGTGACCCTCACCGATCTCGTAGCTAAGCCTTCCGAGGGTGGCGACGAGACTTACCACGACGAATCCGGTCACTAGGAACTAATTGGTAACACGCAGAGGATTTCTAGCCGGCACCGCAGCGTCAGCTGCGGCTGCTGGGCTAGCCTCTGGCGCAACCGCCCTGGCATTGAACCAGGATGCAACCACCAAAACGGCGACCCAGGCCCTTGAGTTTTATGGCCCAAACCAAATGGGTATCGAAACTGACCTTCAGGCCGTCACTAATTTCATTGCATTTGATCTAAAGCCCGGCGCTAGCTCAGAGAGCATGTTGCGTTGGATGGGGTTGATCACCGACGACATCGAACGGCTCAGTCGAGGAGTGCCGGTTCTGGCAGACCCATCTCCGGAGCTAGCGATGGGGTCTGCTCGCTTCTCAGCCTATGTGGGTTTTGGACCCTCCTTTTTTTCTAAGCTCGGTCTCGAAGACCGCCAGCCCGAGGGCTTTGGCCCGCTGCCAAGCTTCAAGATTGATCAACTAAAGCCTGAGTACTCAGGCGGAGATGTTCTGATTCACGTTGCAGCCGATGACCCCGTGGTTCTAAGTCACGGCACCAGGGGACTGGTCCGCGACAGCATGCCATTTGCAACCGTGCGATGGACGCAATCAGGATTCGCCCACACTCCCGGGATGGTTCCCTCGGGAGTAACTCACCGAAACCTGATGGGGCAGATCGATGGGACGGCCAACCCAAAGTTTGGAACCGATGACTTTGACAACATTGTTTGGATTAAAGACGGCCCTGAGTGGGCGATCGGTGGCACCCAGCTGGTGTTTCGAAGAATTGCGATGAATCTCGATACTTGGGACCAGCTCGGTACCCCAGCTAAAGAAGAGGTAATCGGCCGCAGGCTCTCAGACGGTGCACCGCTCACTGGCGAGAAGGAGTCAGACATCCCAGATCTTGCGGCACGGCACCCAAATGGTTTGAAGGTCATCCCTGACTACGCCCACATCAGAAGAGCAGCTCCGGCTCAAGAAGGGGAGCGCATCTTCCGCAGACCCTTCTCCTACGAGTCCGGATTTAGCACTGAGGGTTCTTTGGATGTTGGCCTGCTATGGACCGCCTATCAGGCTGACCTCTCAAAGCAGTTTGTGCCAATCCAGCGGCGGCTGGATGAGTTGGACCTACTTAATAAGTGGGTGACTCCGGTGGGGTCTGCCGAGTTTGTAATCGCAGGAGGCGTCGCGCCGGGGGAGGTAATAGCCCAGCGACTATTCTTCTAGCCGTGGCCCTCTCTTTCCGACTTACCCCAGGAAGTCGGGTAATCGACTCCGGTGACCAGCTAAATCGCAAGATGCTGGTCATCTACATCTTTATAGTTGCGTTTTCTATCAGCCTGATTCCCTACACAATTGACCCCTACCTACCTGCCTTCCCTCAGATTGGGGAGTTCTTTGGTGTGCCAAACGGGACTGTGCAGGCATCTTTAGCCGGAGTGACAATCGGGTTAGCTTTTGGTCAGTTGGTATCAGGCCCCATGTCGGATGCCTTTGGCCGCAGGCCGCTTTTGCTTATGGCGATGTTTGGCTTTGCAGCGAGCGCTATTGCACTGTTCTTTGTGACCGAGATCGAGTACTTTTTGATCCTTCGCTTCAGCATGGGTTTTTTTGCAGCGAGCGCCGACGTGGTTTCCAGGGCAGTGGTACGAGATCTCTTCCGCGGTCAGCCGATGCTGAAGATGCTCTCCAGGGTGTTCTTGATTCAGGGTCTGTCTCCAATCATCGGACCCATCGTCGGATCACAGCTGGTTACAGTGTTCCCCTGGCAGTCAATCTTTCTAACCTTCGGATTCTTTGGTCTTGCCCTGGCTATCGCTTCAACCTTCTTTTTAGTTGAGACCCTCCCCAAGGCACAGCGCAGATCCAGTACCCCGCTTGGTCTGGCTAGAGGTTATGTTTCGGTCTTGAAAGACCGTGCCTACGTTGGCCTTCTTATCGTCAGCGCTTTGCAATTGAGCGCACTGTTTGGTTATCTCAACACGGTCTCGTATCTATACCAGGAGACCTTCAAACTCTCTCCCGCGGAGTTTGGCATCTGGTTCGCGGTTAACTCGGCTGCGTTGTGGCTGGGGGTTCAGTTCGGTGGCTTGATGGCCAAGTACTTCAAGGCCCAGTGGATGCTGGTGGTTTACTCGGTCGCTGGATCTTTGGCCGGGCTATACCTAATGTTTACGGCAGGAAGCAGCATCCTGATTGCCGAGATCGGATTCTTTATTCTGGTGTTCTTCTTTGGTGCTCCAGCTACCGGCATCCCAACTCTGGCATTGCTAAACCACGGCTCAGAGGCAGGAACCGCTGCATCCTTGATGGGCGTTACCAACTTCACCATGACCAGCATCATGAGTGTGGTCTATGCATCGCTGAGCATCACCTCAACCTTCGATGTCGGCCTATTGATCTTTAGCTTCTTCGCTCTCTCGGTATTGAGCCTGATCTTCATCGTTAGGCCGTGGACGCTGCCTGATTTGAGAAAGCCACTGGAGGCGGAGGAAGCGCATTGATCCGAGCGCTAACCCTGGAAGATGCCGAGGCAACCCTGAGGGTTGCCAATACCCATGAGCTTCGGGTGGATCCAGAGTTTGAGGCCTACCCCCTGAGTGAAATGCCGCAGTGGTTCCAGGGTTATGGTGAGCCGGCATTTGTGTTTGGTCACCTGGGCCCCGAGTTGGATGCAGTTCTTTTTATCCATACCGATTCCACCAAGAACACAGTCGATCTAGACCTCTTCACCGACTGCCCTCACCAGGTCGCCAGGGAACTGATGCAATATGGATTGAATTGGACCAAAGAGCACAGACCTGGTTTCAAGATTCGCACCGCAGCTAACAAAAACGACACCGACCTGCACCAGCTTTTTGCAGAGTTTGGTTTTGAGCACTACCGTGATTACTGGAAGCTGGTTTGGAGAGACCTGCCAACCGATTTCAAGTTGATAAACCCGCAACTTTCGATTCGTGCGGTCGATTTTGATGAGCACGCCGAGCTGCTTCACAAGCTCGAGGTCGAGTCCTTCGCAGAGCACTTCGGTTATGTGGCAATAGATTTTCCGTCCTGGTTGAACCAGCGAAACTCCATTGAATCCAAAGACCCAAACGGCTTTCTCATCGCCTACTTCGAGGGTAAACCTGCCGGATTCTTGATTGCTGATGATTCGAGGGCAGATCAAAATGGCGGTTGGGTGGACAAGCTTGGTGTGCTAGCCGAGTTCAGAGGAATCGGGATCGGTAAAGCGCTTTTGAATCAGGCTGCAAGCTACTACCGAACAAGGGGTTTTGACTCGGTTGCGTTAGGTGCCGATACCGGCAATGACTCCGGGGCGCTGGATCTTTATTTCGGACTTGGTTTTGAACCCATGCTGATCTGGCGGGCGGTACAGCTACCGGCGTTGCGCTAGGTAGGCACCGAGGATAACCACCACCGCACCCAACGGCTCATACCAGTGCAGAGTCTCACCAAGCAGCAGCACTCCCCAGATGGTTGCCACCACCGGATTCGAGAAGGTAACCAGCGATGCGGTCGTGCTGCCGGCGCTCGCGATTACACCGTGGTAGAGCCGGTAAGCGAAACCAGATCCCAAGACTCCAAGGGCTAGCAACGCCCCAACTGTTTCAACTCTTGGCTCAGCAATAAATAGTGGTCCAGTCAAAAGATAGAAAGGCAGCAGGGTAACAGCGGCCATGCCGACCTGGCCTGCTGCCGAAGTGACCCCGTGCAGCCCCATCGGGGTGATGTGCTTCTTGATGTATGGCGTCCCGACACCGTATGAGACAGCGGCTAGGACCAGAGCCAATATTGCAAGCGGGTCATTCTCGCCAAAGCCCTCCCATACCCCAAGCGTGATTGCCACCCCAGCCAAACCAATGAGTAATCCGGTGGTTGCCAGAACTGTCACCTTCTCGGTTCGGTAAATCGTCATGATTGCGAGCAGGGTAAACATCGGCATTGAAGCTCCGATGATCGCCGCCAGAATGCTTGTGGTGGACTGCTGAGCGTAGGAAAACAGTGCAAACGGAATCGCACTCATGAATAGGCCAGCCACCCAGAGGTGGAACCACTGCTTACCCTTTGGGAAGGTGAGTTTCATCACCAAGCCAAGCAGTGCCATCGAAGCAGCCCCCAAGAAGGTGCGCCAAAACGCAACCCCGAAGGAGGTGGTTAGCTCAAGCGAGAGCTCGGTGAATAGAAAGCTCGAACCCCAAATCAGGGCCATCGGTATGAACAACCAAATCCAATGCGAGCGCACTCGCCAAGGTTACTCCCTAGTGCGAGGAGGGAGTGGTTTCGATCTCGCTTCTGTCTCCAGACCACAGGGTGTGGAATACCCCTGGCATGTCCACTCTCTTATAGGTGTGAGCTCCGAAGAAATCGCGCTGTCCCTGAACCAAAGCTGCTGGCAGGCGAGGGGCACGAAGTGCGTCGTAGTAGCTCAGCGAAGAAGCGAATGCAGGAACTGGAATACCAGCGAGGCTTGCCTTTGCAACCACCTCACGCCAAGCGCTAACTGCCTCGGATACCGCCTCAGCGAAGTAAGGATCGAGGATTAGGGACTCAAGCTGTGGGTTCTTGGCGTACGCGTCTGCGATGCGGTTTAGGAACTGTGCACGGATGATGCAGCCACCACGCCAGATCTTGGAAACAGCACCGAGGTCAATCTGCCAGTTGTATTCCTTAGCTCCAGCTCGGATCGCGTCGAATCCTTGGGCATAGGCAACTAGCTTGGATGCGTAGAGCGCCTTGCGAACTGCCTCGACGAATGCCATCTTGTCTGCCACCTCCCACTTGGTGGCGTGGGCTGGCAGGTTTCCTGCCGCTGCGCGCTGAGAGGCTTGCGAGGAAATGCTTCTTGCAAATACTGCCTCAGCAATTCCAGAAACTGGGGTGCCTAGATTTAGAGAGGTCTGCACGGTCCAGACACCGGTTCCCTTAGAACCTGCCTGGTCTAGCACCACATCAACAAATGGCTTGCCGGTCTTGGCATCAACCTGCTTCAAGACTTCGGCGGTGATCTCAATCAAGAATGACTCCAGGTCACCCTTGTTCCACTCACCAAATACTTCTGCAACCTCGGCAGGGGAGTAGCCACCTGCCTGGCGAAGGATGTCGTAGGCCTCAGCAATTAGCTGCATGTCGGCATACTCGATGCCGTTGTGGATCATCTTTACAAAGTGTCCCGCACCGTCGGTTCCGACGTGGGTGACACATGGCTCGCCCTCGGCAATCGCTGCGATTGAAGCCAGGATTGGACCCAGGGTCTTGTAGGCCTCTGCGCTACCGCCAGGCATGATCGAAGGTCCCTTCAGGGCACCCTCTTCACCACCGGAGATACCGGCACCAACAAAGTTGATGCCCTTGGCAGAAATTTCTTTCTCACGACGAATGGTGTCGGTGAAGAGTGCGTTACCGCCATCAACGATGATATCGCCGGGCTCAAAACGCTCAGCAAGCTGGTTGATAACGGCATCGGTTCCGGCTCCAGCCTGAACCATGATGATTGCGGTTCTTGGCTTGGCTAGCGAAGCCACAAACTCATCGATAGTTTCAGCGGCGATGAAGTTTGCCTCTGGGTGTTCAGTGACTAGAAGATTGGTGCGTTCCACCGAGCGGTTGTAAACGGCAACTCGGTTGCCCTCTCTGGAGGCAAGGTTTCGGGCCAGGTTTGAACCCATTACTGCGAGCCCAACAACTCCAATGTTTGCTTTTTCACTCATAAGAAGATCCTTGAAAAATAAAAGGGGATTGGCTCGCGCTGCATCGGGCGGAATTTGTCCTAAGGCTACCGCAAAACCTTTGAATTCGGTGAAAAAGGTGGTGGCTAAGCGAGATTGGCAAATGCCGTTGTTAGCCTTGCGGCTCGGAGGTTTGGTTTGAACACGAGATCACTGGGCATTGCCTCGACACTGGCATTGGTGGCCGGGGTGCTGTTTGCACCCGCAGCATCTGCGACTCCAAATGAGTTAGCACCGTGCTCGGTCGATTCACTAACCAAGGTTCAGGGCATCAAATCGCTGCATGCAGAGGTGAGGCGAGCCGATGACTCCTCAGTTTTGTTTTCTCGCCGAGCAGAAACCCCCGCACGCACTGCCTCGGTGATGAAGGTCATCACCTCGGTGGTGGCGCTGGATGCACTTGGTCCTGATTATCAGGTTGAAACCGAGGTCTATGCCGACACTTCCTCGGGCACGGTTTACCTGGTTGGATCTGGAGATGTAACGCTCTCGAGGATGCCCGGAAACATCGTTTCTTACTACTCGGGTGGACCAAAGCTGGACAGCCTGTCGAAGCAGATAGCGTCCTGGGCGAAGCGCAACCGGGTAACCATCTCTCAGGTAGTGCTCGACAGCTCTCTTTACGGTGCCACCGAAGACTGGCATCCAACCTGGGACAAGCGTGGTTTATCTCAGGGTTACATGGCCCCGGTATCTGCCTTGCAGATTGACGCAGGAAGGCTAACCAGCTCAAGAAACCAGAACGTTTTCATTGGCCAACGAACCGCTAAGCCCATCAACCAAGCTGGAGTTCTGTTCCTGCAGTCGCTCCGAAAGTACGGCCTTGCTCAGTCGGCATCAGCGACTGTTGGAAAACTGGCGACCTCATCGGTTGTGGTTGCTTCGGTGAAGTCTCAGCCAATTTCGCGGTGGATTCAAAACACCCTAAATGTTTCTGATAACGCCCTGGCCGAAGCTTTGGCGCGGCTCTCATCTCTTGCCCTTGGGTTCGACGGCTCCGCAACCTCACTAACCCGGGCTTATGCCAAGGCGTTGCAAGCCAGGGGAATTGACACCAAGGGCATGTTGATTGTCGATGGGTCTGGGCTATCCAGGCTCAATAAGGTCCCAGCGAAGCTGGTGAATGACGTGTTGGCCCAGGTCTATGGCAACCAAGCTTCTCACTCCGCTGTGATTGCGGGCATGCCGGTCTCGGGTAAACCTGGCTCGCTCCGTTATCGCTTCAACTCAGGTGAGCAGCGACCAGCTCTTTTCAACATCGAGGCCAAAACCGGCTGGATCAGAACCGGGTATTCGCTTGCAGGAAAGATCAAAGCTCAAGATGGAACTGACTTGATTTTCACCGTTTACAACCTTTGGAATAAGGTCTCCTATGAAAACCGAGCAGCAATGGACAAGCTGGTTTTTGGCTTCTATCGCTGCGGTGCAGCGCTTAGCAACAACTAGCGATTTAGCTCGGTTGCGATGATGTCGATGAACCGATCGACATCCTGCTCGGTGGTGTCAAATGCACACATCCATCTAACTTCGCCGATTGAACGTTCCCAGTCATAGAACTTCACCTTCGACCTAATTCGATCCGCAACCTGATTGTCGATGCTGGCGAAGACCGCATTTGCCATTGTTGGGTTCGTGAAGTGAAGTCCTGAGATTTCGCCCGAATCCAGCTTTGCCTGAAGACCATCACGTAGTCGCTTCGCCATCGCGTTGGCGTGGCTGGCGGATTTGATACCGAGATCGTTTTCAAACAGTGTGAGCAACTGCGCCGAGATGAAGCGCATCTTTGACGCAAGCTGCATGGACAGTTTTCGCAGGTAAAGAAGCCCCTCGCTGGCCTCAGGGTTCAGCACCACAATCGCTTCAGCGCCAAGCAAACCGTTCTTGGTTCCACCCAGGCTCAAGACATCCACCCCGGCATCCTTGGTGAAGGTTCTAAATGGCACTCCTAGTGCTGCTGCCGCGTTCCAAAGTCGTGCTCCATCTAGATGCAGCAGCATGCCTTGGGAGTGAACATAGTCGGCAATGGCCTTGATTTCCGATGGGCTGTATACGGTGCCAACCTCAGTAGTTTGAGTGATTGACACAACCATTGGTTGAGCTCTGTGCTCATCTCCAATTCCATAAACCTGGGTCGCAATGGACTCGGGGGTCAGCTTGCCGTTTTGGTGCTCAACTGTGAAGAGCTTTAGTCCGCTCACTCGCTCTGGCGCTCCACCCTCATCGGTGTGGATGTGAGCGAGGTTTGAGCAAATGACTGCGCCCCAGCGCGGCATCATTGAGGTGAGGCCGACCACGTTTGCACCGGTGCCGTTGAAAACCGGGAAGACCTCGGCATCATCGGAGAACTGCTCCTTAATAACTGCCTTTAGACGCTCGGTATAGACATCATCTCCGTAGGCAGTTTGATGACCGTTATTGGCTTCGGCTAGCGCTTGCAATAC
The DNA here is from genome assembly GCA_041191905.1 of Actinomycetota bacterium. Lineage (GTDB taxonomy): Bacteria > Actinomycetota > Actinomycetes > Actinomycetales > Microbacteriaceae > Aquiluna. The sequence goes on from JBEENY010000002.1 coordinate 8,822, forward strand.
TTCAGGGTGAACTCCTGAGTAGTTGTCGCTGGCGAAACCACGCCAGTTCTCATCGTGAAGCTTCAACTCTTGCCTTCCCTGACCAGGTATTAGCTATTCCCGGTAATGCCAATCGTAGATTGAATCACTGGAGCCATCTTCTTAACCAGTGCCTCATAGAACATCGAGAGCGGGAATTCATCCTCCAACACTCTGTCGGTTAGCTCTGATGGTGTTCCCGAGAGCGGAAGATCGCCCTTGTGCCAAGCTGAGGCGGGGTGCGGGGCAAGCCAGGTCGATACCAATTCATAGGCCTTTAGCCAGTGCACGACCTTTGGTCGATCGATGGAATCGAAATAGAGCTGATTGATTTCATCAGAGAGCGCGACCACCATGTCAGGCAGTTCGGCCCAGTCGATTGCTAGTTGAGTGTCAGTCCAGTGCAGCACCTTGCGCTTGTGAAGGTATGCAAACAGCAACTGCCCTGCAACCGAGTCGTAGTTTCGCTTTCTGGTTCCAGTTAGTGGGAAGCGGAAGATGCGATCAAACAAAATCGCATACTGCACCAGTTGAGCGAAGTCCCTGGTTTCCTCGTTGACCTTGGGATCACGCGAGAGTTTTACGGACTCTCGGAATGCGGTGAGGTCACAGCGCAGCTCCTCGAGGCCGTAGAGGAAAAATGGCATGCGCTGCTTGATCATGAACGGGTCGAAAGGAAGATCGCCACGCATGTGAGTGCGGTCGTGAATCAGGTCCCACATCACAAACGTCTGCTCGCAAAGTCGCTGGTCGGCAAGTAGGCGCGAAGCTCCCGATGGAAGTTCAAGCCGAGTAATTTCGCTGGCTGCGGCAACAACTTTTCTAAACCTGGCCGCCTCACGATCTGCGAAGATGCCACCCCAGTTGAAATCTGGAAGTGCCGCAGCGGTGCCCTCAGGTGAGTCGGCAGGAACCCTTGGGGTTACAGAAACCGACTCAGGGAAGATCACTGCCGAATTGGTGAGGTAGCCCGGGGTGAAGTCCAAGAATCTAACTGGCAAGAATGCTGGATTGGTGAAGCTTTTCTCTAGCTCTGCCACGAACTCTGGCCAGATAACCTCTAAAACCACAGCCTCAACAAGGCGATCAGTTGAGCCATTTTGGGTGTACATCGGAAACACGACCAGGTGTGCAGTTTTGTCTTGACGACTCAGTTGCGGCTGGAACTTATCCAATGAGCTGTAGAAATCGGGGACCGGAAAACCAGAGTTTGACCAGCTATCAAAATCGTCGGCACATGCCAATAGGTATTCGGCATCGTGGGTTAGCACTTCGGCCAGCTCACGAAGCGCTCCCGAGATTCCCGCTACCGCAATAGAGCAAATCTTGTGAACAGACTTTTCCGGAATGCTGCCGTCATGAATTTGGTGACCGCGAAGAGTGAGGGCTGAGGACTTTATAACCTCCCAGTGCTCGGTCTGGGTGATCTCGAAAGCAGATACTGACGCGCTGACAACTGACATGCGAACCTCCTTGTACGCACCACAGCTCCTTGGGAGCAACTGCCTCCAGCGTAGCCTCCACTTCGACCATTTCTCTGGCATTGGCCCCCTTAAGCGGGGTGCGTTACCCTTTAGTTATGGCTCGAAGTGTTTATGTGGCATCGGTAGAGGGCCACACCATCAAATCCGCAATCGCCTTGGGTGTTTTGGACACCATGAAAAAGGCGTACGGATCGGTTGGAGTCTTTCGAGCAGTCTCCCCGCAACTTGATTCCAGGGATCCGGTTCTTGAGATGTTGCACGAACTTTCGGGAAGTCAGCTGGCAGTCGAAGACTGCGTCGGAGCCAGCTACAGAGATGTGCATGCCTCACCCGAAAAAGCACTGGCTCAGATTATTGAGCGCTACAAAAAAATCGAGAGCACAGTTGACGCGGTGGTCATTCTCGGATCCGATTACACCGATGTCGTCTCTCCTGCAGAGCTATCCTTCAATGCCAAGGTCGCCACCAACCTCGCAGCTCCCATGCTTTTGGTTTTATCCGGTCGAAACTCGCTCTCGGGAGAGGAAAACCTGGGTCAAGCACCCGAGCGAGACGCGAGCGAAGTTGGTCAGGTAGCAGATCTGGCAATGCAGGAACTAACTGAGGCCAATACGACGCTGCTGGCAGCGGTGGTGAATCGCGCTGGAGCCAATTCCGAATCCATCCGACAAAAGGTCGCAGAGAAACTGCCTGACGGTGTGTCCGTTTGGGTCGTGCCAGAGGATCCATACCTTGTTGCTCCGCGGATGAGCCAGGTAATGAATGCGGTTTCTGGTGAATTGGTTTTTGGCGAAGAGGCTCGACTGCAAGATGAAGCCATGGATGTCGTTGTGGCAGCCATGAGCGAGGTAAACGTGCTTGCTCGCCTAAAGGAAAATGCGGTGGTTGTCGCACCGAGCGACCGAACCGATGTCCTGCTGCCACTTGTGATGGCCGATAGCTCAGACACCTTCCCGAAGCTCACCGGAATTGTGCTCAACGGCGGCTTCGAGTTGCCGGAATCAATATCGAGATTGATCAGAGGCGTTAAGCCAACCGTGCCGGTTATTGCCTGCCCCGGTGGCAGTTTTGACACCACCATGAGGGTGATTCGAACCCGAGGCACACTCTCACTCTCAGACCCAGGCAAAATCTCGCGGGCCAGAAAGTTGTTTGAAAACTCAGTTCCACTCGGAACTCTCACCCAGTTGATTGCCGATGTAACACCAGAGGCAATCACGCCACTGATGTTTGAGCACTCGCTCGCCGAGCGGGCGCGCTCCAATCAAAAAACAATCGTGCTCCCGGAGGGCAATGACGATCGAGTTCTTACGGCTGCCGCCGAGGTGTTGACCAAGGGCATAGCCAAGCTCATTATTTTGGGTAAGCCCTCTGAAATTCAGTCCAGGGCCAATGCTTTGGGCCTTAATTTGTCAGGGGCTCAACTGATTGAGATCGCGACTTCAGAGCACTTCGAGAGGTGCCTCGCTGAATATGTCTCGCTTCGATCGCACAAGGGCATGACCTATGAAAAAGCCAAGGAAGTAATGCTCGACGAGAGCTTCTTTGGCACCATGCTGGTTCAGCTTGGCATTGCGGACGGCATGGTTTCTGGAGCTTGCCACACCACTGCCCATACCATCACTCCTTCCTTCCAGATCATCAAAACCAAACCAGGTGTCTCAGTGGTTTCCAGCGTGTTTTTGATGGCGCTTCGAGATCGAGTTGTTGTTTACGGTGACTGCGCAGTCATCCCAGAGCCAACCGAAGAGCAGCTTGCTGATATTGCAATCTCCTCAGCTGAGACCGCCAGAGCATTCAACATCGAGCCCCACGTTGCAATGCTCTCCTACTCCACCGGAGAGAGTGGATCGGGAGCCGAGGTTGATCGGGTTAGAAACGCAACCAATCTGGTTCGTCAGCGCTCACCTGAACTTTCGGTGGAGGGCCCAATCCAGTTTGATGCCGCGGTGGATGCGGGTGTGGCAAAGACCAAGCTCCCTGGTTCAACTGTTGCCGGACGTGCCACCGTATTTGTCTTCCCGGATTTGAATACCGGAAACAACACCTATAAGGCAGTGCAGAGAACCTCTGGCGCCTTGGCTATCGGCCCAATTCTTCAGGGCTTGAAAAAGCCAGTTAACGATCTCTCGCGCGGAGCCTTGGTCAAGGACATCGTCAACACAATCGCCATAACCGCTATTCAGGCGGGAGCTAACCAGTGAAGCCAATCTTGGTCGTGAACTCGGGGTCAAGCTCGCTGAAGTATCAGGTGATTGACGTTGACTCAAATGAATCACTTCTGAGCGGTCTGATTGAGCGGGTTACAGATCACTCTGCAGTCTTTGAGCAGATGGTTACAGAACTAAGGAGCTCGGGGATTAGCCCGGTTGCAATTGGCCACCGAGTGGTTCACGGCGGATCAAAGTTTTCTCAGCCGGTGCTGATCGATGAGCGAGTGCTTTCTGAAATCGAGTCACTGGTGCCGCTTGCTCCGCTACACAACCCCGGAAATCTGGCGGGAATTCGCGCAGCCTTCAAGGCATTCCCGGGGCTGAGCCAGGTTGCCGTTTTCGATACTGCCTTCCATCAAACCATGCCACCAGCGTCCTATCGCTACGCGATAGATCGGGAGCTTGAAGAAAAGTTTGGAATTCGCCGGTATGGCTTCCATGGCAGTTCCCATGCCTATGTATCTCGCAGGGCTGCCGCCTTCCTGGGTCAGCCGACCTTCAACGGAATCGTCCTACACCTCGGTAATGGAGGCTCCGCCTGCGCGGTGAAGCATGGCAAATCTATAAACACATCCATGGGCCTTACGCCGCTGCAGGGCCTTGTCATGGGAACCCGTTCGGGCGATATCGATCCAGCGATCGTGCTTTTCCTCGCCAACCAAGGCCTAAGCCTTGCCGAGATTGATGAGAGCCTGAACAAGAATGCCGGCCTGAAGGGCATGACGGGGGATTCGGATTTGCGAGATGTCGAGCGAAGAGCTCAGCAAAAGGATGTTCATGCCCAGCAAGCCCTCGCTGTCTATGCGCTGCGAGTCAAGCAATATATCGGCGCATACATAGCTCAGCTGGGAGAAATTGACGCTGTCGTCTTCACAGCCGGCGTTGGCGAAAACTCATCTGAAATGCGTGAGCAAATCACGGCAGGTTTGGAGCACCTGGGCATCGAACTCAATTACGAGCTGAACAACGAGCGTTCCAAGGTTGAGCGAGATGTTTCGTCGGCAAGCTCTCGAGTCAAAGTTCTCGTGATACCTACCAACGAAGAGCTAGAGATAGCGATTCAAACCGCCGCCCTCACTTTGCAGTCTTAGGCTTTGGACATGGCACTGGCAAAAGCAAAGTCTTGGGACACCGGAACAATCGCTGCTGGGTTTATGTGGGACAGTCCAAACCCGAAAGCAAATCTTTTACTCCAGCACGGACTCGGTGAGTATGCCGAGCGCTTTGTCTGGCAATACAACCAACTGATCCCAAAGCTCGTGGCTCGCGGGTTCAACGTGTATGCCATTGATCTTCCTGGTCACGGCGAGACCCCCGGCGTCAGGGGATTGGTTGATGTCAACGAAGCTTTGATGCTTCACCTATCAGCACGCGATGCAATTAACTCAGACCTACCACTGGCCCTCTTTGGCCACTCGCTCGGTGGTCTTGTGACTGCTGCGTCGGTGGTGTCCAATCCAACTGGCATCACTGCTGCAGTGCTTTCTTCGAGCGCAATGCAGACGCCATCCAAGCGCTGGGAGCGGATGCTCTCGAAGTTGGTAACGGCAATCAACCCGGAGGGGGACATGCCACTGCCAAGGCCAGGCGAAGAGTGCCTGACGCGAGATCTAGAACTGCTGAAGCTAATTGCTGCCGATGACAAGATGTATCACGGTAAGGCACGAAACTTGGTAGCAAAGACCGTGCTGGAAATCTCAGACATGGTCTGGTCAAGAATTGACCAGTGGAGTGTTCCAACCTTGGTGATTCACGGCGATAAGGATCTCTCCACCAACCACTTGAATTCGATTCGCCTGTTCGAAACCATCCCGGTGCAGGATAAAAAACTTCGCATCTACGAGGGTGGATACCACGAGCTTTTGAACGACCTCGACAAGGCCTTGGTTGAGCGCGAGTTATTTGAATGGCTTGAGTCGAAAATTTAGTTCCCAGCTGGGACTCAAATTGCAGTCAGAGAATGTTGAGTAATTAGGGACATTTCCCACACTCTTTAGAAAGTTGTTGGACTCTTGGCAAGACTGCTTTACAAACTCGGACTTTTTTCTGCGCGCAAGGCTTGGTTGGTCATCATCGCCTGGCTGCTGCTTCTCGGCACAGCAGTTGGGCTGATGGTCAACTTCTCGGGCAAGCTCTCATCGTCGATGTCGATCGAAGGGATCGAATCCCAGCTTGTCATCGACCGCCTGCAGGAGAGCTTCCCGGAAGCATCCAGGGGTCAGGGTCAGGTTGTTTTCCACAAACCAGAGGGTGGTTTTAGCGATGCTGAGAAGGCTGAGATTTCAGCCGAGCTTGCAAAGCTAGAAAGTATCGATGGGGTCGCTGCGGTTATTGATCCCTTCACAACCGCGAAGGAGTTAGCTGATCAGCGTCAAGAGGTTGCCGATGGTGACAAAAAACTTGCGGATGCAAGGGCTGAATTGGCAGATGCCGAAAAGGAATTGGCCAACGGTAAATCCCAGCTGCTAGACGGTAAAGATGAGTTGGCAGCGGCCGAGTCCAAGATCGAATCTGGGCAGGCCGAGATTGACAAAAACCGAAGCGATCTGAACCTTCAAAAAAAGGACCTGGAGCAGAAGTTGGCTCAGGTTGAAGCTGGCATTGCGCAGCTGACCCAGGCCGGTGCCCCACAAGAGCAAATTGCTCCATTGATTGCCAATCAGCAGGCATTGCTCGGCGGTCTGGCTCAGATCGCGGCGGGCGAGAAGCAGCTTGATGCTGCCCAGCGTGAGTTAAATGCTGGAAGGCAAGAATTCATTCAGGGACAGCGCGATTTTGAATCTGGACAGCAGGAGCTAGTCGATGCTGAGCAGAAGATTGCCGATGGCTACAAAGAGGTTGAGCAGGGAGAGGCAGATCTAGCGGTTGCAAAGCGACTGCTCGCAGTCACCGAGAACTTTGGAACCATTTCCGAAAACGGACTCACTGCAATTGCCACCATTCAGTTTGATTTGCCGGTGAACCAGCTTGAGCCTGCGACCACTGACGCGGTTGTGGAGGCGATGAAGAAACTTCGCGATGGCACCTTGCAGGTTGAGTTTTCGCAGGCATTGACCACCGATTTCGGTGAGCTTTTGGGACCAGGTGAGATTGTCGGCCTCATCGCAGCCGCCATTGTGCTGTTCGTAATGCTTGGTTCGATGATCGCGGCAGGACTGCCGGTGCTATCCGCAATCCTCGGAGTGGGTATCTCGGCAAGCATCACCATGGCGCTATCTGGTGCTATCGAGATGACCTCCACCACCCCGATCCTCGGTGTCATGCTGGGGCTTGCGGTTGGTATTGACTACAGCCTGTTCCTGCTGAACCGTCACCGCAAGCAGCTCAAGACCGGTATGGAGGTGAAGGAGTCGATCGCACTTGCCACCGGCACCTCGGGTAATGCGGTGCTGTTCGCTGGCTTGACTGTAATCATTGCTCTCGCCGCTTTGAACCTGACTGGCATTGGATTCCTGGGACTCATGGGAACCATGGGTGCGGTGGCGATTGCGCTAGCCGTTTCAATCGCAATCACCTTCACACCTGCCCTTATCTCACTGGTTGGCATGAGAGTGCTAAACAAGAAGGAGCGACTAGCTCTTGAGTCTGCTGAGTCTCGTCATGATGCAGAGCAACCTAAGAACGCGCTCGTCCCAGTGTTGGCAACCAAACACCCTTGGCTTGCGACCATCGCGGTCGGTGCGCTGCTGACAGTCATGGCGCTTCCTGCGTCTGAGATGAGACTGGGTCTTCCGGATGGTTCATCCGAGCCACTGGATTCAACTACCTATAAGTCTTTCCAGCTAGTGAGTGAGAGTTTTGGTCCTGGCGCTAATGGTTCAATCACTACCGTTGTCACCTTGCCGAATGCGGTAAGTGATGAGGCGGATCAGCGTGAGCTGCAGGCAGACATTGCGGAGAAGTTCTTTGCGCTAGAAAACGTTTCTGCTGTGTTGCCCGCTGCGATCTCAGATGATCAAAAGACCCTGCTATTCCAACTGATTCCAAAACAGGGCCCAGCCACCGAGGCTACCGAGACCCTGGTTCACGATGTTCGTGGACTTGAACAAGAGATAGCTAGCGAATTTGATGGCGTGCTGGGTGTGACAGGCATGACTGCCACCAATATTGACATCTCGGAAAAGTTGGCTGGTGCCCTACCGCTATACCTAGGCACCGTTCTTGCGCTCTCACTGCTACTGCTGATTTTGGTGTTCCGCTCGATATTGGTTCCGCTACTTGCGACCGCCGGATTCTTGCTAACCGTATTCGCAACCTTCGGTTCAGTGGTAGCGGTCTACCAGTGGGGCTGGCTCGGCTTCCTATTCGATGTTCATGACCCCGGTCCAATCTTGAACTTCCTACCGACGATTCTGATTGGAATCCTGTTCGGTCTCGCCATGGACTACCAGTTGTTCTTGGCTTCGGGTATTCGTGAGGCATATGTCCATGGCAAGAGCCCGAAGGATGCGATCAACTATGGAATTCACCTATCGCGCGCTGTGGTAATTGCAGCAGCTTTGATCATGGTCACCGTATTTGGTGGCTTTGCATTCAACCACCTCACGCTCGTTAGACCAATTGGTTTTGGACTAGCGATCGGTGTCTTGATTGATGCTTTCCTAGTTCGACTGATTCTCGTTCCAGCGATCATGTCGCTACTTGGCAAGAGTGCTTGGTGGATTCCAAAGTGGCTTGACCGCTTCCTGCCGGATGTTGATGTTGAGGGCAGCTCACTGGAGCGAAAGGCTAGCTAAGCGCAATCAAATCCGCATAGGACTGATTCCACAGATCCTCGACCCCATCGGGGAGAATCAGGACTCGTTCCGGATTCAGCGCTTCAACCGCACCGACGTCGTGACTAACCAGAACCACGGCACCGGTGAAGGATGCAAGCGCTTTCAAAATCTCTTCGCGAGATGCGGGGTCAAGGTTGTTTGTTGGTTCATCTAGCAACAGCACGTTTGCACTCGATACCACCAATGCGGCTAGAGCGAGTCTGGTTTTTTCACCACCCGACAGCACGCCCGCAGGCTTATCAACATCGTCACCCGTGAATAGGAATGATCCAAGCACTTTTCTGGCATCAGTCTCATTGAGATTAGGTGCCGCATACATCATGTTTTGCAACACACTCTTTTGATGATCTAGGGTCTCGTGTTCCTGGGCGAAGTAACCAATCTTGAGCCCATGTCCCGGTTCGAGTTGCCCAGTGTCTGGTTTTTCAACTCCAGCGAGCATCTTAAGGAGAGTGGTTTTTCCAGCTCCGTTTAGACCGATCACAACCACCTTGCTGCCGCGGTCAATCGCAAGATCGACCGCGGTGAAAACCTCGAGTGACCCGTAGCTTTTGCTCAAGTTCGATGCCATCAGAGGGGTCTTGCCGCAGGGTGCCGGATCAGGGAATTTGATCTTGGCCACACGATCTTGAGCTCGAATCTCCTCCAGAGAACCGAGTAGCTTCTCGGCCCTGCGAACCATTTGTTGAGCAGCTGCCGCCTTGGTTGCCTTAGCTCCAAACTTTGCAGCTTGAAGCTGAAGCGCTGTTGCCTTGCGCTCTGCGTTGGTGCGTTCTTTTTTGCGACGCTCTTCATCGGCTTCGCGCTGCTTTAGGTATTGCTTCCAACCCATGTTATAAACATCGATTACCTGGCGATTGGCATCTAGGTAGAAGACTCGGTTCACTGTCTCTTCAACTAACTCGACATCGTGAGAGATGACGATGAGTCCACCCTGATAGTTTTTCAGAAACTGCCGCAGCCAAACCACTCGATCGGCGTCGAGGTGGTTGGTGGGCTCGTCCAAAAGCATGGTCTGGGCATCTGAGAACAAGATTCTCGCAAGCTCGACTCTTCTTCTCTGTCCACCCGAAAGCGTGCCCAGTGGCTGGGAGAGAGTCAGTTCGCTGATGCCGAGATTCGATGCGATCGAAGCGGCTTCTGCTTCGGCGGCATATCCGCCAGCTGTGGTGAACTCCAGCTCTGCTCTCGCGTACTTCTTCATCGCGGCGTCGTAAGTTTTGGTATCGGAGGAACCCATGTCCTCGGTAGCTTTTTGCATTCGTTGCAGAATGTCACCAAGACCTCGGGCGTTGAGGATTCTGGTTTTCGCTAGCTCATCCAAGTTTCCAGTTTTTGGATCTTGGGGTAGGTATCCAATCTGACCTGAAACCTGGAGTTGACCCGCGGTTGGTTGACCTTCGCCGGCGAGGATTTTGGTGAGGGTTGTCTTGCCAGCACCGTTTCTACCAACCAGACCAACCTTGTCGCCCTTCTGAACCCTGAAGTTCACACCTGACATCAGAGTGCGAGCGCCAATTCTGATTTCTAGGTCAGAAACAGCAATCAACTAGGGCTCCGGGGTTTGGGGGACTATCAAAGCGTAGTGGTTAGGCTTGAGAGCATGAACCTAACTCCAAAGTCGCTGTTTCGCTTGTTCGCGGTTGCCGAGGTTGTCACCTGGGCGCTCTTGATTTCCGCACTGATAATTAGGGCGACTATGGGACTCGGTTCTGAGGTGTTCTTTGTGGTGGGTGCATCACACGGATTCACCTTCTTGGGTTACGGAGTCACCGCAGTATTGGTTGGCATCAACCAGCGTTGGGGAATCGGCAGGTTGATTCTCGGAGTCGCTCTTGCAATCGTGCCATTCGCGACTGTTCCGTTTGATCGTTCGGTTGAGCGAAAAGGGTTGCTTGAGGGTGATTGGCGAACAGCAAAGTCGGACAATCCAAAAGATGACAATTGGTTCGACGCACTGTTTCGGTGGTTTATTGCGAGACCGATTTTGCTGGTTCTAGTGCTTCTAACTTTTGTGGTTTCGCTCTTCAGCTTCTTGCTGTTCCTGGGTCCGCCGAGCGAGTGGGGCAAGTAACCTGCCCTTCGGAACCAGGTGAAACCCCAGAGCCAAACAACGAAATCCGTAGCTTTTTGAAAAAATCGGTTTTCTTTTTAAGCCAAAACGGTTTCTAATTCGACTAATTACGAATTATGGGTGACAATGGGAATCCACGAAGGAGTGATTCCGTGTCTCAAGAGATGATCCCAAAACACGAACCTACCGGTTGGAGAAATGTGCCACAGGGGCACGCTCCACTCAACAGAGAGAAAGTAGCTGAGCTACTTGCCAAAGAGTGGGAACGATTCAAAGCAACTACCAAAGGCTCTTCCCAGCACAATGGTGTGTCCTCGAAGTCCCTACCCCTGGGTGTGACATCGAGCTTCCAGCACTGGGACCCGCACCCGATTTCAGTAGTCAGCGCTAAAGGCGCTTACGTCACCGACGTTGATGGTCGCAAACTTCTTGACCTATCGATGGGTTTTGGTGCGATGCTGGTCGGTCACCTAAACCCAACCGTTGTTCGTCACGTGAAGCGTGCTTTGAGAAAGACTGGCACCCTGTTTGTGACACCTTCACCGAGTGCAACTCAGGGAGCTGAGAAGCTGAAGCGTCGCTTCGGCCTTGACATGGTTCGCTTCACCAACTCAGGTACTGAGTCAACGATGTATGTAATCCGCATCGCCAGGGCAGTCACTGGGAAAAAGGGTGTTATCAAGATCGAGGGTGGCTACCACGGTGGCTATGACCCACTGCAGGTATCCGTTAAGCCATCGCTGGACAAGATCGGTCCTGCCGATAACCCAACCCCATACATTCCATCCGAGGTTGAGCCGGGCGAGATTCACGTTGTTCCTTACAACGACCTAGGTGCTCTCGAGCGCAAGCTCCAGGAAAGTGCCTCGTCAATTGCCTGCCTCATGATGGAGCCGGTAATCGAGAACCTCTCGATCATTCTTCCTGATGAGGGTTACCTCAAGGGCGTTCGCGAGCTCTGCGATCGGTACGGCGTTGCTCTGATCTTTGATGAGGTCAAGACCGGTCTAACCGCAGGTGTTGCTGGAGCCGCAAAGAAGATCGGTGTTCAGCCTGATCTGATTGCGCTTGCCAAGAGCATCGGTGGCGGTTTGCCAATCGCTGCATTTGGTGGCAAGCAGAGGTACATGGAAGCAGTAGTCGATGGTCGCATGGCGCACTACGGCACCTACAACGGAAACCCACTGGTCATGGCTGCATGGGATGCCGTTGACGAGATTGCAACCGATGAGGCTCTTGATCGCGCCGAGGCTGTAAACCAATACACCCTGCAGAAGCTCGACGAGATTATTGCCGAGTACCAACTACCTGCACACACCGTGGGATTTGGTGTGAAGGGTGCCATGATCTGGTCACCAACCGCCGTGAGAAACTACCGCGATTTCAAGAACACCGACTTTGAGGTGGCTGAGCTGTGCTGGCTGTGGGGCATCAACCGCGGCATCATCACACCTCCGGGGCTTGATGAGCAGTGGCTGGTTTCCTTCGCACACACTCGCAAGGACATGGACAAGTTGGTTGAGTCAACTAGGGAGCTTGCCAAAGCGCTTCGAAGCTAACGGGCAGTTTTTAGTGTCCCTTCGGGTTGTCTATGGCATGGACAACTTGAGTGCGAAGCTTCGGAAGCTAGACAACCTGGTGATTTCCTTCATGGACCGAGTCGGTCTGGTGTTTCTGAGATTTGCCATCGGAGTCATCTTTATCTGGTTTGGTGCCCTCAAGACCGTAGGAGAGCTGAGTCCTGCCTATGACCTGGTTGCAGCAACTGTTTACTGGCTCACGCCAGAGATCATCGTGCCGCTACTGGGGCTCTGGGAGATCGGTATCGGCTTGGCGTTTTTGTTTACGCCCCTTACCAGGGTCGCTATTTTTCTTTTGGCATTGCAGATGCCGGGCACTTTCCTACCACTTGTTTTGCTACCTGAGGTTTGTTTCACGATTTTCCCTGTTGGACTGACCATCGAGGGGCAGTACATCGTAAAGAATCTGGTGATCATTGGATCGGCGCTGGTCATCGGCTCGCGAATCCAAGCTTTGAAAACGCCCTGACCCCTACCATTAGAGGGCTATGTCTAACCTGAATATCCAGTATCCGGAAGACCTTCCGGTTTCTGGTCGCAGGCAAGACATTCTCGACGCGATCAGCAACCACCAAGTCGTTGTGGTTGCAGGTGCCACAGGCTCTGGAAAAACCACCCAGTTACCAAAGATGTGCTTGGAGCTTGGTAGAAAGAAAATTGCTCACACCCAACCAAGGCGTATCGCTGCTCGGTCGGTTGCCGAGCGAATCGCAGAGGAGCTCGGTGTCAACCTCGGTGATCTCGTCGGCTATCAAGTGCGCTTCACTGATAAAGCCTCGGATAAAACACAGGTCAAGGTGATGACCGATGGCATCCTGCTGAATGCGATTCAGCAGGACCCAATGCTAAAGCGCTATGACACCGTAATTATCGATGAGGCTCATGAGCGAAGCCTCAATATTGACTTCCTCCTGGGCTATCTCAAACAGCTGCTTCCGAAGCGACCCGACCTAAAGGTAATCATTACCTCGGCAACTATCGATCCGGAGAGCTTCTCCCGCCATTTCTTCGATGCCCCGATTATTGAGGTTTCGGGTCGCACCTACCCAATTGAAATCCGCTACCGCCCAGTTGCCAGAGAGCTCAGCGACGAGTCGGATGTCGATGCCTCGTCATCTGCCAGCGATTACCTCGATGGGTTGATTTCAGCTCTCGAGGAGTTAGCGAGCGAGCCCGATGGTGACACTTTGGTCTTTCTCTCTGGTGAATCCGAGATCAAAGATGCGATGGATGCTATTCAGGGTCGCATTGTTTCGGGGGCAATCTCAGAGCGAACAGAGGTGCTGCCACTCTATGGCCGACTATCGGCTGCCGAGCAGCACAGGGTCTTTGAGCCAAGCACCAAAGCCGGCACCAGAAGAAGATTCATCTTGGCTACCAACGTTGCCGAGACCTCACTGACAATCCCGAACATTAAATACGTCATCGATGCCGGAACTGCTCGCATTTCTCGATATAGCCCCAGGGCCAAAGTCCAGCGACTCCCAATTGAGGCCATTTCTAAAGCCAGTGCTAACCAGCGCGCTGGTCGCGCAGGTAGAACATCACCGGGTGTGGTGATCAGGCTTTACTCTGAGGAGGATTACAACTCCCGGTCAGAGTTCACCGATCCAGAGATACTCAGAACCAACTTGGCCTCTGTGATTCTCCAGGCGGCTGCCTTGGGCATCACCGACATCTCGCAATTCCCATTTCTGCAACCCCCTGACTCTAGAGGCGTTCGTGACGGGCTCGGGCTGCTAGTTGAGCTCGGTGCGATCGATAACCCTAAGCAGGTGGTACTCACTGAGGTGGGTAAGAAACTAGCTCGAATTCCAATCGAACCGAGGTTTGCTCGCATGCTCCTTGAGGCGCAGAGTAAGAACCTGATTCGTGAGGTAATGATCATTGTTGCGGGCCTTACTATTCAGGACCCGAGGGAAAGGCCTGCCGAAAAACGAGTGCAGGCCGATACTCTCCATGCTCGCTTTACCGATCGAAGTTCTGACTTTCTATCGCTGCTCAATCTCTACAACTACCTAGAGGATCAGCAGAAAAAGCTCTCATCCTCGGCGTTTAGAAGGCTGTGTAAATCTGAATACCTCAACTACCTGCGCGTCAGGGAGTGGCAAGACCTTATGCGCCAGTTGCAGTCGCTAGCGAAGCCCATGGGTATGGAAATCCGGGGTAGACGCAAGGACCCCGATGGCATTCACCAGTGCATCCTTGCTGGTCTGCTCTCTCAGATCGGTATCATGCAGGAGCTCAAGCCGATCTGGCAAAACGGCAAGTCAAAACCAAACAAGGGTCCTGCCGAGTATGCGGGATCGGGCGGCAAGAAGTTCTACATCTTCCCCGGTTCGGCGCTCGCCAAGAAACCTCCCCAGGCCATCATCTCGGCCGAGCTGGTTGAGACCAGACGGTTATTCGCTCGCATGAATGCAGAGATCAAGCCGGAGTGGGCTGAAGAGTTAGCGGGCGATCTTTGCAAACGTAGTTTCTCTGAGCCGCACTGGGAAAAGAAGCAGGGTGCAGTTGTTGCCAATGAGCGCGTGATGCTTTTTGGTATTGCCATAGTCGAGGGCAGAAAGCTGCAGTATTCGCGAATTGATCCGCTGGTTAGCAGAGAACTTTTTATTAGGCACGCACTTGTCTACGGGGAGTGGGATTCGCCCCAGCAATTTGAGAAGCGAAACAAAGCATTTTTGCTCGAGCTCGAAGAAAAGGCGGAACGGGCTAGAAAGCCTGAACTGATTCCATCGGAGAATGACCTATTCCGATTCTTCAACAACCGCATTCCACTGGATGTTTTCTCAACCCGCAGTTTTGAGGGTTGGTGGAGGAAGGTACAGGAAGAGAAGCCAGACCTGCTGGATCTGAGCGTGGAGAAGCTCTATGAAACAGAGCTTGAGGAACCGACCGAGTTTGATCTTCCTAAGAGCTTTCCGTTCGAAGGGCAGCAGTTTGATCTGAGTTATAAATTCGATCCCGGTGCAATAGATGACGGGGTAACGGTTGATGTACCGTTAGCTGTTCTGGCAAGGGTAACCGCGGACCCGTTCGAGTGGTTAGTTCCAGGCATGCGTCAGGACTTAGTAACCGAGTTGATTCGCTCTCTTCCAAAGCAGGTTCGAAAGTTTGTGGTGCCGGCCAACGACTGGGCCAGAAAAGCGCTTGAAGTTTTGCCGGAGGTGCCAAGCGGAGAGCTGCTCGAGATCTTGGCCAAGACGCTCAGAGAACTCAGTAGCGTGCCGATTCAGGCTTCAGACTTCGACCCAAGCAAGCTCCCGACCTCATTGAAGATGACGTATCGGATCATCGATGCAAAGGGTAAGCAGGTTGCTCTTGGAAATGATCTGTCGGCATTGAAGGCCAAGTTCCAAGACAAGGCAAGGGGCGAGGTTGCCACCTTGGTTCAGGGCGCCAATCAACTTGAGAGGAAGGTTTCGGGCTGGGACTTTGAGGGGCTTCCGAAGGTCATTGAGTCTGACCACTCTGGTTCTTTACTTAGAGCTTTCCCCACTCTTTTGCCAACGCCTGCCGGTGTTGAAATCAAGCTCTTCGCCACTGAGTCCGAGCGCCGCAAGCATCACATCTACGGAGTTATCGAATTGGTTAGGCAGGCAGTGAAGAACCCTGCCGATTACGTCAAAGACCACCTAAAGCCGGAGGAGAAGCTGGCCCTTTCAGCGCTTGGTTACCAAAGCGTCAAGGACTACCTCAACGACCTTCTGGGTGCGCTTGCCGAAGAAGAGATTAGAAAACTAGAACCCTCGGGTTTGATTCTCAATCGCTCTGAATTTGATTCCGTACGCGAGGTTGTGGAGGCAGGACTAATCGAACTTAGCTTTGAGTTGATGTCGACGATGACGAAGATTGCTTCAAGCGCCGCTGCAGCGCAAAAAGAGATCTCGGCGGTTAAGAACTTTGATTTTTTGGCCGTGCTCAACTTGGAGAAGGAGCACATCGCGCAGCTAATCCCCAAGAACTTTATCTTTACTAGCTCCCTAGCTCGGATTCGAAGGATTCCGGTCTATCTGGATGCAATTGCGATGCGGATCAGGAAGCTGCAGGAGCCTGGTTCGAAAGACGCTCAGCTTTGGTTCGAGATAGCCGAGGCGATTCGACTTTTCAGTTCCAAGGGTGGCACCATGCCGCTGCAGCCAGGCTCTGCTGACCACTTGGTTCAAGGGCGTTGGCTGATCGAAGAATTCCGAGTTAGCCAGTTTGCGCAATCCCTGGGGACCTCAGAGCCAGTTTCACTGAAGCGAATTCAAAAACTGCTTGCCTAGTTGAACAATACTTATATGATTGTGATATCACTTTGATATGGAGTTTTGATGCAAGAAAAGATCGTAAAGCCCGCACCTGGTGCACTAATGTTTCTGGTTTTCGTCGCACTTTTAGGTGCAGGTATCTGGAACATCATCCAGTTAGCTTCGGAGACGCTTGACGCTTCTCTCTTCTGGTTGCCGCTGTTGACCAACGCCCTCGCAGTTTTGGTTGTTTCAGGTTTCTACACTCTTCAGCCAAATGAATCTCGAGTGCTAATTCTGTTCGGTAACTACAAGGGAACCGTAAAGAAGTCAGGCTGGCACTGGGGAAACCCCTTCTACTCAAACGGGTCACCCAGCTCGGAGCTCAAGGAGGAGCGCGCTCGCAACATCACAACAGCAAAGCCGGTAACCACCTCGAAGCCTGACTCTCGGTTCAAGATTTCATTGCGCGCAAGAACTGAGGTCGGTGACACAATCAAGGTCAACGACCGCAAGGGTAATCCGATTGAGATTGCAGCTGTTGTGGTCTGGCGAGTGGCAGACACAACCAAGGCTGTGTTTGAAGTTGACGACTACCGAACCTATGTGAAGACTCAAATCGAGACCGCGCTCCGTCACGTTGCGACCGGGTTTGCATATGACAACTCAGAGTCAGGTGAACTCTCTGGCGAGCTAACCCTGCGCGGCAACCCAGAGGAGGTCGCAGCGGAGCTGCGTAAGGATCTTGAGTCAAGGCTCTCCGTTGCCGGTGTTGCAATCGACGATGCCCGTTTGACTCATCTCGCTTACGCACCCGAGATTGCTCAGGCTATGCTTCGTCGCCAGCAGGCAGACGCAGTTATCAGCGCTCGAAAGAAGATCGTTCAGGGTGCGGTTGGAATGGTCGAGCTTGCACTTGCAGACCTTGAGAAATCAGGTTCGGTTTCACTCGACCCAGAGCGCAAAGCCTCAATGGTCTCAAACCTGATGGTTGTGCTCTGCTCGGAGCGTGAAGCGTCACCAGTGATTAACGCAGGGACGCTTTACAACTGATCATGAGCGAGAAAAAGGCAATCCCGCTTCGAATCTCTCCGGAGCTGTACAAAGAGATTAAGGCTTGGGCTGAACAGGATTTGCGCAGCGTCAACTCTCAGATTGAGTTGATCCTGCGCGATGCTGTGCAGAAGCGCACCGGTCAGACAAAACAGGTTCGCAGAGCCTCTTAGAGCTTGATGAACTTGATAGCGACTGGGATCTTGTAGAACTCACCCTGAGCTGCCTTGATGGACGCGATGATTCTGAATACCACCCACACAATTGGTAGCGCCCAGATAATCAGGAGTCCAATGATCGAGATTGCAAATACCACCGCGGCAACCACGATGGTGATTCCGAAGTTGAGCGACTCCTTGGCGTGATGCGAGACGAAAGGTCCGCGGTCACGAAGGACAAAATAACCAATTAGTGGGGCAAAGAACTCAAATGGGATTGCCAATAGATGAAGAGCCATGGCCCAGAGCTTTTCACTCTCGGGGCTCATTGGTTTGTTCGCGTATGGGTTTGCATCCGTCATAGAAACAGCCTAGCTAGCGAAGCAGAATCCAGACCGCCACTGCCAGCAAAAGCACTGCAACAATCCGGTTAATCAACCCAGGGCCTGTTCTTGAAAGAGAACCCCTAATTGGCACCGCCAAACTTGCGTATATGAGGGTGACGATCGCAAAACCCATAATCACAATAAGTCCCAATACTGAAAGATCGGTTGTGCTTGCGACCTGTGGGACGATCGCCAAGTAAAAGGCAAGTGGCTGCGGGTTTGTGAAGGCTGTGGCGAACCCAATTCCAAAATCCGCCAAAGCCGAATCACTTTTTGGGGCTGAGCTCAGTTCCGTCCTTCGCCATAGGACCAAAGCTCGATAACTGAGAAATGCTGCCCCCAATAACTTCACTGCAAAAATCAACCCAGGATTCTGCTCCATTAGGGCGGCAGCTCCAAAGTAGGACACAACCAAAAGCACGAGCTTTGCCAAAGTGATTCCTGCACCCGATAGCCATGCTCTGGCCGGGCTCTCAAGAGCTCTTGAGAGAACTAAGGCAGTGTCTGCTCCCGGTGAAATGGCCGCCGCAAAGAATGCGATTGCAAACAGTGCATAGTCACCCATGGTCACAACGCTACCGAGAAATCGAATGTGAGCGATTATTCAATTTCAGGTATTTTTCAGACAACTGCCAAGGTTTTTTCATTAGATCGCAGATGCAGTGAGAGTAGATTTCCACTATGGCTCAAATTTCAGTACTCAGTTCCGTATTCGACACAATCGGTGGACTACCAGTTCACCCACTTGCAGTTCACTTGGCAGTTGTCCTTGTACCGCTGGGTGCGCTTGCCTTGATTGCACTTATCTTTTTACCCAAGCTACGCAAGGTCTACCTACCCGTGACGGTTGGAACTCTCGCAGTTGGAGCGATCGCTACCTACGTCGCCAAAGAGTCAGGTGAAAAGCTTGCGAACCGGGTAGGTCTTCCCTCAGAACACGCCGCGCTAGGTGAT
Source organism: Actinomycetota bacterium (assembly GCA_041191905.1). Classification (GTDB taxonomy): domain Bacteria; phylum Actinomycetota; class Actinomycetes; order Actinomycetales; family Microbacteriaceae; genus Aquiluna. The sequence goes on from JBEENY010000002.1 coordinate 27,755, forward strand.
GTCTTGTTCCCAGCGGCAATTGGATTGTTTTTGCTTGCACTGACTTTTTGGTTAGTCTCTCGCGTCGAGCGACCAAGATGGCAGCTGCAGACCGCGATGTCACTAGCCGCTGTTGGAGCAGTTGCTGTTTCAGCCCTGACCTTTTTTGTTGGCCACTCCGGGGCTGAGGCAACCTGGGCAAACAAGATCCAGGTAATCGACCCTTCGCCATCCGCCTCTACTTCTGAAACCGATTCAACTGCGGCAACTGGCATCACCCTCGAGGAGCTTGCGAAGCACAACTCCACTTCTGACTGTTGGACCGCAGTCGAGGGCAAGGTCATCGACCTAACAAACTACCTTTCCAAGCATCCCGGCGGTTCGGCCGTTCTGAGTCGAATATGCGGCACTGACGGAACCAATGCCTTTTTGGGTCAGCACTCTGGCCAGCAGACCCCAATGGCTCAGCTTGACGCCCTGGTCATTGGAACCCTATCCGAATCTGCACCTACGAAGACTGCAACTGAGGAGCCATCAGCCAGTGGCACTGGCGCCGCTGCCGCGCTAACTGCTGCTGAGGTGGCAAAACACAGCACTGCAACAGACTGCTGGAGCGTAGTTTCGGGAAACGTCTATGACCTGACCGGCTATGCAACCTCACACCCAGGCGGAGCCTCGGCGATCAATGGCTTGTGCGGTAAGGATGCAACATCAGCCTTTCAAGGCCAGCACTCAGGCCAACAGAGACCAGAGTCAACCTTGGCAGCCTTCTTGATTGGCCCGCTTGAGGGTGGAACGAAGGCATCAACCTTGCCTGGAGCCACGGTTACCGGCGGGGAAGAGAATGAGCATGAAGATGGGCGCGATGGTGATGATGACTAGATCGGCTCAGCCAACCATCAGCTTTTCCTCAAGAATTAGATTTATGGTGGTGTAGTCACCGAAGGGCAAGGCATTGGACAAGATCAAGAGCATTCTGGGCAAGTTGCCCCACCCTGTTCGCTGGGTGCTCACTATGGTTCTTGGCTTTGTACTTTTGATCCTCGGCCTAATCATGCTGGTCACCCCTGGACCGGGATTACTTTTTATCTTCTTTGGGCTCACCATCCTCGCTCTTGAGTTGGAGTGGGCGAGGGAGCTAAATAAGCAGGGTATGCAGGGACTAGAAAAAATCGTTGAGAGGGCGAAGAGCTTCTTTCGAAGAAAGAAATAGCGCTTCCCTAATTCCACTGAATCCGAGAATGGAGAGGGTTTAACCCTCTAGGTCTCAACTGCTGCAATAGTCTTTGCACTAGGACTTTTTAGTAATGGAGCTATAGATGTCGATTCAGCCTGAGATTTCCAGGTCATGGTTACTGGTGAACAGCCTGAAGCAAGACCAGCTCAATGCCATCTCAGAATCCAGAGCAGACCAAGTCGTAATCGACATAGAAGATGCCGTTGACCCGCTAAACAAAGATCGCGCAAGAGACGCCGTTGTTCAGTGGTTACAAACTGGAACAGCCTGGGTGAGGGTCAATGACGCCAGCACAGAGTTTTGGCGTGATGACCTAATTGCACTCAGCAAAGCCGAAGGTCTAAAAGGTGTGATGTTGGCCAAGACTGAAGACGGTCAAAGCGTTGAGCAGACCTACAAACTTCTTGGTTCACATCTTCCAATTATTCCGCTGGTCGAATCAGCACTGGGTATCGAAAATGCGGTTGAGATTGCTAAAGCCAAAGGCTCATTTCGATTGGCTTTTGGTTCTGGTGACTATCGTCGTGATACCGGCACAAGTGCCGATGATCTAGCTATGAGTTATCCGAGAACAAAGCTTGTGTTAGCGAGTCGCATCGGAGATCTGCCAGGTCCAATCGATGGACCAACAGTGGGCCCAAACCACTCCGCGCTCAGGCAGCAGGCTGCTCTTGCAGTATCGCTAGGTCTAACCGGGAAGCTTTGCCTGGACGAGAAGCAGACGGTCGTAATTAACGAGACGATTTGCCCGACCGAGTCTGACATTGTTTGGGCTCAAGAATTCTTTGAGGACTTCCTCGCATCAGGCGGAATGGTTCGAGACGGATCTGACCCACCTAGAATCAAGCGCGCCGAGAAGATTTTGAACCTGGCTAGGGCGCTTGGGGTGCTCGAGGACTAACGACCCAGGTAAGCGCTTTCCATTTTCGCTAAGTCAATCTTTTTCATCTCAAGCATCGCCTGAGTAGCTCGCTCTGCACCGGCTTTATCTGGCCCGTCCAAGAACTGCATCATCTTGGGGGAAGTGACCTGCCATGACACTCCGAATTTATCCTTGAGCCAACCACACTGACTTTCCTCACCGCCATCGGCAGTTAGTACATTCCAGTAGTGGTCAATTTGATTCTGATCCTCACATGGGATTTGGAATGAGACAGCGAGAGTGTGAGGAAACTGCGGCCCACCATTGAGAGCAATGAAAGGTTTGCCAAAAATCTTGAAGTTGACCACGACTTCCTCACCAAGGGCGTTGCCTGGCGTATCAGTCGGCGCGAGCCAGTTATCGGCGAGTTCACTCTCGGGAAAGACCGAGGTATAAAAGGTGGCCGCTTCACGAGCTTTGCCGTTAAACCACAGGCACGTTACTAGATCCATATGCTCAGACTAGTGAAAAAGGACCTCTCAATAGAGATCCTTTTGTGGCGGAGAATGCTTGATTCGCACTACCGCCCTGTTGCCCACACAAATACTGACTTCGTGCTCAAGAGAAACGCTTTCTACGCCATCTCTCTACGCCAAGTTTCTAGATTTAGACCTCAGGTTGATGAGATTGAGGAAACCAAGGACCAGCACAGCACAAGCAAGCAGGATCACGAGACTTGTGATCGTGAGATTGCTTGGTGATGAGAATGGCTCAGCTCTGAGTGCCTGCCACGTGACAATCCCAACAAATCCCAAATAAGTGAAGTTCCCCACAATCAAGGCTGGTAGTCGAAGTGCGACGGGCAGTAAAAAAGCGAGGACAAGCAAAGCTATGGCAACTTGAATTGAGTGCAACCCAAAGAAGTGACCGACTCTGAGGTCTCCGGCAACCGTGCTCCAGCCCAGGAAGGGAAGACCTGGACCGCCATCACTGGTTCCAACACTGTGAGCTCCAGCGATTCCCTGAAAGTTTGCTAACTGGTTCGCAGTAGGGCTGGTCATAAGAAAAGCCAAACCCATTCCTACTGCTGTGTTGAAGCTTCCAAGCCCAAGCCCCAATCGCACTCCAGCAACCTGTGACCTGTCTCGAATGATCAAGAAGCTCAGGAACAGAGTTGCGATCAAGACCAGTGAAATGAAGGTTGCCATCAGTGACCAAATGGTTATTGCCAACGGCGAGGAGACATTGAAGTGACTAGTCTCACCAAACCCAGCCACCGCGGTAATCAGCACTAGTTCAATTGCAAGCGAGAGAGCGATTACCGAGCCCGCAATCCGCACCCAGCGGGAGCCCTTTTCGATAAAAGAGCTGAGCCAGGAGTATGTGATCCCAAAGATTGCCGAGGAAATAAAGAACTTGATCGGCTTTTCCCACACAGGAACTCCTCCGAGAGTTCTCTCGTCAAAAATCCAAAGGGGAATTAGCACCAATGCGGAAAAAACGGACGCGACTGTGAGCCAAGCCAAGGGTTTGCTGTGCCAAATTCTGCTGCTAATAAAAAGATCCCTAGGCTGCATCTCTCGCCCCCTCGCTGGTGAGAAGCCCTTGCTTGATTTTGTTTAGTGTCAAATCAAGTTGCTTTAGATCCACAGAGCCAATGCCCTGAAAGAGTGCGCGAAATTCCCCTTCGAGAAAGTCTGCGGAGGAGTTGGCTAGATCAACGCCTTTTTTGGTTAGCGAAAGCGAGAGATTCTTGTTGTTCCCAGAACGCTTTGCTACCTCCAAAAATCCTCGGTCTTGAAACCAGGGGAGTCTCTGGCTCACGGCAGCCCTTGAAACTCCTAGACATTCTGCCAAAAAACTTGCGGTCGGTCTTTCAAGTGATTCCAAAGTGACTAGAAAGAGGAACTGGCTGTAGGTGAGGTTGAAGTGGGCTCGAAGAAGGCGATCTGCAGATGCATTCAGCAGGCTTACGACATGGTTAAGGGTGAATGTGATTCTCTGGTTCGCCATGAATTTATGTTAAGTTCTTAACAGATAATTTGTCAATTACTTAACTAAAGTTTTCACATCATCTTTCTACGCCATCTCGGTGTTTTGGGTAAAGAAAAACCCCGTCAAATCCTTGGACTTACGGGGTTCTCTGACTCAGCGCGGAGAATAGGGGATTCGAACCCCTGAGAGCTTTCACTCAACACGCTTTCCAAGCGTGCGCCATAGGCCACTAGGCGAATTCTCCGTTGGGCAGTTTACCCTCAAAATCAACCTGAAATCCAGAAAACCCGAATCTCCCTGAAGCTAGAGTTGAACAAAGTTCTAGTTGAACGGTTAGAGGGTTTCAAAGATGAACCAAATCGGACACTTTATTTCTGGTGTCGAAGTCCAGTCCCAGTCCGGTAGGTCAGGGGCAGTCTTCAATCCTGCACTTGGATCAGAGATTGCCAGGGTTGGATTTGCAAACAAAACCGAAATCGATGCTGCCGTAGCTGCCGCAAAGAAGGCGTTCCCGAGTTGGAAGAACACGACATTGGCTAAGCGCCAGCAAGTGATTTTCCGTTTCCGCGAATTGTTGGAATCAAAGAAGTCCGAACTAGCTGAGATCATCACCAGAGAGCACGGCAAAGTTTTGTCCGATGCATTGGGTGAGATTACCCGAGGTCAAGAGGTCGTCGAGTTTGCCTGTGGCGCTCCTCAACTTCTCAAGGGGGAGTACTCAGAAAACGCGTCAACAAATGTTGATGTCTACTCCCTGAAGCAGCCCCTGGGGGTTGTCGGCATCATCAGCCCATTCAACTTCCCGGCCATGGTGCCCATGTGGTTCTTCCCAGTAGCCATCGCGGCCGGTAACTGCGTGGTTCTAAAGCCCAGTGAAAAAGATCCATCGGCCGCGATGTGGCTTGCGAACCTCTGGAAAGAGGCAGGTCTTCCAGACGGAGTTTTCAATGTTCTGCACGGCGATAAGGAAGCTGTGGACGGGCTGCTTACTCACCCAGACGTAGCTTCAATTTCCTTCGTTGGTTCGACACCGATTGCTCAATACATATATGAGACCGCGGCGCATCACGGCAAGCGGGTCCAGGCATTAGGTGGAGCAAAGAACCACATGTTGGTGCTGCCAGATGCTGATCTAGATCTGGTTGCCGACTCGGCCGTAAACGCTGGGTTTGGATCTGCGGGGGAGCGCTGCATGGCAATCTCGGTGGTTGTTGCCGTTGAACCGGTAGCGGACCAGCTCATAGAAAAGATCTCCTCTCGAATGGCTCAGATCAAGGTGGGCGATGGCCGAAGAAGCTGTGACATGGGGCCGCTGGTCACCAAAGAACACCGAGACAAGGTCGCTTCTTATATCGCAATCGCTGAACAAGATGGTGCCAAGGTTGTCGTCGACGGCCGCGGGGTCAACCCAGATGGCGATGCTGCTGGGTTCTGGCTTGGACCGACCCTGATTGATCAGGTGCCACTGAGTTCAAGGGTCTATAAAGAGGAGATCTTTGGCCCGGTCCTATCTGTGGTTCGAGTGCAGAGTTATGACGAGGGACTTTCCCTGATCAACGCGGGAGCTTTTGGAAATGGCACAGCCATCTTCACCAACGACGGTGGTGCTGCTCGCAAGTTCCAAAATGAGGTTGAGGTCGGAATGATCGGCATCAACGTGCCGATTCCGGTGCCGGTTGCTTACTTCTCATTTGGCGGCTGGAAGCACTCGGTGTTTGGGGATTCTCGCGCACACGGCGAAGAAGGATTCCGATTCTTCACCCAAACCAAAGTTGTTACTTCGCGTTGGCTTGACCCCTCCCACGGCGGTCTAAATCTTGGTTTCCCGCAGAACTAATCGCGGGTAAACTTTCAAGCGACTCCCCGTGTGGCGTCAACTTGGCTAATCCCCCAGGACCGAGAGGTAGCAAGGGTAACTGGGCTCTGGCGGGTGCACGGGGGGTCCCTTTTTCACCACAGGTATCCACACCTTGCATTCATTGTCACCGCGAGCAATTAGGCTTTGGGTGTGACCACAGCCCTCTATCGTAGATACCGCCCAGAGTCTTTCTCTGAGCTGATCGGGCAGTCGCAAGTAACTGAGCCTCTGATGGCAGCACTAAGGGCCGATCGCGTTAATCACGCCTATCTTTTCTCCGGACCCAGAGGTTGCGGAAAGACCACCTCCGCTCGAATTCTGGCTAGGTGTCTTAACTGTGCCGAGGGTCCAACCGACACCCCATGTGGCAAGTGTCCAAGCTGTGTTGAGCTAGCTCGAGGCGGCTCTGGCTCGCTCGATGTTGTGGAGATTGATGCTGCATCACACAACGGTGTTGATGATGCACGTGAGCTAAGAGAGCGCGCAATTTTCGCTCCGGCACGTGACCGCTACAAAATCTTCATCCTCGATGAGGCCCACATGGTGACGACCCAGGGGTTCAATGCTCTTCTCAAAATTGTCGAGGAGCCACCGGCCCACGTGAAGTTCATCTTCGCAACCACCGAGCCAGAAAAAGTTATCGGAACTATCCGTTCCCGAACCCACCACTACCCCTTCCGGCTGGTGCCCCCGGGGGAGCTAATCGAGTACCTCGACACTGTTCTGAAATCCGAGGGATACTCTGCTCAGGGCGGAGTTCTGCCTCTGGTGACTAGGGCCTCTGGCGGGTCAGTTCGAGACAGCCTCTCGCTCCTAGACCAACTGATTGCGGGCAGTGACAGCAACGAGATCGGTTATGACCGCGCCGTTAGCTTGCTTGGTTTCACTCACGATCAGCTGATGAGTGAAGTGATTGATGCCTTCGCTGAAATCGATGCCGCGAAAGCATTCGAGGCGGTCGACAAGGTTATTCAGTCTGGTCAAGATGCCAGAAGATTCCTCGAAGATCTTCTAGAGCGACTTCGTGACCTAATGCTGATTACTTCACTGGGTGAGGGTGCCCGAGCAATTCTCAGAGGCCTAGGGCCAGAGCAGTTCGATATCTTGGCAATCCAGGCCAATCGATTTGGCCTCCCGCAGCTCACCTCGGCTGCCGAGGCAACTTCAAAAGCGCTGGGGGATACCTCGGGTTCGGCGAACCCAAGACTTCAGCTTGAGCTTCTGTGCGCAAGAGTCCTTGCTCCCGCGATTGAGGTGACCCACCCAGCACCCGCTTTAGTGAGGCAGCCAGTCGCCAAGCCAGTTGTCGAAAAACCTGCACCTGCCGCACCGGTTGTTAGAGCTCCTGAACCTGAGCAGCCCAAGCCAGAGGCTGCAAAGGTCGCAGCACCAGCTGCTGAGGCTAAACCAGTAGCAACCAATGTCACTGCTGCTGCATTCAAGAGCGGCTGGCAGGACATCCTGGATGCGCTTGCGAAGCAGTCCAGATCTGCGTGGGCAGTTGCCTTTACAACTAAGGTCCTGGATTATCAGGACGAAGTTTTGACACTTTTGTTCCAGAGCCAAAAGGATGTCGATGCTTTCAAGAACTCCCAGGGTGCAGCCGAGGTGCTGCGTCAGGTGATTCGTGACACCCTTGGAGTTCAAGTCAAATACAAGGCTAAGGTTGCCGAGCAACCGTTATTGGCTCCCGTTGCTCCGGTAATTGAATCTCAGGACACCGATGAGTTTGTCTCCGAAGAAGAGCGCGAAGAGGAAGTGACCGAGGTTATCGCCCAGGTTCCAGTTGAGACCGAAAAGTCTGGTGAGTTCATGCTTCGCGAGATGCTGGGTGCAAAGCCGCTGAAGGATGAGCAGTAATGTACGAAGGCGTCATCCAGGACTTGATTGATGAGCTAGGTCGCCTGCCTGGCGTAGGTCCAAAGTCAGCTCAGCGAATCGCCTTTCACCTGATTGAGTCTGAGACAGAGGTTGCAACCAGGTTGGCCGAAGTTTTGGTAGAAGCTAAGGAAAAGGTTCGCTTCTGCGACCTCTGCGGCAACATATCGCAGGAGGTGCGCTGTTCAATCTGCTCCGACCCAAAGCGCGACCTTGGTCTGATCTGTGTTGTCGAGGAATCAAAAGACATTGCGGCTATCGAACGAACCCGAGAGTTTCGAGGTCTGTATCACGTGCTAGGTGGAGCGATTTCGCCAATAGCTGGAATCGGTCCTGATCAGCTCCGCATCAAGGATTTGATGAAGCGATTGGCTGATCCTGGAATTCGCGAAGTCATTCTTGCCACCAATCCAAACCTGGAGGGTGAAGCCACCGCAACCTACCTTTCCCGCATGCTGGGCAGTATGCAAATCAATGTCACCAAGCTGGCTTCGGGTCTACCTGTTGGCGGGGATTTGGAATATGCAGACGACATGACCTTGGGTAGGGCCTTTGAGGGTAGGCGCAGAGTCAACTAGAATTCAGGGAATGCCAGTGGCGGCAGCAATCCCCCTAAATTCTTTGAGGAGTGTCCGTTGGCGCTAATCGTGCAGAAGTTCGGTGGCTCTTCAGTAGCCGATGCCGAGAAGATCAAGCACGTTGCCGCTCGCGTCCTCGAGAACCAGGCTGCTGGACACAAGGTTTGTGTAGTTGTCTCCGCAATGGGTGACACCACCGATGAGCTGATCGATCTAGCGGACTCAGTTTCAACACGTCGTCAGTCTCGAGAAATGGACATGCTCCTCACCGCTGGTGAGCGCATCTCGATGTCACTTTTAGCCATGGCCATTCAGGAGATGGGTGGTAAGGCCAAATCATTCACCGGCTTCCAGGCTGGAATCTCAACCGACAACACCCACGGTGCAGCGCGCATTTGGAAGATTGAGCCGACCCGTATTCGTGAGACTTTGGACCAGGGAGAAATCGCAATCGTTGCTGGTTTCCAGGGTTTCAGTTTTGAATCAGGTGATGTGACGACCTTAGGTCGTGGCGGATCGGACACCACTGCGGTTGCCCTTGCAGCTGCGTTGAAGGCAGATGTTTGCGAGATCTACTCAGACGTTGATGGGGTTTACACTGCCGACCCGAGAGTTGTTCCCAGAGCACACAAGCTTTCTCAGATAGACATCGACTCGATGCTTGAGCTTTCATCCTCTGGAGCCAAGATTCTATACATCCGTGCGGTTGAGTTTGCTCGCCGTCACCAGGTTCCACTTCGCGTTCGTTCAACTTTCAGCCTGGACCCAGGCACACTCGTTTACACCACCAAACCAGGAGATGACATGGAAGAGCCAGTAGTTTCAGGTGTAGCTTCAGACGACACTCAGTCAAAGATCACCGTGGTGGGAATTCCAGACCGTCCGGGTAAGGCAGCCGAGCTATTCCAGATTGTTGCTGAGGCTGGCGCCAACATCGACATGATTGTTCAGAACGTCTCCACCACCGAGACCCACCTATCTGACATCTCCTTCACTCTCCCTCACGCAGATCGCCACCGCGTTGTTGAGGCACTAAAGGAGAAGCAGTCGCAGGTTGGTTTCCAGAGCATCAGCTATGACGATGAGATTGGAAAGCTCTCGATTGTGGGTGCCGGCATGAAGACCTCATCCGGTGTTTCGGCAAAGCTCTTTGGTGCATTGGCCCGTGCCGGAATCAACATTGAGATGATTTCAACTTCTGAGATTCGCATCTCGGTTGTAACGCGCGCAGACCAACTGAAGGAAGCCACCCGAATTGTCCACTCGGCTTTCGAACTGGATGCCGCAGACACCGCAGTTGTTTACGCTGGAACTGGAAGGTAGTTAGATGTCAAAGCCAAATCTCGCCCTTGTTGGTGCAACCGGTGCCGTTGGCACCGTAATGATCGACATCATCAACTCCAGGGAGAACATCTGGGGCGAGATTCGACTTATCGCTTCACCCCGCTCCGCGGGCAAAGAGATTATGGTTCACGGCAAGCCTCACGTTGTCGTCGCACTCTCAGAGGAAGCATTCGACGGCATTGACATTGCAATGTTCGATGTCCCAGACGAGGTATCTGAGGTTTGGGCACCAATTGCAGCTGCTAAGGGTGTCGTCTGTGTAGATAACTCGGCTGCGTTCCGCATGAACCCTGAGGTGCCACTTGTGGTGCCTGAGGTAAATCCGTTTGCCGCTAAGTCCAGACCACTCGGCATTATTGCCAACCCAAACTGCACCACCCTGACCATGATGGCCGCCCTCGGTGCCCTGCACCGCAAGTGGGAGCTCAAGGAGCTAGTTGTTGCCAGCTACCAAGCGGTCTCAGGCGCTGGTGCTCCTGGCATTGATCGCCTGCAGGCTGAGATTGCGGCGGTTGCTACCAACCCTGAGGCTGGCCTTGCAACCGACTCGGTATCAAAGACTTTGTCAGCTGCCGGTGTTTCCCAGGCAGATTCACCTTGGGCTGCGCCGATTGCATTGAACGTGATTCCCGTAGCAGGCAGCCTCAAAGACGGTGGCCACACTTCCGAGGAACTAAAGGTCAGAAACGAGTCTCGCAAGATTTTGGGCATCAAGGACCTGAAGGTTGCAGCTACCTGTGTTCGAGTCCCAGTGCAGGTGTCTCACTCGCTAGCTGTTCACGCGACTTTTGCCAAGCCGATCACCGTTGATGAGGTTCGCACTGAGCTTGAGGCGCAGCCAACCGTTGTGGTGATGGATGACCCGGCAAACGGCGTTTACCCAACCCCAGCACACGTTGCTGGTCAGGACCCAACCTTCGTTGGTCGCATTCGTCAGGCTGAAGACTTCCCAAACACGATCGACCTATTTGTGGTTGGAGACAACCTTCGCAAGGGTGCCGCTCTCAACACCTATGAGATTGCTGAGTTGGTGGCTCAGGAGCTCGCTTAGTTCAGCTCAATAAGGGTTGCCTGCGGCGGGCAGAAGACTCGCAGTGGCGCATAAATCGAGCAGCCCAATCCTGCACTGACGTGAAGGATTGACTCTTTGTCGCCAAACTTCCACCCAGATAGTCCAGTTGCGTATTCGGTTGGCAAATCGCAATTGGAAACCAGCGCTTTTTGACCCGGTAGACATAGTTGCCCCCCGTGAGTGTGACCTGCAAAAACCATTCCAGCCCCAGCCTTGGTGAAGGCTTCCATCACTCTTAGGTATGGCGCATGAGCAATCCCAAGAACCAGGTCAGCACCTTCGACGGCCTTGGTTTGGTTGGGCAAAGTGTCAAGATCATCCAGGTTTTCGTGCGGGTCATCCAAGCCGAGAAAACCTACTTTGATGTTTGCAAGACTCAGCTCGCCCGCTTGGTTATTGAGATCGAGCCAGCCGAAGTTTTCAAGTTCTGTTGTGAAACGCTTGGTGTCGATATCTTGCTCCTCACGAACCTTTGATGGGCCGTAGAAATAACGCAGCGGGTTCTTCAACTCAGGTGAGCGGTAATCGTTAGAGCCATTTACAAATACGCCGGGAAACTGGGCTAGCGGTTCGAGGGCCTTTAGAGCTGGGTTGATGGCATGTTTGTGACCGAGGTTGTCGCCAGTGTTGATCACCAGGTCTGGTTTGAGCTCGCTCAGAGACCTAAGAAAGTCAGCTTTTTTTGATTGGCCGGGTGCAAAGTGCAGATCGGAGATGTGCAGGATTCGAAGCGGAAGCTTGCTAACCCCAGTGACCCTAAGGGTGTTTAGCTGGAATGGACCAGAGTGTGAAGCTAGCCACATGTGTTTGGAATCAGAACGATTGCACTTGAGGGAGAGATTGCGGCCCCCGCCTCTGGGTTGGTTCCGTAGGCAACACCATTTGGCAACGTCGCATCGCACTTCAAAAGGTTGCTCTGAGATGGCTGCGGCAAAGTGACTGTTAGCCCCAGCGCCTGAAGTGAGGCAGCTGCATCTTCAAGAGTTAGACCTCTAACATTTGGAACGCCAACGCGACCACCCGATGAAACATAGAGCTTGATGATCGATCCCTTGATGGCAGTCGATCCGATGGCTGGCTTGGTGTAGGCGATGGTGCCTGGAGGGGCGGATGAGGCAACCTCGTTAGCCATAATCTGAACGTTGAAACCATCTGCAATTAGCTGAGCCTTAGCACTCTCGGGAGTAAAGGTAGCAATGTTTGAAACCACAAGCTCGGTCGGATTGATGTACTTGGGGTCAGCAGCTGGGAAGGGATCACCGCCGTACTTGGCATTGACCTTTGCCATGATTCGCTTCCAGACGGCGTGACGGACGCTCGAGACGGCTAGACCATCAACGCTCTTCCCAGTCTGAGTGGTTAGGCCAGAAACGTTTCCAACCCAGGTTGCGGTGGCGACCTTCGAGGAGTAGCCAGCCATCCAGGTGTGAATTCGGTTATCTGTGGTTCCAGTCTTACCGGCAAGGGGAGTGCCATCGTTTGGATTAGCAGCCGTACCGGTACCGCCGGTCATTACCGCGCGCAGACCATGGGTCATTGCTGCAGCGATGTCTGGGGTGACAGCCTGAGAGCAAGCGGTCTGAGGAATTGGAATTGATTCGCCGGTTCTTCGCAATACAACCTTGTCGATTCCAACTGGAGAGCAATAAACACCGTTGTTGCCCAGGGCGGCATAAGCAGCTGCCATGGTAAGCGGTGCGATTTCGTTTGTTCCAAGAATGGTGGATGGGTAGTAAAGCAGCTCAGTTCCATCGGCTCGGTGAACACCGAATGCCATCGCTGTATCGCGAATGGCGCAGAGGTCAACCTTCGATGCCATGGCGGCGAACGCCGTGTTCTGTGAAGTCACAATTGCCTTGGCTACAGTGATCTCATTTACAGTCTTGTCACCGGAGTTGTTAACCTCCCAGAAGCCACCAACGCTGCCACAACTAGCACGGAATTCGTTGGCGACATCCCAGATCTTGACCTTGTCTACTTCACCATTTTGGTCAACGTCTTCGCCGTTGAAGATTCGGCCATCGACTCGATCGCCCAGTGAGTTGCCATTCTTGAGCCACTCGGCAATCGTGAAGATCTTGTAGGTGGATCCTGGCTGGAAACCTGACGAGCCACCAAATGGCTTGTCGGTGTTGAAGTTCACACTTGTGCGGCCAGGTGCAGGCGCATCGCTTTGGTCAAAGTATCTGTTCTGGGCCATGGCGATGATTCGACCGGTACCGGTTTCAACGGAAACAGATGCGGTTCCAAATGCCCACTCGTTTTCGGGAGGCAGCAGCTCCATGGTCGCCTCGTAGGCAGCTTGTTGCAGATCTAGGTCCAGCGTGGTGTAGATCTCAAGACCACCGCGACGCAGTAGAAGCTCACGGTCTTCGGAGGTGACACCGAACTCCTTCGAGTTTCTGATGGTCCAAACCGTGAAGTCACAGAAGAAAGCAGTGGTCTGGTTCGCCTCGCAGCCCTGCTTCGACTTGGTGATCTTGGTCTGTACAGGAGCGTCCTTATAGGAATCGGCCTGCTCCTGTGAGAGGTAACCTTCGTCGGCCATGGCCTGAATCACATAGTTTCTTCGCCCGATACCGCGCTCAATGTTGTCAGCCTCGTCAGGCTTGTAATCATTTGGCGACTTGAGCATCGCGGCCAGGTATGCGGCCTGCGGAACGGTCAGGTTCTTTGCGCTGGTGCCGAAGTAGTACTGAGAAGCAGTTTCAACTCCGTTGATCTGGTTACCTAGGAAGACAAGGTTCAGGTATCCAGCGAGGATGTCCTTCTTGGATACCTGGTTCTCTAGAGCAATCGCCAGTCGAATCTCTTTTAGCTTTCGCTCTACAGTCACCTCGGTGGCTGCTGCGATTGCCTCTGCGTCGCCAGAGAGGTTCGCTGCCTCGACCTGTGACTGTCGCACATACTGCATGGTGATGGTTGATGCACCAGGTCCCTCACCAAAGGTTGCCAGGTTGGTCAGAGTTGCTCTGAAAAGTGAAATGATGTCAACGCCGCCGTGCTGGTAGAAACGGGGATCCTCAACCGCAATTACCGCGTTGATCAGATTCGGTGAAATCTCCTCGAATGGCACCTCAACGCGGTTCTCGTGGAAGAAGGTCGCAATCTTCTCCGGCTTGCCATCACGAAGTGCATAGATGTTTGAAGCCTGGGATGCATTCACGGGTTTGATGTATGCGGGGAGAGACTCAAATGCACTCACGCCCGCAGTACCCACCGCTCCAGCAACGGCAATTGCCGGGGCCAGAATTGCCACAGACAGCACTCCGGCAATTGCGCTCAGTAGGCCAAACTTGAAAAAGTTAGCTGCAGAAGAGGAGCGCTTGGCGGACATAGACTCTAGGTTACCTTTTGCTGTCTGAAATGGAGCTGAAAATGACCAAGTGGGAATACGTAACCACACCGCTGCTACTTCACAAAGAGACCCAGATTCTGAACACCTGGGGAGCGCAGGGTTGGGAGTTGGTTCAGGTAACCACCGGTCCTCAGGGTGGCCTAATTGCCTTCTTCAAGCGAGAGGTTGCCTAAATGTCGATTGAACAAAGACTCTCTGAGCTCGGGCTTTCGCTACCTCCGGTAGCAACCCCTGCCGGCGCTTACCTTCCAGCAATCGTGTCTGGCAACCTGGTCTTTACCGCAGGTCAAATCCCACTGGTTGACGGCCAGCTGATGGCAACTGGCAAGGTTGGGGCGGAGATTACTCCTGAGTTTGCGAAGGAGATTGCAGCCCGCTGCGCACTCAATGCACTGGCTGCTGTAAAGAGCGTTATCGGAGATCTTGATCGAGTAACCCGAGTTGTGAAGGTGGTTGGGTTTGTTGCTTCGACTCCCGACTTCACCGGTCAGCCAGGTGTATTGAATGGTGCTTCCGAGCTCTTAGGTCAGGTTTTCGGTGAAGCAGGAAAGCACGCCCGATCAGCAGTTGGAGTTGCATCTCTGCCACTCGATGCACCTGTAGAGGTAGAGCTCGTGGTGGAGTTTGAATAGGTCTGAATGACAAAACCGCCAACCAAGTGATCGGCGGTTTTGCTTTTACCTATTTAGTCGTTTGCACCTGCATTGATACGACCGGTGATGGTGTCCATCACGGAGGTGTCGGCAAGAGTTGTGACATCTCCAATAGGACGATCCTCGGCAACGTCCCTCAGCAGGCGACGCATGATCTTGCCGGAGCGAGTCTTTGGTAGCTCACTCACAACAAAGATGGTTCTTGGCTTAGCGATCGGGCCAATCTCCTTTGCGACGTGGTCACGAAGAATTTTGGACGTGTCTGCATCGCTACCAATTTCATCGGCACTGCTTCGCCTAAGAATCACGAAGGCGACAACTGCTTGGCCGGTGGTCTCATCCTTGGCTCCAACAACGGCAGCCTCAGCGACGTATGGGTGCGAAACCAAAGCGGATTCAATCTCTGCGGTTGACAGGCGGTGACCAGACACGTTCATAACGTCGTCGACTCGACCGAGCAGCCAGAGGTCGCCATCCTCGTCAAGCTTGGCGCCATCGCCTGCGAAGTACTTGCCTTCAAAGCGTGACCAGTAGGTCTCTTGGTAGCGCTCTGGGTCACCCCAGATGCCACGAAGCATCGATGGCCAAGGCTCAGTAATGGTGAGGTAGCCGCCGTGGCCAGCCCCTACCTTCTTACCTTCGTCGTCGATCACTGCCATCTCGATGCCTGGCAGTGGAACCTGAGCGCTACCTGGCTTGGTAGCGGTCACACCGGGGAGTGGAGAAATCATGATGGCGCCAGTTTCGGTCTGCCACCAAGTATCTACAATCGGAGCCTTGTTGGAACCGATTACCTCGCGGTACCACATCCAGGCCTCTGGGTTGATTGGCTCACCAACACTGCCCAGAACTCGAACCGAGCTCAGGTCGTAGTGCGTGGTTACTGAGCGACCAATCTTCATGAAGCTTCGGATTGCAGTTGGTGCGGTGTAAAGAATCGAGACGTGATACTTCTGGACGATGTCCCACCATCTTCCCCAGTCTGGTGAGTCCGGGGTTCCCTCGTAGATCACCTGGGTAGCACCGTTTGCCAGAGGTCCATACGCAACATAAGAGTGCCCGGTGATCCAACCAACGTCTGCGGTGCACCAGTAGATGTCTTGACCTGGGTGCAGATCAAAAACGTTCTTGTGGGTATAGCTAGCTTGAGTCAGATACCCACCAGAGGTGTGCAGAATGCCCTTTGGCTTACCCGTTGTGCCGGAGGTGTAAAGGATAAAGAGTGGGTGCTCGGCGTTGAAACCCTGTGCGACATGCTCGGTGTCAACCACATTGAGCTCCTCTTCCCACCAAAGGTCGCGACCCTGAGTCCAGTCGACATCGTTACCGGTGCGCTTGACCACAAGCACGTGCTCAACGCTTTGGCATTTGCCACCAGAGAGAGCTTCATCAACAGCCGGCTTCAGCGGTGAAGCCTTGCCCTTGCGGAAACCACCGTCCGCGGTGATGACCAACTTGGCTTCAGCGTCCTCAATGCGAGCGGCGAGCGAGTCTGCCGAGAATCCACCAAAGACAACCGAGTGAACTGCACCGATGCGGGCGACTGCCTGCATCGCGATGATTGCCTCTGGAATCATCGGCATGTAGATGGCAACTCGGTCACCTGCCTGGATGCCGAGCTTGGTCAGAACATTGGCTGCCTTCTTGACCTCAATCAGTAGATCGAGGTAGGTGTAGACCTTCTGATCGCCGGGCTCGCCCTCAAAAAATAGTGCTACGCGCTTACCCCAGCCAGCTTCAACGTGTCGGTCGAGACAGTTGTAGCTGACATTCAGTTCACCATCGTGAAACCACTTAGCAAAGGGCGCATTGGACCAATCCAATACTTGGGTGAATGGTTTGTGCCAGTGAAGTTCATTGGCTTGGTCTGCCCAAAACTGGAGCCGATCAGTTTTGGCTTTCTCATAAAGCTCTGGCTTTGCAATCGCATTAGCCACGAACTCTGAACTTGGTGCGAAACGCCTTGTTTCGTGCAGCAAATTCTCTATTTCAGGTGCAACAGACATCATTGTCCTCCAGGTGTTGACTCGTTCATAATGCCAGAAATTCGAATCGGGTTTGAATAAATAACCCGAGTCTCAAATCCGCGAACTTTCTCTATTTCCCTAATTGGGGGACAAAACCTGCGTTTTTCCGCATAGAATCGGGGAGCTGACTAGTTCAGCACGCGGTGCAACGTCCCCCCATGTTTGCACCGCCTGGCGGCAGGTTTCCCCCAAACCTGCCGCCCCTTTTCTTTTCCACAGGTTTTCTCTCAATCGCATTTGCGCGCTTGCCTGCAAACAACATTGGTCGTATGCAGCTGCCACCAGAACTCGAAACCCTATTCACCCAAGGGGTGACCGAGGTGATGTTTGTCGGCGCTAAGGATTGCTACCAGGAGAAAAGTGGTGTTGTGCGCGCGGTCCAGTCGCCACTGTCTGATGACTCGAAGTTAGGTGAATTGCTAATTTCGTTAGCGCTCGAAGCGGGATCTCGACTTGACATTGCCAAGCCCCTCGCCGATTTCAGTGTTGCGAACTACCGGCTGAGCGCTCAGCTGAAAAGTGCCGTGACCGATCGGCCTTGCCTCACAATTCGCAAGCATCCAAAGACTGCAATCACCATGAAACATCTGATCAGTGCAGAATTTCTAACTAGCGAGCAGGCGCAGTTTCTGGTTGCGGCACTGGGGGAGGGTAAAACCCTTCTAATCTCCGGACCGACCTCGGCTGGGAAAACCACGCTACTTGGAGCACTGATTCGCGCCAGTGGTCAGCGCGTTGTGGCAGTAGAGCAGACTCCCGAGCTAGTACTTCAGCCACCATCTATTCGACTCACAGAGCGACCCAATAACCAGCAGGGAGTCGGGCTGATATCGCAATCGGAACTTCTGACTGCAGCATTGAGAATGCGACCCGATCGCCTCGCTATCGGAGAGGTTAGAGGGGCGGAGTTTGTCGCGCTCCTGCAGGCGGTCAACAACGGCCATCCGGCCCTTGCGACTATCCACTCACGAAGGATTGACGATCTACCATCGAGGCTCACCTTGCTTGGTCAGCTGTCCTCTGTATCGGCTGACTTGGTGGCAACGCTCTGCCAAGCAATTGATTTTGTTATCCAGGTTGAGTACCTAGCCGGTCATCGAAAAGTTTCGAAGCTCGCGAAGTTCAAATCAAAGCCGGAGTTTGGAGTGGTCGAAATTGAAGTTTGACCAGTTCGAGAGTCTTCTCAATGCCGGAGTAGAGACCAAAACAGCTATTGCACTCCTGGAGCTTGAAGCCGAAGATCAGTTTGAATTGATTCAGTTTGCAATCTCCTGCGGAGCTGGCTTGGTAGAGACCGCTCAGCTTCTGGCTGAGCTTGAGCAGATTGAAGAGCAAACTCGAGCAGAGGTGACCCAAGCTCAGCAGATACCTCAGTCGACCAGGCAATTGATGCTGTGGTTACCTTGGCTTGGCCTTGGCCTAGCTGAATTATCTGGACTGGGTGCCTTGAAAGCGATTCTGTCGCCGGCAGGTGTTCTATTTCTTCTGGCTGCTGCAGCTCTGAGTTACCTGGGGTCTTGGCTTACTCGGCGCATGACCGACAGTGCTATGCGCGCGATGGTCAGGCCCAAGCAACCCCTGCTTCGACTGGCAGTAGCACTCGAGGCTGGCTTACCGCTTAGCGATGCAGTCTCGCTCGCTGGTCTCAAAAACGATGAAAGTGTCATTAGCTTTGCCAAAACAACCGGTGTGAGCCTCAGAGAGTTGGTTCGAGTTCAGCTCAGAACGGACCTGTTGAGCTGGCGAACTAATTGCTTGAGTGCCGCGAAGGAGCTCTCAGTGAAGCTGATGGTTCCACTTGGGCTCACCACACTGCCCGCATTTTTATTACTTACGGTCGCACCAGTTTTGCTTGGGGCACTATCAAAAGGAGAAACATGAAGATATATAAAGATGACGGAGCTATCACCGCGGAGTACGCGATCGCTACTTTGGCTGGAGTTGCCTTTGCGGGGTTGATGCTGCTGGTACTCAGAAGCGAAGAAGTCAGGGCCATGCTTTTTAAGTTGGTAGGCAGGGCACTTGGACTGGAAATCTGACCACGGCGCGGTGACCGCCGAGTTGATGGCGCTTATCCCAACAGTGCTGCTTGGACTAACTGCCCTGGGTTGGCTGCTGTCTCTTATGGGGCAGCAGCTAGCTCTTGAGCAGGATTTATCCAGCCTGCTAAGACTGCACCTGATTGGTCATGAGCTCGATGTTGCCGATGGTCTAAAGCTTGAGCAATTTACTAGAGGGCGACTGAGCTGCATAGTCCTGCAGCGCTCGGGGTTAATCACACTCAGAGGTGAGCAATGCGGAATTCCGATTGCTTAGAGTCTGGAGCCATGACGGCAACTTTTGCAGTTGCAATGACCGCCCTGATGGGGATTGCAACTGCAATGTCGGTGGGTGCGCTTGCGGTTATTCAGGAGCGAAAACTTCAGGTTGCCACAGACATTGCTGCTCTGGTTGCGGCTGACACACACAGGGGGCTAGTCTCTGGAATCGTTTGTGAGAATGCCCTGCAAATTCTTCAAAGTGTTGGCTTCGAATTGGAGCAATGTCGTATTGTCAGAGACGGCGTTGAGATTCGAGGCCATAGCATGGTGTCGTTTTTTCGCTTAGAGAGTTACGCAGTCGCTGGTGCTCCTGACCAGTAGATATAAGGAGAAGTTGTGGCAAAAAAGCTTGTGATTGTTGAGTCGCCTGCAAAGGCGAAGACAATCGCCAAGTACCTCGGATCCGACTTCGAGGTACTTGCATCCGTTGGCCACATTCGCGACCTTGCGGAACCCAAAGAGCTTCCCGCAGAGAAGAAAAAAGGTTCGCTCGCAAAGTTTTCGATCGATGTCGAGAATGATTTCCAGCCCTACTACGTGGTTTCTCCGGGCAAGTCAAAGACCGTCTCAGAGCTGAAGTCCGCAATGAAAAATGCCGAGGAGCTCTATCTCGCCACGGATGAGGACCGTGAGGGAGAGGCAATTGCCTGGCACCTATTAGAGGTCTTGAAGCCAAAGATTCCAGTGCGCCGCATGGTGTTCAACGAAATCACCAAAGAGGCAATTGCAGATGCGGCAAAAAACACCCGCGACCTCAATGAGGATTTGGTTCAAGCTCAGGAAACAAGACGTGTTGTTGACCGTCTAGTGGGATATGAAATCTCTCCGGTGCTGTGGCGAAAAATCAACCGCGGTCTTTCTGCAGGCCGGGTTCAGTCACCTGCAATGAGAATGCTGGTTGAGCGCGAGCGTGAGCGCATGGCTTTCGTTGCAGCAAGCTATGGGTCTGTAACCGTTTCGCTTACAAAGGACGGCACTTCCTTCGAGGCAAAGCTTTTGGAGCAAAATCAAAAGCGAATTGCGACTGGTAAGAGCTTTGACGCAAATGGCAAGCTCAATCAAGATGCTGTGGTTTTATCTCCCGATTTGGCACAGCAGATCTCTGAGGGCCTCAAAGGTTTGAGTCTCAAGGTAGCATCCGTAGAGGCAAAGCCTTCAACTAGAAAACCATATGCACCTTTCACGACCTCAACTTTGCAGCAGGAGGCGTCTCGCAAGCTGGGCATGAGCGCCAAGCAGGCTATGGACACCGCTCAACAGCTTTACCAAGACGGTCACATTACATATATGCGTACCGACTCGCCGTCGCTCTCCGCTCAGGCAACTGAGGCAGCTAGATTGGCAGCAAGCAAACTCTTTGGCTCTGATTTGGTGCCAGCGGCAGCACGCGTTTACGGAGCTAAGTCGAAGAATGCCCAAGAGGCACACGAGGCAATACGCCCGTCGGGTGAGAGCTTCAAGCATCCAGATGAGCTCAGGTCCGTCCTATCGGGAAAGAGCCTTGCGCTCTACGAACTGATCTGGCGAAGAACCGTTGCCTCGCAAATGGCCGATGCGAAACTCTCAACCACCTCGGTTCGATTGACCGCAGCGCTAGGGTCTGACCAGCTGATTTTCAGTGCCAGCGGAACCGTGGTTACCTATAAGGGATTCTTGGCCGTCTATGACGAAACGCGTGAGGACGAGGACGAGGATGATTCGAAGCTACCGAACCTCGCTGAGGGCGATTCCCTAGAGGTTCTGAGCTCGGAGTCAAAGCTTCACTCGACTCAACCACCTGCTCGCTATACCGAGGCCTCGCTCGTTAAGGCACTCGAAGAGCAGGGCATCGGTAGGCCTTCGACCTATGCCGCCATCATCTCGACAATCCTTTCCAAGGGTTATGCAGTAAAGCAGGGCAGTGCTCTAGTTCCAGAGTGGATTTCTTTCACGGTCACTCGCTTCTTGGAGGAGAACTTTGGCGATCTAGTGAACTACGAGTTCACCGCCAAGATGGAAGAGGACCTAGACCGAATCGCAATTGGAGAACTAGACAGAACGGGCTGGCTCAAAGATTTCTACTTTGGTGAGCACGGCCTCAAGGAGACGGTGGAGTCCCTAGGAGAATCAGACCCGAGAGCCATCAATAGTTTCGAGATCAGTCCAGGGGTTTTACTTCGCACTGGAAAATACGGTCCATACATTGAGCTTGAAGAAGCTGGTGAGCGCAGGATCGTGAACATCCCGGATGGGCTTGCTCCAGATGCTCTCACCGCCGAAAAGGCAGCTGAGCTAATTGCCGCACCCCCGGCTTCAGATCGAATTCTGGGCAACGACCCAGAAACCGGTTTGGAGATTGCTGTCAAGGACGGTCGCTACGGACCTTTCGTGACGCTGGTTGACGAAGGGAATCCCAAGCCTAAAACGGCCTCGCTCTTCAAAGACATGTCGGTTTCAACTGTCACCCTGGAGGACGCTATTCGTTTGCTGTCGCTTCCTCGTGAGGTAGGTGTGGATCCAGAATCTGGTCAGCTCATTACAGCCCAAAACGGTAAGTACGGGCCGTACCTGAAGCGTGGAGCTGACTCAAGATCTTTGGGTAGTGAGGCAGAGATTTTCTCCATCACTCTTGACCAGGCCGTAGAGATCTACAAGCAGCCCAAGTACGGCGCTCGCCGAACTGCCTCAACTCCATTGCGAGAGTTCGGAGAGGATCCGGCATCTGGCAAGCCTGTTGTGGCTAAGACTGGGCAGTTCGGAAACTATGTGACCGATGGGGTGATCAATGCCACGGTGCCGAAGGATGAGCCACTCGATGAGCTATCTAACGACCGCGCCTTTGAGCTTCTGGCTATTCGCCGTGAGAAGCTTGGGGTTGAGCCAGGTGAGGCTCCGAAGACTCAGAAGAAGACCACTCGAAAAAAGCGCTGATGTTTATTTCATTTGAAGGCATAGACGGGGTTGGGAAGTCGACCCAACTAGAGATGCTGCAGGCTCATTTAGTGGCTAAGGGGCACACCGTGCTTCGCACACTAGAGCCGGGTGGCACCGAATTAGGTCAAGAGATTCGGCACCTGCTTCTCCACCGCAAGGGTGATGTTGCACCTCGCGCTGAGGCCCTTCTATACGCAGCCGATAGGGCGCACCACGTGGCAACCAAGATTCGCCCCGCGCTCGCACGCGGCGAGATTGTGCTTACCGACAGATTCTTCGACTCGTCAGTTGCCTATCAAGGAGCTGCTCGAGACCTGGACGTGAACCAGGTTAGGGACATCTCCCTCTGGGCTGTAGACAACCTGATTCCAGATTTGACGATTCTCCTAGACCTGCCTGCAGAGGACGCGATGTCTCGTAGATCTAAAACCGGAACTGAGCCTGATCGGTTGGAGCAGGAAAAAGTTGACTTCTTTGAGCGAGCACGACAGATGTATTTAGAGCTCGCAATGGAACCACGATTCTTGGTGGTGGATGCGCGAAAGTCCGTAGATGAAATTCAAAGTGAGATTCGCGCCCGTTTGGCGCAGCAAGGTATTTCTTGAGCGGCAAAGTCTGGGATGATCTGCTCGGACAGCCTGAGGCCATCGAGCAACTCACCCGCGTAGTTTCCAAAAAGAGTGAAGGAGTTCATCACGCCTGGCTGTTCACTGGACCTCACGGTTCGGGTAGATCGAATTTGGCGATAAGTTTTGCCGCCGCATTGCAGTGTGAAAGCGATGGTTGCGGTGAATGTCAAAGCTGCCGATTGGTCATGGCCTCCGCTCATCCAGACGTCACTTTCTTCTCAACCGATCGAGTGCAAATCAGCATTGATGAGGTGCGAGAGCTCGTAAACAAAGCTTCACTATCGTCCAGTTTGGGTAAGTACCGGGTGCTGATCATCGAAGATTCAGATCGCATGACAGAACGCACCTCGAACGTGCTACTCAAAGAGCTTGAGGAGCCAAGCGAGAACACCATTTGGATCCTCTGCGCTCCCTCGGTATCCGATCTGCTCCCCACAATCAGGAGCCGGACTCGGAATCTGAATCTCAGGTTGCCTTCAACCGAAGAGGTGGCGCAGCTGCTTCACCAAAGAGACGGCATCAATCTCGAGCAGGCAAGAGTCGCAGCGCGCCAAGCCCAGAATCATGTTGGGATGGCCAAGCGCTTAGCGCTTAGTACCGATGCTAGAAATCGAAGAAACGACACTATTTCTCTTGCGCTCGGTATCAACAATCTCTCGAGTGCCATGATGGCGGCAGACCGCTTCCTGCAGTTGGCCAAGAAAGATGCTGAACAAGTTTCAGAGCAAAAAGATCAAGAAGAGAAACAAGCCCTCCTAGCTGCTTATGGGTTCTCAGAGAGCGACAAGCTCCCTCCTTCAGTCAGAGCCTCATTCAAGGACCTCGAGGAGAATCAAAAACGACGCCAAACCAGGTTGCTGCGCGATGGCTTGGATCGAATCTTGACGGACCTCGAGTCGATCTATCGAGATGTTTTGGCAATTCAGCTAGGCACCGGAACGGATTTATACAACCCGGAGAATTTGTCGGAGATCACGGCTCGCGCAGAATCGGGGACTGCGGAAATGACGATTGCAGTATTGGATGGTATTTCAAAGGCGCGTTCCCGACTGGCCAGTAACGTTAGAGACCTGCTGGTGCTTGAAGCGCTCTGCGTGAAGTTGATTTTTAGGAGGCAAAGTGCGAATTAGAGCTTTGTTACTGTCCACTGCCTTGCTCCTCACAGGTTGTTCGCCAGTCGCTAATGATCTTTCTGCTATCGATTCACTAGAAGAAGTGATGACTCAACAGGTGGTCTGGACCCCTTGCGAGGGTAGTTTCGAGTGCGCCGAGATTGCGGCACCGCTTGACTGGCTCAACCCCACCGATAACTTCATCACACTCGCCATGATGCGGGACACAGCAGCTAGTTCCAAGCCGGCCATCTTTGTAAATCCAGGTGGACCTGGAGTTTCTGCCATTAAGTGGATGCGTGAGGGGTATGAGTCAATCGGGTCTGCTGATCTCAGATCCAGCTTCCAGCTGGTGGCATTTGACCCAAGGGGTGTGGGGGAATCATCCGCTGTCAGCTGTAGCTCGGTGGAGAAAAAAGACCAGGTTTACTATGGGCAGTCCCCTTACCCCTTCGGCTCTGCAGAAGACATCGCATACTCCAGAAAGGTACTGAGCGAGTTTGCGCTGAGCTGTCAAGAGTCAGGCTTTGATGTTGCTTACTTCAATACTCAGCAGGCGGCACGGGATCTTGAGCTGATGCGAGAGCTGGTGGGTGGCGAGAAGCTTGATTACCTAGGCTTTAGCTACGGGACACTCTTGGGATCAACATATGCTGCACTCTTCCCAGACAAGGTCGGCCGCTTGGTGCTTGATGGCGCGATCGATCCACTCTTGTCCGAACCCGAAATGCTCTTGGACCAGGTTTCTGGATTTGATAAGGCCTTTAGGGCTTACCTTCAGGACTGCCTAGGCACAACAGAGTGCCCATTCAAGGGCTCTGTCGACCAGGCCCTAATTGTTGTCGAGGACTTTCTAAAGAAGATCGAAACCACACCTCTGCAAACCCAGGTTGATAGAAAGTTGACCATCAACTCTGCCCTCTCCGGCATCTTTGCCGCACTGTATTCGCAGGATTCATGGCAGTACCTGACTCAGGCATTCCAGGAGGCACTGACCGGAGATGGCACCACGATGTTGCTCCTGGCTGATTACTACAACGACCGTGATGTGGCTGACGGCTACATGTCGAATCTTAATGAGGCCAACCTTGCGATCTCCTGCGCTGATTCCAGAATCACCGAGCAGGAAGCCATCGGGCTAAATGACGAATTCTTGGTGGCAAGTGAAGTATTTGGAAAGTACTTTGCCTATCCTTCCCTGGGCTGTGAATCGTGGCCTGATGGTAAGTCAAAGGTCAAGCTCGACTTCACTCAAAAGCTTGCGTCAGCACCTTTAGTTATCGGCACCACCGGAGATCCTGCGACTCCTTACGAGCAAGCCGTAGCGCTCTCGGAACTTTTGGATGGCGCGGTTTTGCTGACTTTTGAGGGCGAGGGCCATACCGCATATGGCTCAAACGTTTGTGTCGATGCAATCGTTGAGGCCTATTTCCGCGGTGAAGATATCGGTACTGGGAATAAAACCTGCGCAGGTTGAGTTAGCGGCAAACTTTTTCGCTAGAGTCTGATAGGCAGCAATGCTTCGGTCGGTGATGACCGGCCGAATGAACAAAGGAGTTCAATGTCGGATCAGCAGCATGGAGTTTGGGAGAAGACTCAGTCAAGTCCCGAATTCGCCCAGCTGAGAAAGAGCTTCAGGGGATTTGCATTTCCACTGACTGCTGCGTTTCTCTCCTGGTATTTCATCTACATCTTGCTCACGGCCTTCGCCCGTGACTTTGTAGTTACCCCAGTTATCGGAAACATCAATATCGCCTTCATTCTTGGCGTGCTCCAGTTTGTGTCTACGTTCGTGATTATGTGGCTCTACGAACGTCACTCCTCGCACGTCCTTGATGGCGCCAGTGACAAACTGCGCGATGAGGTGGAGAAGGAGCTAGCCAAGTGAATCTAGACCACACAACAGTCTCGAGTGCACTGTTCCTTCTCTTTGTTCTAGTAACTCTCTACGTGGTGTTCCGTGCTTCGCGCCAGAACACCAAGGCAACTGACTTCTACAACGGTGGTGGCAATTTCTCTGGTTTCCAGAATGGCCTTGCTATCGCCGGTGACTACATGTCGGCGGCCTCCTTCCTGGGTATCGCGGGAACAATTGCCCTTTTCGGTTACGACGGATTCTTGTACTCGATCGGATTCTTGGTTGCTTGGCTGGTAGCACTGCTATTGGTTGCCGAGCCACTTCGTAACTCCGGTCGTTTCACAATGGGTGATGTTTTGGCATTCCGAATGAAGCAGCGTCCGGTTCGCACCGCTGCGGCTACCTCAACCGTGGTCGTTTCGGTCTTCTATCTGCTGGCGCAGATGGTTGGTGCTGGTGCTTTGGTGTCTCTGCTTCTGGGCTTCACCGATCCAAGTTCGAAGAACCTGGTAATCGTTGGCGTTGGTGTTTTGATGATCATCTACGTGACCGTTGGCGGTATGCGTGGAACAACTTATGTGCAGATCATCAAGGCATTTTTGCTGATGACTGGTGCGGCAGTGATGACGATCATGGTTCTGGTGCACTTCCAGTTCAATATCTCCGAGATGTTGGGAGCCGCGCAGGCAGCATCTGGTAATCCAAGCTTCCTTGAGCCTGGCCAGAAGTTTGGAAAAGACATCTTTGACGAGGCAGGAAACCTGGATGCCCTCAAGACTCTGTTCTCCAAGCTTGACCTAATTTCGCTTGCGCTAGCACTGATCTTGGGTACCGCTGGTCTACCTCACATCCTGATTCGTTTCTACACCGTGCCAACCTCCAAGGACGCTCGCAAGAGCGTGAACTGGGCTATCGGAAACATTGGTGCCTTCTACCTAATGACCATTGCTCTTGGCTTTGGTGCAGCAGCGCTGGTTGGTGCAGAGGCGATTACCGAAAAGGACAAGGCGGGTAACGTTGCCGCCCCAATGCTCGCCGAGTATCTCGGTGGTGGTACCGGAACAGTTGGTGGTGCAGTGATGCTGGCCGTGGTTGGTGCAATCGCCTTCGCAACCATTCTGGCTGTGGTGGCAGGTCTAACCCTGGCCTCCTCATCTTCACTTGCTCACGACCTTTACGCGAACGTGATCAAGAAGGGCAACGCAACCCCTGAGGAAGAGGTAAAGGTTGCCCGCATTGCCGCATTCGTGATCGGTGGACTGTCGATTGTTTTGGCAATCGCGGCTCAGGGTCTAAACGTTGCCTTCCTGGTTGCGCTTGCATTCGCAATCGCAGCCAGTGGAAACCTGCCGGCAGTTCTTCTGTCGCTGTTCTGGAAAGAGTTCAACACCCGCGGAGCGGTATGGGCCATCTACGGTGGTCTGTTCTCCGCTGTTGGTCTGTTGATCTTCAGCCCAGTGGTTTCTGGTGCGGCAACCAGCTTGATTCCGCTGGACAGCGGAATCGTATTCAACTGGTTCCCACTGGCTAACCCAGGAATCGTCTCAATTCCATTCGGCTTCATCATGGGCTGGCTTGGAACCAAGACCTCCAACGAGCGCAACTACGCAAAGTACGCCGAGCTCGAGGTTCGCTCCCTAACCGGTGCGGGCATCGCCAAGGCAGTGCAGCACTAGTTCAATAAAAGTCAAAACCCCGAGGCTTATGCCTCGGGGTTTTGCTTTAGCTAGAGATACAGTCCAGCCAAGATGAACCCAAAAATAGCCACAAAGATCGCTGGGGTCACAAACTTCACAACCTCAAGCCAAGGTCTGAAAGAAATCACTCGCGTTCTAAGCGCCGAGCTGCCTGGAAGAATGTTTAGGTCATCAATAGCTGCCTGAGCCTGGGCTGCTGCAGAGTATTCGGCCAATGCACCCAAGATTCCAGAGGCCAGCAAAATCAAAGCAAACGCATGTTTCACAGACTCATCACTGGCGGCTATCGCCGGAGTTGTCAGGGCCGCAAAAGCAAGTAGGCCGGTTGGCGCGAGTTGAGCCAGGATGATGTGTAGTCGGTTTTTCTGAAACTCTTGGATTAGTTCTTGCTCAGTCATGGTTCTCCAGTAGGTAGTTTTCAAAGATTAGGTTCTAATTGCCCAACAATCGGTTACAAGAAAACCTTTCAAAAAGGTTTCGAAAGTTGCTATCTGGTGACCCACAGGGCATACCGCCGTGGTTGCCAATCGTGGCGGAGGGTGATGAACCAGGTTTGTTTCTGCCAACTGACGCACCCTGGATTGTGCACGCAGATTTCGCAACGCTAGTCGGCGGGATCCGGGCACTCCTGATGCAGGCGCTGCATCCGGGCTCATTGGCTGGCGTGGCTCAACACTCGAGATACGAGCAGGACCCGTTGGGCCGACTATCCGGAACCATCCGCTGGCTCACGATCACCACCTTCGGTTCAAAAACTGCGATTCAGAACGAAGCTGGTCGAGTTAACCGCATGCACACCAGAGTGGTCGGCGAGTATGAGTCTGCCGATGGTGAGAGGTTGGGCTACCGCGCGGCAGACCCGCACCTACTGCTCTGGGTGCACATCGCGTTCATGGAGAGTTTCTTGAGGGCTCATCAGAACTACTCCAAACGACCCATCCCTGGAGGAGCGGATGAATATGTGAGGCTCTGGGCACGCTCTGTTGAACCTCTTGGCTTGGAAAGAGCCCCGCTGTCTGAGTCAGAACTTCTGGAGACTCTCGAGAGATTTAGGCCCGAGCTGGTCGTGACTGAGAAGACCTC
Source organism: Actinomycetota bacterium (assembly GCA_041191905.1). Lineage (GTDB taxonomy): Bacteria > Actinomycetota > Actinomycetes > Actinomycetales > Microbacteriaceae > Aquiluna. The sequence continues at coordinate 56,209 of JBEENY010000002.1, forward strand.
AGCGGTTATCAATTGGATCAGGCGAGCACCTCTGCCGCCGCTGGCAAAGCCTGTTTACGCACTGCTGTTCCAATCAGCCCTTGCTAGCTTGCCGAAGGAGTACCGAGACTTGATCGGCCTCAAAGGAGCGCCACTATGGCTAACCCGACCAGTGACCACCTCCCTGCTCAGAGTTATGCGCTTTGCAATCGGCCCAGAATCTCCAATCGAAGATGCTGCACGGGAGCGCTTGATTCGTGCAGGTGTTTGGAATAAAGACGAGCGGCAAAGTCTTTAACTAGTTGATTTCAAAGCTCCCAGCAGTGAATCCCAAAAGTTTTTGCTGCTGGTGAAAAACCCTGATTTGTTCAGGGCCTCCTATATAAAAGGGGCACCACGGCAATGGTGCCCCTTTTGCTTTTGGTAGTCTTTTCAACGCGCCACCCTAGCTCAGTCGGTAGAGCAGCTCCCTCGTAAAGAGCAGGTCAGGAGTTCGATTCTCCTGGGTGGCTCTCTGGAGCCAAGTAGTTTTGCCGGCATCACTGAGCAACCGACAGAACTTTACGGTTCTGTTCTTCTGAACCCTATGATGGAGAAAAATGGGGGGAGATTTGAAGAAATCAAGATTCGCGAGAGGTGCACTGGCCCTCGTACTTCTTTACACGCTTTTGATACCAACGAGTTCGGCAGCCCTTCAAGACTCGTTTGCCCAGCCCATTCCTGGACACAGAACCGTCACGCTGGTTGGGATGAATGTTGAGACTACAACTGAGTCTCGCCTTTGGCATCACTTTTTTACCCTTGGTCAGGGAGCTGTATCGGTTGAAGTCAAGCCATCCTGCCGAGCCGTTGGCTCAAGTGACTGCCCTTTAGAACTTAGGCCGAATCTATTTAGTTCTTTCTTTTTCCAGGCCGTGCTGCCTCTTTGTGACTCGGAAAATGCTGGTTTTTGTGTTGAGGGCCTTGAGATTTTCTCTTCCAATTCGAGCAATAGCCAGAGGGCGACTTTCCTTGGATCGGCAGACGGAGCATCCTTTCCTGCACAGCACGAATTCGATTTGCCGGAAGGCGGTACCCCGCTTATTTTTTCGGCACCTTCTTTCCCGCACTCGGGTGGAGACACCACATATGCAGTGGTGGCATCTTTGAATGGCCAATGTAGTCAGCCTACTTTCCGTTGTGTTCACAACGAACTTCAGCTTGCGGTACAACCATTCTCAGCAAGAAGTGGAGTGCTTAACTATCGCGGAGGCGAGCGCTTCGACTTTTCAGAAGGGACACGCATTAAGTTGGGGCTTCAGGTGCCAAAGTCAATTGGTGGCTGGTTCACTGGAAGGGTTGGCGACCCGACGCTTTCAGTCTCATCCCTCGATGCAGTAAACAGCTCCATGAGAATCCAGATTGAGGCTTCAAGCCTAAAGATTAACAGGCTCTCGGCGAACGTTCCAGATAATGTAGTCACTCCGCAGATGGCAGCCCTACAAATGCCTCCGGGGATAAATGCTGGGATCGAGAGTGGCTTCAGTACGGCTTTGGACTGGGTTGAGGAATTGCGACCTTTTGTTCAAGACGTAGCATCTGGAAGTGTCAACGTTTGGCAGCTGAAGTCCGTGTTTCTTCCAGATAAATCTTGTTATCCCCCCGGTCGCTTGCATGGGCTAGTGACAACAAACTCAGTTGCATATTCTTGGAATCCTCCGGAATTCAAAGACGGCTTCCTTCAGTATCGCGTTGCCGGGCTTCATCTGAACAAGGACAAGTCTTTAGCCAAAGGCACCTACGATTTGATCATTAGCTCTGAGACGGCACGCTGTCTTTATGGCTTTTCTAAAGCTCCGGTATCGGCGACCGTTCAAGTTATTGGTGATCAAGGGGTTGAAAATATCGCTACGACAATCGTGTCTGAGAAAGACGGCTGGATAAAGCTAGCCGCTTACGGCTTTACCTTCTCAAAGAAGGAAATCCAGGTGAGGCTAACCCAGCCCTTCTCCTTAACCCTCACCAAGTTCTCCAGGTTATCCAAGACCTTATCCTCAAGACAGAAATCTGAAATCAAAGCAGTCGTTTCAAAGGGGACTGGTAACCCGCTTTTTGTCTGCACCGGAACGTACATTTCAGAATCCTCCAGGGCCCTCGCGCTAGCAAGGGCAAAAGCAGCCTGTAGTTACGCCAAAATGTTAGATAAGGATCACACTTTCGAATTTGGTAGTAGGCAGTCTTCATTGCGCACCGAAGACTCAAGGGTGACAATTACGAGTAAATAGTTCGAATAGCATCGGCAGCAAAGCAAGCGAAAGCCCTTTTGGAAGCGGGCTCTTGGTGAATACAGTTGTCCAACAGCGATTCAATTTCTCAGGGATGGCTGAGGGGGAAAATTGAGAACGAAACTCTTTGCAGTTTTGGTGACCATACCACTGATACTTTCCGCTGTAGTCTCTCCTTCGAGTGCTGCAGGAACTAACTACCTTGAGGGTATTCAGCTTTCAGATGAGCGTTGGCTAGTTCTAGCCTCAGAGCAAACGCGAGCCGGGGTTCACTCGATGTTGGCACTTCAGCCGGGGGCGGTCGATGTTGGCGGCACCAGAGGCGATTGGATTCAATGCACTGGAGCTGATGATCCTGTGTGCTCGACTCCCGAAGCTTTGAAGAGCATCCTGGCATGGTCTCTGATACCCAGTTGCGAGGAGAAGACTGACGACGTCTGCATTGAGTCACTGAAACTTGGAATGTCAACGAGCGAGCTTGTTGACGCCAGCTACCTTGGCGAAGAGAGGCAGAGGCAGGATTTTGCGGCCAGCTCGTCAGCAAATCTTCTGCGAGGCGCTGGCGTTCCGATTTTTGAATCGCCCAACATTCGCCACTCTGACGGGGGTAACCAGTTTGCGGTAATGATCAAAGTTACCCAGTTCTGGTTCGATTCGCAGAAGCGCTTCGAGCCGACAATGGTGGAGGCAGAAATCATCCCGTTCAGTCGAGTCTCCGGTGGGGGAGCGTCTGTCTGTGCTTTTCAGGTTTCAAACGCTTGTGCTGATCCGGCCGAATTTGTGAAGGACACAAAGGTTCAATTAACCTTCCGCTTGCCAAGCGCTCTTGGTGGCTGGTACAGCGGCAGGATGAAAGATCCTGTAATTGAAGTAACTCCGATTTCACCGTCAGTAAATCGAATAACGGTAGCTTCGGAACCGGTTGAAGTCGCCGCGTTGGGGTTGGTCAAGGACAAGTCAAGTTTCACTCCCGTTGAAAACATGTGGGTCCAGAACAACGGACGCTGGTTCACCAACGGTGGCACAGCGACCGGAGCGAACAGCTGGCAGGACAACATTTTTCCGTTCATCGAAAACTATCGACCACATGTCCAGGACCGCGCAATCGGAACAGACATGGTTTGGAAGATGCGCACAATCGATGCCGGAGGTGGGTCAGGGTGCCTAGCAGATAAGTCCAAGGTTCTAGGAATCGTCACTACAAACGCCTTGGGGTATGACATCGGGTCCCCAGCATTCAAGAACGGTTACCTCGAGTACAACGTCGCAGGCCTTCACTATCTGCCGAATGGGAAGGATCTGGTGCTTGGTACCTATGACCTAGTAATGCGCTCCGAAACCGCAAGGTGCCTCTACGGCTTCTCGAACGCCCCTGTTTCGGCAACGGTGACGGTGGTTGGCGTAGGAGATCAGACAGTTGCATCAACGATCGTTTCAGAGCGCAACGGTTGGCTAAAGCTTGCCGCATACGGTTTCACATTCTCCGAGAAGGAGATTCAAGTCAAAATTGCGCAGCCTCAGAGCCGCAATCTACCTAAGTTCACTGGAACTCGCGTCACTCTTTCCAATTCACAGAAAAATGCCATTTGGAGCTTCAGCCGAGGGGCTTTGAACAACCAATCCTTCACCTGTACAGTGTTGTACCAAAAGTCGAGTCAGGCGCGTTTAGCTCAGGGTCGAGCAAACGCAGCATGCGCTGAACTCAAGAAGCTTCTTCCCAACGGCACATTTAATTCGACTGCTCAACAAACTGGCAGCAAGGGCTTCGATGGGAGGCTTACGCTTTCTGCAAACTGATTGCCTCGACTACTTCGCTAGTGTTGTCCCATGGCTGATCAGGTATTTACTGAAGAAGAAAAAGCGGCAATGCGCGAACGTGCTCGTGAGTCCCGTGAGTTCAAGAAGTTATCGGGCGAGGAGCAGGTTCAGCGCAAGATTGCCGAGATGGATGCCCATGATCAAGAAATGGCACAGCGACTCCACAAATTGATTCTCGGAATTTCTGACAAGCTCAGCACCAAGACCTGGTACGGCATGCCCGCTTACTACCTGGGTGACAAAATCATCTGTTTCTATCAGTCAGCCAGCAAGTTCAAGGTGCGCTACTCAACATTTGGTTTCCAAGAGGCTGCAAACCTCGATGAGGGAACCTTTTGGCCAACCAGCTACGCACTGACCAAGCTAACCAAAGAGGTTGAGGGTCAAATCGTTGAGCTGGTAAAGAGAGCCATCAACTCTTAGGTTTCAGCTCGCATGCTGGAGTTCCTCCCGGCAGGCGGTGCCTGTTCTTTGCTATGAGCAAATAGACGAGTTCTGCAAAACTCAAGATCACAGGGGTCTTGATGAACCAACCCGCAATTGACCACGGGGTCTTTGCTGATGCAAGCGCTTCTCCAATGGCTCGAGCGCCTGAGTAGCGCTCACCCCTGTCAAGGAACTGAACTGCATTTTGGGCATCCTCGAGCCTGATGCCAACAGCGTCTAGATCAAGATGTTGGTACGGCTGAATGTTGAGCTTTTGATGAGTCAGCCGATCTAAGAGTCGAGCGGATGACGAGCAAAATGAGCAGTCTCCGTCGAATACAAATAGCGGTTTGCTCACACTGAATTGAACCAGAAATTCCAGTGGTGAATTTCTGTTTATCTCAAGGTCAGTTGGACTACACCATCAAGCGATTTCGTGTTGGTCAACAGAGTGGAGATTTCAACGGTTAGTTCTGGCTTTGTCGCCGAGGCGAACCCGCACGCATTTTTCGCTCTAGCGATTGCGGTGGCAACGGATGTCCCCTTCAGTCTGTATGCCTTGCAGGAGATCGTCGTTGCCCCTTCTCTTCTTGCGATTGCTCGACTGATGGAACTCATTTGAGCCTGGCTCAGCGTAGAAACTTTGCCTGAAAACTTAGGTAGGTTCAAGGACTTTGCTTTGAACTGAGTCAGCTCGACCTTGATGTTTTTCTCCGAGAAGGTGAAGCCATAGGCTGCCAAGTTAAGCCAGCCGTTTTTCTCATTCACCACGGTTGAGGCGACAACAGCCTCTCCGTTCTCGGTTAGCACTTGAATCTTGGCTGACACTGGAGCTGATGAGAAACCGTATAGACAGCGCGCAACATCGGATCTCATAACCAGGTCATAGGTGCCGAGGTTCAATGTCTTGCCATCTGGTGCGTAGTGCAAACCGGCGACTTTGTAGGTGAGTTGCCCATTTGAAAAGCCAGGGGCTGTTCCGTCATAAGCGGTTGCGTTTGTGGAGACAACACCGATAAGCCCTTCCGCCTTCGCGAAGCATGGCTGGTTACCCAAGGGGATGCTCTCGATGGACCAAAGAGTAGAGGTGCCAGCAGCTGTGTCCTTTACGGCAGCTCGCATGCCATCTAGGAGCGTGTAGGACTTTTGTCCATCCGTCGAGAAAACTTGTTTGACACTGTTTCCCTCAAAGAGTTCAAGCCCCGTGCCGCCTACACCTCTGGGAAAGAGCTCCTGGACTTCCTTGGGGGTGTTTTGGGCATCCGCGTAAACGTGGAAGCGCGGTACGGTCACCGGTTTTCCTGAGATAACAATGCGATTTGCTTTGTCGCTGAATTTAGTGATTGAGATATTCGTTTCGGAGATGCGACCTCTGAACCAGCCCGAAAGCTCATTCGAGGCTCTGATGCTCAGGCTAACCTCGACATCACTTCCAAAATCGGCAGCCTTGCCACACCTGCCTTCATCAGACCAGGTGCAGCCCTGCGGAACACCGCCGTAGACCTTGTTCAGGCCGTTTACATCCTTTCCCTCACGGGGGACTGGGGCGTAGTAGTTTCCTGTCACCTCCAGATAAGGAGTAACGCTGAGGTCAAGGGAAACCGTATAGAAGCGCTTGTAGTAGGGGTCATATCCTTGCCTGGAACGCACACTAACCGCATAGGTGTCTGACGCTGCAGAGTTGTTAATACCTTCAACTCGCCATAACGAAACCAGCCCACCGGGCTCAATTCCTAGCTCTGGGATTGCGCTAAAACTGGAGCCTCCGGCGTATCCAACATGCTGACCAACAACCTGCGATCCTGAAACCTGAAAGCGCAAGCTCTCAACGCAATAGTTTTCTGTCTCAGTCAGGCAAACCGGAAGGATGTTTGAGCCGAAAAAGTCAGCTCCACTTTGCGCAAAATTGCATGGGTAAGTACCGGCGAGGATTTTTTCATTGGGGCACAGATACCCCTCGGCTTTTTCGTAGCCGTATTGCCCCTGCGGGAAGACAAGAGCTTCACGACGAGAATCCCAGTTGCCGTTGGATAGCTCCCAAATCGTCAGAATGCTCTGGCCGACCGTTGCGGTTTGGCTAGCTGGCGCCTCGTAGGTAAAAGTGTCGGCAGTCGCCGGGCTTGCGACGAGAAGCAGTCCGACAAGGAATGAGATAGCTCGTTTCATAGTCCCCTCCACTGCTGATAAAACTAGCTGATGCCTGCATCCCAGAAACAGGTCAAAAAAGGGGACAGACATTAACCGGTTTTTAGTTGTTTCCCTCGCTTTCAGATAGTAGACATAAGTGAATTCC
>JBEENY010000003.1:0-48537 GCA_041191905.1 Actinomycetota bacterium
CATTCTTTGCAGCAGTAAAGATTTCAGTTCCGGGTGCTATCACAGGAGCGCTACTTGTTGAGTGGCTGGCCACTGGTCAGGGCATTGGTTACGCCATCATCTCTGCGGTCGGCAGAGCAAAGACAAGTGAGGTCTGGGCATACGTCGTCGTGATCACCCTGGTGTCGATCATCATTTATAACCTGGTGGGACTGCTCGAGAGCCTGGTGCTCTCAAGATTCGGTCAGTCGACTCGCAAGCGCAGATAGTCTTTTCTGCATGAGCACACACATTGCAGCGCAGCCTGGCGAGATCGCAGACAAGATTTTGCTTCCAGGTGATCCCCTCAGGGCGAAGTGGATTGCCGAGACTTTCCTAACGGATGTCAAGCAGTACAACAATGTTAGAAACATGTTCGGGTTCACGGGCCTTTACCGTGGCGAGCGAGTCTCTGTCCAAGGCACCGGCATGGGTGCTCCATCCATTGGAATCTACGCCTACGAGTTATTCAACGACTACAACGTTCAGCAGGCCATCCGAGTTGGCACCTCAGGAGGCATTGCCCCCACCAAACTCCGCGATGTGGTGATTGCAATGACGGCGTCGACTGATTCACAGATTAACCGCCGAGCCACCAATGGTCTTGACTTCGCCCCGAACGCCAACTTCGAATTGCTCGAGCGAGCTGTAGCCAAGGCAAGATCTCTGGGCATCGACTTCCACGTCGGTGGAGTTGCGAGCGGAGATCTCTTCTATGACGAGACCGACTCTCTTGAGCAGTGGGCCAAGCTCGGCATCCTGGCGCTTGAGATGGAGACCAGTCAGCTCTACACATTGGCAGCTCGTTTCCGCCGCAAGGCGCTCAGCATCGTTACCGTCTCAGACATGATGGATGGCTCAGGCCACACCTCCTCGGAAGAGCGAGAAACCGGGTTCCGCAACATGGTTGAAATTGCCCTGAACGCGTTCAGCTAATCCACGGCTAGTTCTATAAATTTCTGATAAAACTTCCTTCCCAGGTATTTTTTGGACTTAGTCTTTGGTTGGGGTGAACTAGGAGATAGAGATGTTGGTATCTGGCAAGAAGTTTCTAGTTACAGGAGCCGGCAATGGCATGGGTCGCGAGGTGGCACTTGAGCTCCTCAAGCGCGGTGCGAAGGTGCTGGCGGTCGACATCAACGAGGAGTTCCTCAACGAAACTCGTGTACTGGCTGGCACAGCAGCCGAGGGTTTAACCACCGTCAAGTTAGACATAACCGATAGACCTGCAGCACAAGCACTAGCCGATTCGAACAGAGATTTAGATGGACTAGTGAATGTTGCCGGCATTATTCAGCCATTTGTGAGGGTGAATGACCTCGGGTTTGAAGCAATCGATCGAGTGATGAACATCAACTTCTTCGGACCGCTAAATCTAATCAAGGCATTCCTACCAGGCCTATTGACCAGACCACAGGCTCACATTCTCAATGTTTCCTCCATGGGTTCTTATGCCCCAGTTCCCGGTCAGACCCTCTACGGCGCCTCTAAGGCCGCTCTCAACCTACTCACCGAGGGGCTCAGGTCTGAACTCAGCGAGACCAACGTGAAACTCACCCTGGTGTGGCCAGGAGCAATCGGAACCAATATCTCCAAGAACTCTGGAGTCAGCGTTCCCGGGGCTGAGAACATGGACAGCTCCAAGAAGAAAGTCACCTCAGCGGTGGAGGCCGGTCGAATGATGGTCGATGCCATTGAGCAGGGCCAAAAGCGAATCTACATCGGTGGCGATGCGAAGTTCATGGGCCGGCTCAGCAAATGGTCGCAAGACACTGCGGCGAAGCTGATCTACAAGAACCTGAAGTCTCTTCTCAGGTAGCACTCTAGGCTAAGGACAGGACGAGGCCGAGGGGGGACGATGAGACTGGAGCGCATACTCGCCATCGTCGCAATCGTCACCGGTGTAACAGCTTTCGGGTTCAGCGTTATTGCATCGCCCGAAACAAAGCTGATCACTGTTGTCGATCCGCAAGGACCAACTGGTGAATGCGGACCACAAGGTCCAACTGGATCACCCGGGATCCAGGGTGCTACCGGTTCCGCCGGAGCCTGCGGGCCACAAGGTGAGCAAGGAATCCAAGGCCTGCGAGGTGCCGTCGGTCCAATGGGGCCTCAAGGGCCAACAGGTGAAACAGGAGCCACGGGGTCACAGGGCATCCAGGGGGAAACAGGACCGCAAGGGCCTCAAGGTGCAACTGGGGCAGTAGGACCGATTGGCCCTATGGGCCCCACCGGCCCTCAGGGACCTCAGGGTGCAACAGGCGCGACGGGCACCCAAGGACCGCAGGGGGAAACCGGGGCGCAAGGACCCCAAGGCACCACAACATTTGGATACCGTGGCTCTTTCTGGTCGACTCAGTCGCAGTCACCAGTAGCGGTCAATGCCCCAACTGCGTTTACCTTCACAAACACAGATCCGCTAGCAACCGATGGGGTCTCGCTCTCGCAGAGCAGTCGTGTTGTCTTTGAACATGCGGGTGTCTACAACATCGCCTTTTCCGCAGTACTGGCCAAATCCGATGCCGGGGAGGACTTCGTTGACATTTGGCTCAAGAAAAATGATGACAACGTGCCCGATACAAATACCGTGCTGCGCCTGAATGCCAAAGATGACCGAAGAGTGGCTGCTTGGAACTTCTTTGTTTCAGTGCAGGCTGGGGATCACATCGAGCTGATGTGGCTGGCGCGCACGAGTCCAACGACCTTTATTGCCGCTGAGTCTGCAACCGGGCCCAAACCAGCGGTGCCATCAATTATTCTGACCGTCAACCAAGTGGGGTAATCAAATGAAAAAACCGATCAAAATGCAGAATCGACTTGAGTATCTTGCGAGCACATTCGCTTGGGTCCTGCTATCGCTTTACCTCTTCATTGCGGCAACTTTCCCAGGCTTTTTCTTCATCAACCCCTTTGATCAAGCTTCCGGATTGCGAATTTCAGCTTTGATTGCCACCATGCTCGGTTGGATCTCTATCGCCTTGTTAGCGCCCCTTCTGCTCATGCTGTTCGGTGCGAGAAAGTACAAGGCGATCGATTACTTGCCATTTGCCGCAATCGCCTGGCCACTATCGATCTTGTTTTCTCAGCTGACCGTGATTATTGAGACCGGAGTTGGCTACTGGTCGTATCTGATTGACTATCCGATTTTCGTAGCGACTGACGTCCTAATTCCAATTGGCCTCATCGCTTTGAGCATCAGAATGCGCATGGAGCATTTGGACTAAACAAAAGTCGAGCTTTTTTGACGCGCTACGGCTAGGGTTTGATTAGTTGCGAGTTTAAAAGCTCGACTGCGTCGTAGAACGCCTTCCCTCCTTGAGATTGATTGTTTCCTGCGGCGAACGAATTCATCACCTGATGTCTTCGCCGAACACCAAGTCCAACTTGGAAAAACTTCAGCGCTTAAGCGCTGACAGAAAGCAGTCTCATGTCTAGTTCATCCTTTGCCGCGCTAGGTGTTCCGCTACCAATTGCGGATTCACTGACTGACCAGGGCATCGACACCCCCTTCCCGATACAGATAGACACACTCCCAGACTCTCTAGCGGGACGAGATGTTTTGGGACGCGGCAAAACCGGTTCGGGCAAGACCCTGGCCTTTAGTATCCCTATGGTTGCTCGATTGGCTGAGCTGCGAGAGAACATGGGTCAATCGAAGAAGCCCATGGGTTTGGTTCTCGCTCCAACCAGAGAGCTGGTCACACAGATTGCAGCGACCATGCGTCCACTGGCCCATGCGATGAACCTCAGGGTCACAACAATCTTTGGTGGCGTCTCACAGAACCCTCAGGCCAAAGCCATTCGTGAAGGCGTGGAGATCATTGTTGCCACCCCCGGTCGTCTAGAAGATCTGATGCAGCAAGGTCTATTGAAACTCGATGGTATTCGGGTAACTGTCCTTGATGAGGCTGACCACATGGCGGACCTGGGCTTTTTGCCGGTTGTGACAAGAATTCTCAAGGCAACGCCTCGAGACGGTCAGCGCTTATTGTTCTCAGCCACACTCGATAACGGGGTGAACAAGCTTGTGGATCAGTTCCTCACGAACCAGGTCATGCACTCAGTCGACGAGGAAAACTCCCCCGTTGCCCAAATGACGCACCACGTATTTGAGGCATCCTCGCCAGAGGCGAAGACCGAGCTGGTCAAAGCGCTGGCTTCAGGCATGGATCGCCGAATCCTGTTTATGCGCACCAAGCATCACGCCAAGAAACTAGCGATTGCTTTGACCAAGGCTGGGATCCCAGCCGTTGACCTTCACGGCAATCTGTCTCAGAACGCTAGGGACCGGAACTTGGCAGCGTTCTCAAGTGGTGAGGTCAGAGTTCTAGTGGCAACGGACGTTGCAGCTCGCGGAGTTCACGTTGATGATGTCAACTTAGTGATTCACGTAGATCCACCAGCCGAGCACAAGGCATATCTACACCGCTCAGGTAGAACCGCGAGAGCTGGTGCCGAGGGTGAAGTTGTAACTATTTGCTTGCCAGCCCAACGCAAAGATCTAGCTGATCTTCTAAAGAAGGCAAAAATTGACGTCACTCCGATTCAAGTGACAAGCCAATCCCAAGAGGTGAAGGCACTAATCGGCGAGGTTGCGCCGTATGTGAAGCCGGTGTCAGCACCTTTGCCAGTCCAAGGTGGTGGCAAGTCGCAGGGAAGGAATGCTCAGCGTAAGCGTGCTCTCAAACAGGGGCAGCCTCAGAGCAAACCAAACGCTGGTCAAAAGCAAGCTGCACCTTTTGCACCGAGGTCAACGGATGGACCCTCAAGACCAGCCAAGCCAAATCAACGCTCCAGAAGAGGCTCGAGACCCACTCAGCAGAATGCCAGAGCTTCCAGGGGCTAACTACTTGGTCGACTTTCTGGTGGCATAGGCAAAAACCGCAAGACCGATTACCAGGGCTCCAGCTCCTAATCCGTAAGCGGCTACGTCTGCTGAACGGTTTGAGTCAACGAAAACTCCGACAAATACAACGGCGATGATTGCTACTACCACACCGATCAGTTTTGACTTGAGGTCATCGAGGTCATTGACCTGCAGCCATGCCGGAACGTCTATGTCGGTATCAATAAAGAGCTCATAAAGACCGTACCCGATCACCAGCAATACGGTTCCAAGCAGAATCGCATCAACAGCGGTCAATACATCGACGATGGTGTCCTTGAGATAGGTGGATCCGGTAGCTGCATCAAAGACGACAACAAACATCTCGATGGACCCATAGACCATCAGCACCAAGGCACCAACAATTGCGGCTATTGCGGGAACAATCACGGCGTATCTGGTGAAGCCTAGAAGTTTTCTCATAGCGCGAGTCTAGGTAATTCCCGAACTGAACAGAAGATGAATGTAAATACATAGATGAGTATCTATATATGATGAGTGTATGAGTGAATGGAACTACACAAAGTGCTCAAAGCCTTTTCAGTCCGAGGCCGAGGCAATCGAATACATGAAATCGAGAGATTTTGCCGGCTGGGTGCTCAAGCGGGATTCGGGCTATGCCGCTGTCTGCCCCACCTACCCTGAGGGTTACTACCCGGATGCGATTGTTGTGGCAGAGCTCGATAACTCCAAGCGGGAGCTTGCCAAAGCGACGCGCGGTTTGCCGCTTTCGAACTGTTGCTAGCGCGCCCTCGGCAGGAATCGAACCTGCGACCAAGAGATTAGAAGGCTCTTGCTCTATCCACTGAGCTACGAGGGCAAATCGGATGAAATAAGGGCAAAACCCTTGTTTCTTAGTATTTAGTTTTCATCGAACCCCATACGCACGACTGAGCACACGACTTACGGCCAAGTCCACGGTGGATTTCGGACCAAGTCTACAATCTGTTTATGGACGACAGCGAGTGGCTAGACGAATGGGAGAGCGCAATGGCAAGACTGGCGCACTCCACCCTCTTGTTGCTTCGAGAGGGTGACTCGAAAAGCAAATTTGAGCTGGGTAGATTTGCCTCTGAGCATTGCAGGCTAAAAGATTCCAGTTCGGGCACTGATGGCTCTTTGCTGACCTTGCAGCTTGCCAACGTAGCCTTGGGGCATTTGGTGCGGGCAGGTCTCGTAAAGGAATCGCAAAGGAAGTTTTCCATATCTGAGAGTGGAATTTACGCTCTTGAGCGTTACCCCGATGTCTTCTCAACGCTCTTTGTTCAGCGTGAATTGCTGGTCAAGGGCTAATTCTCGGATTCAGGAGCGGGAGCACTGAACCACTCCAGCTTGATGACCGCTATGAAGAGCGCCATAAATACCAAAACAACAAGTAGCCAGATTTCGGAAGGGAAATAGACCACTGCGAATGGGTTCCAAATGAGTGCCGATATCGCACCAAGGAACATTCTGGGATACTTTTTGCCGAGCGCCCCAGTTATTGCCCAGATAGCGCTAGGGATAAACATCGTCCACCTTTGTGCCTCGTGATTGAGGTTCTCTGGGCTGTCTGTCAATGAAATAAACAAGACAACGAGCGCAACAAACCCAATGATGAGATTTCCGCCACTGTCCTGCTTGAACATTCGCCCACCTCTCTTGGGGATTGTGCTGCGCACCCCTGCCTAAATCATAGGCGTCCCGAGTTAGGGAAAATCATTGCCCAGTTGCCTGCGCCAGTGGAGGTTGGAATTCCAAGCCATGAAGTACGAGGGTCCCGAAACTTGGCACTATTTCTGCGAGGCAGGCACCCTGGCTTGGAGCTCGACTCAGCCTCAACGCCAGGCGTGTTCCCGCTACTGCCTTAGAGTTCAACCTCAGTCCATGTACTTAGTCTGGGGCAAATTTGACGTTTGGAGCGCTAACCTCTGGGGGGGTTGCACGACAATGTTCGCAAAAGTAGCTGACCTCCCACTCGTGCAGGATTGGCTCGACTAGCCAGAGCTCACAAATCACACAAAGAATCTTCATGGTTCGAATCATGCCGATGATTCGAACCATGAAGATTTAGTTATTCCCAGGTCAAGTTTCCCGTGACTTGAAGTGGGTCACTCCGAGCCCACCAAACTCGCAGCTATCCTTTTTGTGTGAGGGGGCTGCAACGTGAATGAATTCCTTTCGGCAGATTGTGGAGAAGAAAGTCAACCTAGGAGAGCTGGCCTGCTGAAAGAAGCATTTTCGCAGATTTACCAGGAGTGGCACCCCACTCTGAACGGAGACTTGGACCCTGCCACCATTACTTCCAGCTCCAACCGAAAAGTCTTCTGGCTTGGTCCATGTGGTCACGAGTGGCAAGCAGTCGTTGCGAGTCGAACCCGAATCGGAGCGGGCTGCCCTTTTTGCGCTAATCAAAGCGTTTTGCCTGGATTCAATGACCTGGAAAGCCAGCTTCCAGCACTCGCAGCGGAGTGGGACGCTGAGGGAAATGGAGTGCCCGCCTCACAGGCATTAGCAGGCGGAAACAAAAAGTACAGATGGAATTGTGCGGAGCGCCACATCTATGTGCGCTCCGTGACTGAGAGAAAGAAGGGCCTGGGTTGCGACTACTGTTCAGGAAAGAAGGTTCTTCCAGGATTCAATGACCTAGAAACAAGGTTTCCACTTATCGCCCTGGAGTGGAACGACCAGCTCAATGGCAACCGTGCTTGCGAAACCCTCCCGAGCAGCACTGCAATGAGCGTCTGGACTTGCGGTCGAGGCCACAACTATAAGCAAAGCGCATCTAACAGAACTGGAGCACGAGGGGCGGGCTGTCCCTACTGCTCAAGCCAGCGACTTCTCAAGGGCCACAATGATTTGGCAAGCGTCAGGCCAGAGCTCGCACAGCTTTGGGACTTTGAAGGTAACTCGGACCTTCCAGAGGACGTCTTTGCTTACTCGAATCGGAAGTTCAACTGGCTTCGCGGCTTAGGGCATTCCTGGTCGTCGAGTCCGACTGGAATGAAGGGCTCCTGCCCCTATTGTGTGAACCAGAAAGTTTGGCCAGGGTTCAACGACCTGGCCACACTTCAGCCTGAGCTTGCATCTGAGTGGGATGAAAAAGCTAATCAAATCTCTGCGTCTCAGGTATCAGCATGTGGCCGAGCTAAAGCCCACTGGATTTGCGCTGGTGGGCACAGGTGGATTGCCGCCAAGTACAGTCGATGCGCTGGAACTGGGTGCCCATTTTGCTCCAATAAGAGTGAGATTCCTGGACCAGGTTCGGACCTCCAGAGTCTCTACCCTGAGGTTGCATCCGAATGGGACTACAACAAAAACTCGGTGGACCCTAGTCAAGTGTTCCCCTCTAGTGGCAAATCCTTTTCTTGGATTTGCAGGCTTGGGCATGGTTATGTAAGTTCACCAAACACTCGCATTAAGCCCGATGGAAGACTCATTGGATGTCCAACTTGCTCTGGTCGCAGAGTCCTAGAGGGCTTCAACGACCTGGCTAGCCGATTCCCGCATCTAGCAAAAGAATGGCACTTGGATAAAAACTTCCCACTTCTCCCAAGCCAGGTCACTTCTAGAGCTAAAGCCTGTTATTGGTGGGTTTGCTCTTCGGGCCATGAATGGATGGCCGCTGTCTATTCACGGGCTAATGGGAACGGATGTGCCCAGTGTGCACAATTTGGATTTAAGCCTCACGAGCCTGCAGTGCTTTACTTCATCCAAAACACCCAGTTGGGGGCAAGAAAAATAGGGATTACGAACCTAATGAACACGTCGAGCAGAATTTCAAGATTTGAACATCACGGCTGGGAAGTTATTCATACAGCCCAGCATTCGTCTGGTTCTGTTATTCGAGAGCTTGAGAGAAGAATTCTGCGAAGTTGGATAAGGGATGAGTTGCAGATGCCTGCGCACCTTGGCAAACGAGACATGAGGGGCATAGGAGGGGAAACTGAGACTTTTGGTATGGATGGACCGAGCAATGAGTTAGTGGTCCAACAAATTCAATTGTCGCTAAGAGCTTTGTCAATCCAGAACTAGAGACTCCATCAGGACTCCCCGTGCTAGATACAACCCACAGCTCTAGTTTTCAGCACCGTGAAAGTCAATGATTTGTATAGGCTTGCAGCAGAAACGACCTAGTTGAGGCCCAAGCTGCCCCAAACTAGGGCTGAATGCAGTTCAAGCGCTACGGGGGTTAGGGATGCCAGCTTTAGACGAAACGAGATTCCAGCCAGCGAGGTTGATTCCCGTTACAGGCATAAAAGGCGCACAAGACCAAGAGCGCCGAGCCGCAAGTGCCCTACTCGCAGTAATGCAAGGTGTGCCAGAGCTAACCGTTGAGCTGTTGATGGAACATGGGGCTTTCAGTGGTGTAGTTCAGGCGTTTATTGAGCCTGAATTCAAAATTAATGGCAAGAAGATAAGACCAGATGGACTTCTTCGAATTACCAAAGGAAAGAGAACCTGGACTGCCTTGGTCGAGTTTAAGACTGGTTCGAATGAGCTTGAACTAAACCAGATTAATCAGTATCTAGACATAGCCAAACAAGAGAATTACCAAGCGCTGATTACCATTAGCAACCAGGTTCTCAATGCGACTGGGGCTCACCCAACCGAAGGAATCGACAACCGTCGCCTAAGAAGCACATCGCTAATTCACCTCTCATGGCTGAAAGTCATCACTGAGTGCCTGATTCTCAGTGAGCACACGAAAGTCAGCGATGCCGACAGAGCATGGGTGCTTCGGGAACTTATCCGCTTCCTGCAATCTGACGCATCTGGAGCTTCAGAGTTCAATGACATGGGTCCGAATTGGGTTGGTGTTCGTGAGAGCATCAAGACAGGCTCAATCAAAAAAGCTGATGACACCGTGATTGACGTAGTGAGCAAATTCCAGAACCTAGTGCGGTACTGCGCATTCACATTGGCTGCCAAAACGGGTGTTGATGCGACCGAGATTGTTCCCAAGGCTGCCAAGACGGACGGTAGGAAGTTCCTTGTTGCTGAGGCGACTAAGTTGATTGCGGAGAAAAACATAGAGGGCGCAATAAAGATTCCAGGTGCTGCAGCTGAACTGACCATAAAGGCGGACCTGGGGGCGGGAGTTCTGCACTGTGGGTTTGAGCTAGCTGCACCCGTAGATGGCAAGAACAAAACAAAGCTGAATTGGCTACTCAAGCAATTCAAAGAAGTCCCCAAGGATGCCCGCTTGTCCATTGGCTACAAACGTGCGAGAAATCTGGAAGCATCGGTCAGCCTGTTTGCGCTCAAGAGCGGAGAGCTGGAGCTTGAACTCGACTCCAGCAGAGAGCTGTCCCAATTTAGAGTCGACAGTGTTAGAACGTTCGGAACTAAGAGAGGTCGAGGACAAGGTGCATTTATCGACTCAGTCCTCAATCAAGTTACGGACACATACTCGCAGCTCCTGCAGCCCGTGAAGCCCTGGGCAGCAAGTGCGCCAAAACTATCTGAGTCAGTCAAAGAGCTTTTGCCTGAGTTGACAGAAAAAGAGCAAGAAACTGCTGGGAGCTAGCGCTTTTGAATGACCGAGTAAACGGTCGGTCGTGACACTCCGAATAGCTCACCAATCTCTAGCACTGTTTTGTCACCCGCTTCATAGAGACGCCTAATCTCCGCCTGCTGCTTTTCAGACAGCTTCGGCTTTCTGCCACCCACTCGACCCCTAGCTCTCGCAGCTGCTAAGCCGTCTTTGGTCCTGCCAACAATCAGACTTCTTTCAAACTCAGCCACCGCCCCGATTATGGTGAAGAAGAACTTGCCCTCAGGTGTGGAGGTGTCGATGTTCTGGTCAAGGACCCTTAGTTGAACCTTCAAGTTATTAAGCCGTTCTAGTAGACCCAGGAGGTCCTTGGTTGAACGGCCCAATCTGTCTAGCTTCGTTATAACTAACTGGTCACCATCACGAAGGTAGTCGAACACCTTGGTCAGCTCAGGCCTTTCCAGCTTGGTGCCAGTGAACTTCTCGATGAAGACCTTGTTGGCCCCTGCACGCTTTAGTGCATCGACCTGCGAGTCAGCATTCTGGTCTCCCGTCGAGACTCTTCCGTATCCGATAATCTGCATGTTTCAAATGTAAACATAACGGTGGTTACTTGTCAAAGATTTATTTACAGAGATTCTTTACAGATGTAGGCCCACACTTGCCTTGGTCACGGATTGGAGCGATTGTGTAAAGAAAACAATCGTTTACGAGACTCTATCCGCTTTAACAATTGGCGACCTGGTGCAAAACTTCTTGGAGCGACTAAAGGAAACCCCCTGGAGTACCCAGGGGGTTCTTTACGACTTTTATTTGCCTTTGAATGGTTTTGGTGTGGTTGACGCCTTCGACCCACCTACATAGGTAGAGCCCTTACCGTTGCCACCGCCCATTACTCGACTTGAACCAGTTCTTCCTGCCATTCCTCACCCCCCCAACTTGCTTCATTTCACCATACACCTTGAACCAATGTCATTCGAATATGGCTTGTACGATTCCAGCGCATTAATAGAGAGTCGAATCAGAAGCGGCACGTTCTTCCAGTTCCAGGACCAGCTCTGCTTGCAGGCCGAGAGCCAATTGGGGTCTTTTTGAAAAAAACTCTTCGGGCCTCAGTCCCATCCTGCTCAGAGCGTGGGCAAAACTGTCCAACGCCTCCCCATATAAATCGTGCTCCACATGCATAAAGTAGGCTGTACATTCAGCCAGTTGCTCTGCTGCTTGGACATAATCGAGATTTCTCTCGTGAAGACGACTCCACAAGTACTGCCTGATTGCGATAGCTATCGGCGCTACAGAACCCTCGGAAGGCTCTGCTTTTTGGCCAAGAAGGGCCTGTAGTAGTCCCCATTCTTGAGTTTTCAGATAGTACTGACCAATTTTGTTGGTCAATGGGAAACTCCATTCCTCTAATCCAGAGGCTTCAAACTGAGCAATGGCCAACTGTAAGTGCGATAAGTACTCCCCTCCGTTGTCATCATCAGCCTTGTCTTCCACCAGTGCCAGAGCTCGGTAGCAGAGGCCAAGCTCAAAGGAGCACCATGGAGGGATGCGCTCGATAGTTTCCAAGAGGACTTTCTTTGCCTCGCAGATTTCCTCTACTGTTTCAAACGTCGAGCTCAAATCCACGGCGGCAGTTGCAGCCACCCGAACATCTCCAACGCTTAGTGCATCTTCTACTGCCTGGTAAAGGAGTGCCCGTTGGGCCTGCACCTGCCCCTGATGTTTCAGGGTGACGGAGGACTGCAACAGGAAATCTGCTTTATCCTCTGGCTCCAAAGTGAGATATTCTTCCCATATTTTTTCCAACGATGTCTTCCCCACAATGAAAAGATAATGGACATTAATTCAGGTCGAAGCTACTGCAGAGAAATTGTTAGGTTGGCAGCCCGAATGACCAGGTAGCCTGCCCTGCGGGAGAAAAGTTATCTGCTAACTGGCTTCCATTCGATGCAAAATTATTTCAGCGACGTTCTTCTAAAGTTTCCTGTTATCAGATGGAAAAACAGGTGCAAACTGCTTGTTATCAGACACTTGGTCCAATCGAGACAAATCAATGTCTCTCATTAGGTGCACCTCATCTGTTGACCATGTCTCCTTCGACCTGACTCTAGGGTCAACTTTGAGTGGGTCAATCATCCGAATCAAATCCGCATGTTTTCCGATTAAGTCCAAATGACCAGGCATCACCTCACCTTTGAGAAAGGGGTCGAATTGCCTACCAAGTATTGGGCTAGTTACATTCACAATCCGCATTGTGAACCTTTCTGATGAACTCAAGTAGTTCGGTCTCTGAGACCCTCCAACGAGTGAGGAACCTTGTTTGGTTTAGTAGGCCTTCAGCTATTAGTTCTTTGACCTCACAAACAGGGACATTGAGAATCTCTGCCACTTGCTTGTAGGTGAAGAACTTAGGGACACGCCTCTCTAGCCTCATGACTGCGCCGTCGATTTCTCAAGGTATGCCACCGCTTGACTTCGACTCACTAGACGGGTACCGCCGAGTTTGATTGATTCAAGTTCGCCTTCTCGAATTCGCCTGTAAATAGAGCTTCGAGATACTCGCCAAATACGGCTAAGTTCTTCAACTCGAAAGAGGTTTTCGACCTCCATGGTTCTCCTTTTGTTCTGGCCCACCTAAGTTCAATTGTGACCAATTCGGACGGTCCTGTCTGGCTAAACTGCCTGTGGGGGAACTTATGAAAATCTGCAATTCATGTATGCAAATCACGGGCGCTGCCTCTGAGAAATGCCCTGTTTGCAAGATGAATGACTTCACATCTCTTTCCGCCGACGGGGCGAGAAGAGAGAAAGAAATCCGCCAACTCAAGAAATCCCAGGGCCTGCCTACTAAACCCAGCAAAAACATCAGAAGGATTCGTTATCGGCTGGGTTCTGGAGGCAATGGGGCCCTACGCAGTCTCTTTGTATTCGTAGCGAGCTCTTTGGTGCTGTCCGTCGTTTTGAACAGCACAATCTGGTCATCCCCAGGTAACCGTCTCGACATTAGGACATGGTTCCAAGGGGCTAATGCAATTTCGTCTACTGCGGAGGAAATTCTCGACGGAGGTGCGGACTTCTTCGGGTCTGCAGGGCCAAAACGCTTACTTCCAACCGTGGGATACAACGGTAATGGGCAGTTCAGATTTCTTTCTTACGACACTGAGGGCAACCCAACTGGATTCCACAGCCCTTGCGAGCCGATTCGTTATGAGGTAAATCCAGCTAATGAACCTGAAGGTGCGAGGGAGGTTTTGGAGGCTGCAATCCAGTCCATGAGGTACTACACGGGCCTTCAATTTGAGTTTGTGGGAGAAACTGATGAGCTCATTCAACACAATGAGCCAATACCTGTGGTCAACCCGCCGTCGACTCTCCTTATCAATTACTACCCAACAGAAGTCTTAGAGGCCCTTCCGAAACACGAGGACTACGAGCATGTTGAGAACGTTGCTGGGTGGGGTGGCCCAAGAAGCTACCAAGACTTAAACCCTGGCAAGCAGCAATACAGAGCACTCGGTGGCGTTATGGCCCTTGATGCTGATTACATCGCTGAAGACGTTTCCAAGGGGGCCTGGGGTGAACCACGAGGTAGAGCCACATTCGCCCTAATGATTCATGAATTAGCCCACGTCGTTGGCCTAGACCACGTGGACTCCAAATCAGAAATTATGTACTTCGACGCCAAAGAAGATGTCTGGGAGTTTCAAGGTGGGGACCAAGAAGGGCTCTCCATAGCAGGACAAGGTGCTTGCGGGTCAGACGCCTTTGGAAATCTATTGTTTGGAGAAGAAGTCTCTGAGGTCGGAACTAATGTTCCTTCAACATGTGTGGTGGGTGAACTCAAGGACACCTATGAGATGTTTGAACTTCGACAAGAAGGCAATGTAGATGACAGGTCTTGCCGCCTAAATCCTTTTCCTCAAGCCACTAGGGAGATGGGCTTGCAAGTGAACTTTCGCTGGACAAGCCAGAGCCCCGAAATCTTTTTGAGCAGAGAGCTAGACCGCTTTAGCGTTGCCGACAGGCCTGACCCAATAATCGAGCAGCGAGAATTTCGTGGTGTGAAGTGCGACGTTATGGCGATTTACTCTTTTGAGGGAGACCCGATTCCGTTCTATTGGTTATACGTCGTCTGCGGTGAAAAGGTAGCGGTCGTTAGCGGGGAGAACTTCAACCCCACACGCTACTTTGAATCACCAACGCTCCAAGCGATAGTTGAACACAGTCGAAAAAGCCCCTAAGTCCTGAATTCAACTTCCTGACCATGCCACAGGCTCAATAAGTGATTCATGACCCCGTATTCCCCGATGTCTGCGCCAGGAGTGAGTTTCAGCAGTTCCGCTAATCGACTCATTCTTCTTGCTTCTTTGGCATCGACAAGTTCACTAAGTCCTTGGGCAGCGAGGGCTAGATAGCCCACAAACTTGAGCCGCTGGTCGTCTTTCAGGCCACCAATCAACTCTCCGATTGACCCTGTACCAGGCATCACGATGCCCCAGTTACTTTGTTCCCAGCGCCAATTCAGCGCATTCCACACCGCTTCGTCCGTGACCCTGTCCAAGGTGGTGAGGCCAGTCTTGGTGAGTCTGCTCTTTTTGAGCTCTGCCTCAAAGCGATAGATGCCTTTCTCCCACTTGAATTGCTCATCGAGTTCATGATTCAAGAGCTCTTTGGACTTGTCATACATGCGGTCCATGCCCTCATTTTTTGTCATATTTGACCTAGTCCAGCCAGTTTTGCTCCAATACACGTGTGCGACCTTTTGACTCTTTGACACAGTCTTAGCTAGAGCGTGCTGAAGATACTCCTGATTCGTTATCTGAAAGTTTCGGGCGCAATCAATTCGTGAGATTTTGACGTGCGACTTCCAGTCGGTAATGAATTCAACTGAGCCCTCGTCATCGATTGTCATGCAGGTGGGGAGCACTGGAATCTGAGAGACCAACTCTACCAGTGACTTCTCAACCAATGGCCCTAAGGCATTCGGGGGTAGCAGTGCGGTTGAACTAGGAGCTAATACTTTAGGGGCACAGAACTGAACATAGATAGACCCGTAAAGCGGCTTGTAGCTGACGTAGACATTGGCCCAGCCAACCTTGAAGTTGGAGTACCACTTACTCTTATCTACGGCCTCAGTCAGTTCACCGCCTGACGCATACCAGCTGTTATGGGCCAATTCTGGTACATCGGTTTGGACAGGTATAGACAGAGCTACTGTATCTATTCCCCAGTCACTGTCCTGCGGCAGGTCTGACTGTTTGGCTTTCAATTCCTCCAGTGGCAAATCTGTAGTTGTTAATAAGAGATTGTTCCCCACTTTTAGGACCTAGTCCCTCTTGTGAACCTGGAGCTGAGTACTGGCGTAAATGCTCTATCCAACGCTTCTATGTGGATGAAGAGTAATTTTGGACCGAACCGCTCCGCCTCAATGCGACCTTGGATTATGTAGTTGCGGATGGTCTTTTCTGAGACTCGACGATATTCGGCGGCTTCTCTGACTGTTAGGAATTCGTTCATGTTATTGCACCGATAAGGGCAGAGTATCTGCCTGGGGTTGCAACACTAGGAACGGGAGGTACCCGACCAATACATGCCGACTTGTCACTTAGCATCACTAAATGCTTGCTAGATACTCGCATTGCTTTTTCTAGCTAAAACCTAAGACACGCCGCTTAGGTCAAACTTTTCAATCAGGGCAGCAAGCCTCGTCGTTGGCCTAACGTAAAGCATTGCGGCTGCAAGAGACTGGTCGCCAAGAAGCTGTTGCACCTCAGCTGGAGTTGCACCATTTTCAGACAGAGCAGTTGCTCCACCCCTCCTCAATGAGTGGAGCGTAAATCGCTTGCTCTCAAGCCCTGCTGCATTACAAACACGCTTTAGCTGCTTATTGAGTACAGAGTTGTGAATGTATGTGCCTTGCTGCTCAGATGGGAAAAGGAGGGATTCAGGGCCGTCAGTAAGGCTACCTAGATAGTTTTCCAACATGCCATGGATACTGGTTGGTAGATGAGTGATTCGTGAACCAGCCTTCGTTTTTGTGGGCCCTACAACGAATTCACCACCCACCCGAACTACTGACTTTGAAATACGTAACGAGTAACTGGGAGCCCCGTCTATCTGAGTCTTGATTACATCGCTGACTCTAAGCGCAGTCGCCTCCTCAAATCTCATTGCAGCGACGAAGGACAATGTCAAATACACGGCAAACTGTGGTGATGCGAAGCTGACGATACTTGCCAACTCGCTTGACGAGATGGCTGCCAGCTGACTCCCCGACTTGGCAGAGCCAGCGCCTAGAATTTGGCAGGGATTCGGGCCATCGTGTTGACCGTCACGAACGGCCTTCCTCAGAACTGCCCTAAGAAAACGATATGCGTTTGCCGTGGAGGCCCTGTGTCCCTGGCGAGTTTCACGAACCCACCAGGCCTCAATCATTTGCGATGAAATCGTCGCAATATCCTCATTCACAAAAACTGAAAGCTTGCCCTTGAGATGCTGCTGGCACTTAGCAACGTAACTAGGGGAAAGTGGATAACCGTCCCGATTTGTTTTTAGTTCGAGGTACTCCGTCGCACATTCACCAAACGTGCAAGGTTGCGGCTTTTTTAACTTGTCGGGCCGTTCGCCATTCATCAGCCTAAATTGCTCTGCTGCTAACCACGACTTTGCCTCCCCTTTAGTAAGGAATGCTTGAGGGTTATAAATCGTTCGCCCCCCAAACTTGTAGGTGGCTTGAAACTTTCCGCTATCGAGCATACGTATTGAGCCGAATTCTCTTTTTGATGACTTCTTCATGGTTCTCCTTAGTTCGTGAAGCGCAAGTCACACGACTTGCACACGACTGAGGATGTTTCGTGCTTTCCATTCGATGTCACGACGTTCCATCAAATTCCATCAACCAAACCTTGAAAAACAAGGGCGAAAGGAGGTCAAGCGCCAGATTGAGGCCAAAACACTGGGGTTTGGATATTCACTGCCAGGACATTAGAAGGCTCTTGCTCTATCCACTGAGCTACGAGGGCAACGGGAGAAAAGTTTAGCCCACCACTTGCCCTAGAGTTATGCCTGGCTTTATTTCTAATAGAGGGCAAAGATGTCACTGAACACCACTCAGATTCCGATTCCGGCATCGCAGGAGTTGGCGGATGCCGCAATCGAATTGGTTCGCCAGTGGGTTAGCGAAGCAGACAAGCAAAAGGTCAGCCCGGCGGCCAAGAGATTAGCTGGATTACTTCAGGATCCAAACGGACTTGAGTTTGCAGTTGGGTTCGTAGACGGTGTTATTAGACCCGAAGACATCAAGGTTGCGGCCAAAAACTTTGCGCAGCTTAGAAAAATCGTGCCTGGCTTTTTGCCACTAGGACTAAGGATTCTGATTGCACTCGGCGCTTCATTCGCCAAGCTATTCCCTTTCATCGTCATTCCAATCGCACGCAAGGCATTGCGCTCACTGGTCTCTCACCTTGTCATCGACGCAAGTGCCGGCAGACTCGGCTCCTCGCTTAGACGTATCGCAAAACAAGGCGCAAAGCTAAACATCAACCTGCTTGGTGAGGCGGTACTGGGTGAAGAAGAGGCCAAGCGACGACTTATCAAAATCGCCGAACTGCTCTCAAGAAAAGACGTTGACTACATCTCGGTAAAGGTTTCGGCAGCAGTTGCCCCGCACTCAAAATGGGCTTTTGATCAAAATGTCGAGCACGTGGTAAAGCGATTAACACCGCTTTATGAGTTGGCCATGCGCGATGGAGCGAATAAGTTCATCAACCTCGACATGGAGGAGTATCACGATCTTGATCTCACCATTGAGGTATTCAAGAAGGTACTGAGCCAACCGCAATTCAAGAACCTTGAGGCCGGCATTGTGCTTCAGGCCTACCTGCCAGACGCATTGCGCGCCATGATCGACCTGCAGCAGTGGGCAAGCCTGAGGGTTCTAGCCGGTGGAGCGCCAATTAAGGTTCGCGTTGTCAAGGGTGCAAACCTTCCGATGGAGCGTGTCGATGCGGAAATTCACGGTTGGCCGCTAGCCACTGTTGAGTCCAAGGCGCATGCCGACGCTAACTACAAGAGGGTTTTGAACTACGCATTGACTGCAGAGCGAGTCCAGAACGTCAAGATTGGTGTTGCTGGCCACAACCTCTTCGACATCGCCTTCGCCTGGCTGCTAGCGGGACAGCGCGGTGCACAGGCCGGTATGGATGTCGAGATGCTACTTGGCATGGCACAGTCTCAAGCAAAAGTGGTCCAGGAGACCATTGGCACACTGGTGCTCTACACGCCAGTTGTTCACCCCCAAGAATTTGACGTTGCAATTGCCTACCTGATTCGCAGACTTGAGGAGGGCGCAGCGAAGGAAAACTTCCTCTCTAACGCGTTTGAGCTCTCCAGCGATGCAGCATTTGAACTCGAGAAATATAGGTTCATTCAGTCTCTTGCTCTGGTTGATGAGAATGTCCCGATCCCAAATCGTCTACAGAACCGCAACCTTGACTTGGCGGTAGCGCCGGCCCGAGGTTTTGAAAACTCCGCAGATACCGACCCAGCCATTAGGCAGAACAGAATCTGGGCTTACCAAATAATGGCTCGCGCAGAATCGAGTGAGCTTGGTAAGGACAAGGTTCTGGCAGACACCATTGAGAGCGAGTATGCGCTCAACAATCTGATCTCGAGTGCCGCTGAGGCGGGCACTCAGTTTGGTGCAAAGCACCCCCTTGAGCGCGCTCAGCTGCTTCACGAAATCGGAGTTGCGCTAGAGAGGAACCGGGCAAAGCTCATTGAGGTAGCCATGTCGGAAGCGGGCAAGACTTTCGATCAGGCAGATACTGAGATCTCAGAGGCCGTGGATTTTGCTCACTATTACGCCGAGCGCTGCAAGGAACTGAGTGAGCTTGATGGCGCAACACCTAAGCCATACAAGGTAACGGTTGTCACTCCCCCTTGGAACTTCCCGATCGCAATTCCAGCAGGATCAGCACTTGCAGCTCTTGCTGCAGGTTCGGCAGTGATTTTCAAGCCAGCAGGCCTTGCGGCCCGTTGCGGTGCTGTGCTTGCCGAAATCATCGAGTCCATAATTCAAAAGCCTGTTTTCAATCACATTCAGGTATCCGAGTCTGGACTTGGTAAGAACCTGATCTCACACCCAATGGTGGACCAGGTAATCCTCACCGGCGGCTTCGAGACGGCGCAATTGTTTAGAAGCTTTAGATCAGACCTTCGCCTTACAGCAGAGACCAGCGGTAAGAACGCAATCATCGTCACCCCGAGTGCTGACCTTGACCTTGCAGCCAAGGATGTTGCCTACTCAGCCTTTGGTCACGCAGGCCAAAAATGCTCAGCAGCCTCGATAGTGATTTTGGTTGGATCCGTTGCAAAGTCGAAGCGTTTCCGCAGGCAGCTGGTGGACGCAGTGTCATCCCTAACCATTGACTACCCGTCTAACCCAGCTGCCCAAATTGGACCTCTAATTCAAGTTCCTGAATCCAAGCTGCTAGCAGGTCTCACCGCACTAGAAAAGGGCGAGAGTTGGCTGCTACAACCAAGGCAACTAGACGAGTCCGGCAAACTGTGGAGCCCGGGAATTAGGGAGAAGGTTAGACCGAGTTCCCCATCGCACATGACCGAATACTTTGGTCCAGTGCTCTCGATCATGACCGCTCGCGATCTTGACGAGGCAATCGAAATCCAAAATGCAGTTGACTATGGCTTGACTGCTGGCATTCACTCCTTGGATTCCAAGGAAGTTTCGACGTGGATTGAAAAGGTTCAGGCCGGAAACCTATACGTTAACCGCGGAATCACAGGTGCAATCGTGCAGCGCCAACCTTTCGGAGGCTGGAAGCGCAGTGCCATTGGTCCAACCGCCAAAGCGGGTGGGCCTAACTACCTTCTCACTCTGACCGGATTCGAGTCAGCTAACTCAAGATCTGAGTTTGAAATCACAAACAAGCGCGTACTGCAAGCTCTTGCTCTAGCAGCGTCCTCTGAGCTAAACGATGACGAGCTTGCGGCTTTGCTGAGCGGTGCCAGAAGCGATGCTGAAAACCTAGAGGCCGTTTACTCCAAGGTCACGGATGAATCGGGCCTCAGTGTTGAAAAGAACCTCTTCCGCTATCGATTTGCCGGCACATCTTTGCGAATTGAAGAGAATTCGAGTGACTATGAGCAGTGGCGAAGTGTCCTAACGCTGTTGACTCTGGGCAAGGGAAGACTCTCCGCATATGAAGTCCCGAAGCGACTACTTCAAATCCTGCGTAAAGGCGGAATACAGGTAACCATTGAGGATCACTCAACCTGGCTCCAGAAAGTTCGGCCTGGTGAGCGCTGGAGGGTTATCGGCCAAATCTTGCTGGAAGGAGCTCTCTCGGACTGCGAGGTCACCGTTTATGATCACGCGCCGACTCAGAGCGGTAGATACGAGCTACTCCCCTATTTCAAGGAGCAAGCGATTTCGATTACCGCCCACCGATTCGGTAACCCATCAAGAATGGTCGCTCAGCTGGCAATCTAGCCTGATTTTTCCCACTGAACGGGAGTATTCTTTTCGGTTGGTGGTTAAACCACCTATACGAAAAAGTTCGGGGTTCCCTTGTCCATTCTTGCCAAGCTGTCTTTGAGAAACCGTGCCGTAGTCGGTCTTATAACTCTGATCGCAGTTGCCTTCGGTTACCTATCGGTTGGTTCCCTAAAGCAGGAGCTGATTCCCAGCGTTGAGATTCCTTCAGCCGCGGTTGTCACCAGCTATCCAGGAGCATCCCCTGAGGTTGTAGATGAGCAGGTTTCGCAACCACTTGAGACCGCAATTTCTGGCCTAGAAGATCTTGAGACCACTACTGCCACCAGTACGACTGGACTCTCAGTTATTCGAGTCTCCTTCGCCTTCGGCACGACCACCGAGCAAGCCAAAGAGCGCTTGGCCAACGCCATCAACAGCGTGCAGAATTCACTCCCCTCAGACACCGAACCCCAGGTGATTTCGGGAAGCTTTGACACCGTGCCAATCATCGTGTTGGCAGTTGGTGACCTAAATGGTGACAACGAACGAATCGGTGAAGCGCTAGCTAAGAATGCCCCCACCATCTTTGGTCAAATCGATGGCGTGCGCGATGTATCAGTCGCTGGCTCAGTCGAAAAGCGCATCTACCTCGACCTAAACCGCAGCAGACTGGCTGAATTTGGCCTTAGCCAGCGGGAAATCACGGCTGCTCTGACCGCAAACGGCTTGGTGCTCCCAGTTGGCTCGCTGAACGACGAAAAGGGCTCAATCGCGATTCAGGTCGGCTCTTCAGTTGACACGATATCTGAGCTCGAGAACCTCCCATTGATCAGTCAGAACCCTGCTGCCGGTTTAGTCACCTTGGGTGATGTGGCAGGTGTTCGGATTGATGATGCGCCCATCACTTCAATCTCACGCACCAACGGCAAAGAGTCACTTTCGGTGGCAATCACCAAGACCCAGGATGGCAACACCGTTGCTGTTTCAAATGAAGTTGAAAAACTGATTCCAGAGCTCGAGGAAGCGCTCGGCGGTAATGTTCAGATTCTTCGCACCTTTGACCAGGCTCCGTTTATCCAGAAGTCCATCAAGGATCTAACAACCGAGGGTCTTCTCGGCTTGGGATTCGCGGTGCTGATCATTCTGGTCTTCCTATTGAGCGTGAAGTCCACCTTGGTAACCGCTATCTCGATTCCGACCTCGGTGCTGCTCACCTTTATCGGTCTGCAGCTTGCAGACTTCTCGCTAAACATCCTTACGCTAGGTGCACTAACCATTGCAATTGGTCGCGTAGTTGATGACTCGATTGTTGTGATTGAGAACATCAACCGACACCTGAGCTACGGTCAGCCTCGGAAGAAGGCTGTTCTGACCGCAGTCCGAGAGGTAGCCGGTGCAATCACGGCATCCACCCTGACCTCAGTTGCTGTCTTCTTGCCAATTGCACTGGTCGACGGTTTGGTTGGAGAGCTATTCAGACCATTCGCTTTCACGGTTGCATTCGCCCTCCTCGCCTCACTACTGGTTTCCCTGACCATCGTGCCAGTACTGGCCTACTGGTTCCTCAGGATGCCTAAGCGCTTGGTTGAGGCGAAGATGGCAGATCCAAAGAACTTTGAAAAGAAACAGCGCAAAATCGAAGAGGAGCGCGAGCAGCGCTCCTGGCTGCAGCGTGGTTATGTGCCAATCATCAACGGCACGACTAGACACCCCTGGTTGACCTTGACTGCATCGCTATTGATTCTTGGCTTCACCTTCTCGCTTGTTCCACTTCTAAAGACCAATTTCATCGATGGCGCTGGCTCGAACCAGTTCATCGCAAGGCTCGAGATGCCAGCAAGCGCAACCTTCGAGGAGCAGGAATCGGCAGCGGTCGACCTCGAGGGCGAGATTCTTGCTATCGATGGTGTTGACGTGGTTCAAACCACGGTTGGTTCAGCACTTGATGGTCGAGTCGCCTTTGGAGCTGCAGCAGATGGCATTCGCTTCACGGTTATCGCAGACGAGGATGCCGATACCGAGGCAATCAAAGCTCAGGTTCTAAAACTTGAAGCTCCAGTGGACTCTCAAATCACTGTCTCAACCGGAGGTGGCTTCGGCTCGAGCGAGACCATCGACGTAAAGGTTCTAGCCACCAGCGCAGAGGACCTGCAGGAGGCTGTTGATTCGATCTCCGAGAGCATGTCGGGTATCGAGAATGTTAGCTCTGTAACCACCACTCTCGAGTCTGACGAGCGAGTCCTAGAGGTTATTGTCAACCGTTCACGTGCGGCTCGATACCTACTCACCGAAACTCAGGTTTCTGGCATTGTGGCAGCCCAGCTTCGCCCGAGTGCGCTTGGAACCTTGACCATTGAGGGTCAAGAGGCCGATGTCTACATTGAGGGCCAGAATGCCCCTGAGTCGATTGATGAAATCAGGGCTCTTGGCATTCCAACCTTCCAGGGTGTGGTCCGACTTGACTCCATCGCAACGGTGACTGAGGTTCTGAAACCGACCTCGATTACTTCAGAACGCGGCAACCGAACCGCTGTAGTTTCACTTACCCCTGAGGGTGATGACCTGGGTGCAATCTCAACCGCCGTGACTGAAAAGTTGGCAACGGTCGACCTACCAGCCGGAGCAGAAGCAAGCATCGGTGGAGCTGCAGCGGATCAGGCTGAGTCCTTCTCACAGCTAGGACTTGCGCTATTGGCAGCGGTGGCGATTGTATACATCGTGATGGTTGCAACCTTTGGTTCGCTGATTCAGCCGCTACTGCTTCTGATTTCCATCCCATTTGCAGCTACCGGTGCGCTTGGCTTGCTATTGATCACCGACACAGCTCTTGGAGTCCCAGCGCTTATTGGAATGCTGATGTTGATTGGAATCGTGGTAACCAACGCGATTGTTCTAATCGACCTGGTGAACCAGTACCGAAAGTCAGGTAAGGGAGTTCGTGACGCTCTGATCACTGGCGCAAGACAGCGTCTTCGCCCAATTCTGATGACAGCCCTAGCAACCATCTTCGCGCTGTTCCCAATGGCACTTGGCCTAACTGGAGAGTCTGGCTTCATCTCGAAGCCACTGGCGATTGTGGTTATTGGTGGTCTTTTCTCCTCGACTATCCTCACTCTGATCCTCGTACCTGTTCTTTACTGGCTGGTTGAAGGTCGTAAGGAGCGCAAGGAGCTAAGGCTGCAGCGTAAGGCAGCCAGAGCTCAAAAGAAGGCAGACAAGAAGCTAGCCAAATCTGCCCCAAAGACTGAGCCAGTTTCAGTCGTTGCAGCCCCACAGCCCGCTACCCCAGTGCAGCAGCCTGTCGCGCCAGCGGTGGTTGCTGCTCCCGTTGTCGAGGAAGTTTCAACCTCAGAAGACTCGAATGCATCGAGCAGCAACGACGACACTAGGGAGGCCGAGACTAAAAAACCAGAGGTCGTTGATTGGGAAGCCGAGATCGCCAAGGAGTTGGTCTCAGAGGAATTCACTCCAGTCCCTGACACTCAAGCTCCTACCCTTGCCTGGTCTATTGACGAGCAGAACATCGAACTCGACTCCGAGGCAACCATGAAATGGAGTGAGCAAAGGACTGACACTGCTCCAATCGCTGCCATTCAGGAGCCTGAGCTACCGAAGTTTGTGGCTGAGGCCCCGGCAGCTCCTTCAAAGAAGGAGCTTCGTGAGGCCAAGAAGCGCGAGAAGGCAGAGCTGAAGGCCCAGAAGAAAGCCGCCAAGCAGTCAAGGCACTCGGACGACTAATCATGGCTGACTACATTGTCTGGGTTGACTGCGAGATGACAGGGCTCGATCTTGAAAAAGACGAGCTCTGTGAGATTGCAGTCGTTGTCACCGACGGTGAACTAAACCCGGTCGATCCCGGATTACAGATTGTGATCAAGCCATCAGCTCAAGCGCTTGCCAACATGGGCGAATTTGTTACCCAGATGCACACTGACTCGGGCTTGATCAATGAACTCGAGAGTGGAGTCTCGGTCGAGACCGCACAGGTGCAGGTGCTTGATTACATCAAGCGCTGGGTGACCAGCGAGCGAAGCGCTCCCCTGGCGGGAAACAGCATCGGCACCGACCGCATGTTCATCAACCGCCACATGCCGCAACTTGATAAATACCTCCACTACCGCAACATTGACGTCAGCTCTATAAAGGAGCTCACCAGACGTTGGTATCCACGGGTCTACTTCCAACTTCCGAAGAAGACCGGAAATCACCGTGCGCTTGCGGATATCAAAGAGTCGATTCAAGAGCTTCGCTACTACCGCAAGACCGTCTTGGTCGAGGCTCCAGGGCCGGATTCCGATGCAGCAAAGGTTGCGGCCGAATCACTTAGCGCTGATAGAATCTAACGGCTTCGCAAGAGGCGATGGTGGGTATAGCTCAGCTGGTAGAGCACCTGGTTGTGGTCCAGGGGGCCGCGGGTTCAAGTCCCGTTACTCACCCCAAAGAAAAAACCCCGGAAATCCGGGGTTTTTTAGTTTCTAGGAGCCTGCCCTCTCGAGTATCAACTCGCGAACTCTAGCCGCATCGGCCTGGCCCTTCATCGCCTGCATAACAGCACCAATTACTGCACCTGCCGCCTGAACCTTGCCCTCGCGAATTTTCTCAAGCACGTCCGGTTGCTTCGCAAGCGCTTCGTCGATTGCAGCAATCAATGCACCTTCGTCGGTTACAACCTTGAGGCCACGCTTCTCGATAACTGCCTCGGGCTCACCTTCACCAGCGAGGACACCTGCAACTACCTCACGAGCTAGTCGGTCGGTCAGTTCACCGGAATCGATTAGCTTCTGAATCGTTGCAACCTGCTGCGGGGTGATTGCCAGAGTGGTGATGTCACCATCTGAAGCATTTGCTAGACGAGCAAGCTCACCAGTCCACCACTTTCTGGCGGCTTGAGGGGCTGCACCAGCAGCCACGGTTGCCTCAACCTGGTCTAGCAAGTCTGAGTTCACAACATCTCTGAATTCAAGATCGCTAAAGCCCCAGGCTGCCTGCAGGCGCTTTCTACGGGCAGCTGGGTTCTCAGGGAGAGCAGCGCGAATGGCCTCAATCCAGGCAGTGTCTGGCTGAACTGGAACCAGGTCTGGCTCTGGGAAGTAGCGGTAGTCATCGGCGTCAGACTTCGGTCTTCCCGCTGAGGTGTAGCCGCGGTCTTCGTGCCAGTGTCTAGTCTCCTGAGTAATGCTGTCGCCCTGGGAGAGGATGTAGGCCTGGCGTTGAATCTCGTATCGAACCGCATTCTCGATTGAGCGCAAAGAGTTGACGTTCTTGGTTTCGGTTCTGGTTCCGAGCTTGGTTTCACCCTTTGGACGAAGTGACACGTTTGCGTCACAGCGAACGTTGCCGCGCTCCATCTTGGCGTCCGAAACGTTCATGCTCTTTACGATGTCGCGGATCGCGTGAACATAAGCTGCTGCCAACTCAGGCGCCTTATCCCCCGCACCAAAGATTGGCTTGGTGACAATTTCAACAAGTGGGACACCGGCTCGGTTGTAATCAACCAGTGAGTATTCCGCTCCCTGAATACGACCGGTTGAGCCACCGACGTGAGTAAGCTTTCCGGCATCCTCTTCCATGTGAGCGCGCTCGATTAGGACATCGAAGGTTTCACCGGTCTCGAGCTCAATCGTGATGGCACCATCAAAGGCAATCGGTTCGTCGTACTGGGAGGTTTGGAAGTTCTTAGACAGGTCAGGGTAGAAGTAGTTCTTGCGGGCGAAACGACCGGTTGGTGCAATCTTGCAACCGAGCGCGAGACCAATTGCCATTGAAGACTCAACAGCCTTCTTGTTCACTGCAGGAAGTGAGCCTGGCAAACCAAGGCAAACTGGGCAAACGTTGGTGTTCGGTTCAGATCCAAACTCGTTGGCACAACCGCAGAACATCTTGGTCTTGGTGTTCAGCTCAACGTGAACCTCGAGTCCAATTACAACCTCGTACTTTTCGAGGGCAGCTTCGTAGGAAAGCAGATTGTCTTTAGCCATTAGTTTGCCTCCAACTTTGGTGCCTTGCTCAGTAGCGGTGCTCCCCACTCAGCCAGGTAAAGCTTCTCGATAATTGCTCCGACTCGATACATCAGGGCATCCTGCATCTGTGGTGCAAGGATCTGCACGCCAGATGGCAGACCATCCTCACGAGCCAAACCATTTGGCACAGACATTCCTGGGATTCCAGCGAGATTTGCCGGGATGGTTGCAATGTCATTTAGATACATCGCCAGCGGGTCATTTACCTTCTCGCCGATCTTGAACGCGGTGGTTGGAGCGGTAGGTGTGAGCAGAACATCAACCTTTTGGAAGGCGGCATTGAGATCCTGCTGGATAAGGGTTCTGACCTTCTGAGCCGAACCGTAGTAGGCGTCGTAGTAGCCGGAGGAAAGCGCGTATGTACCAAGAATGATTCTGCGCTTCACCTCAGGACCAAAGCCGGCCTCGCGGGTGGCGGCCATCACTCTTTCTATGGTTGGGTTTCCG
The DNA here is from genome assembly GCA_041191905.1 of Actinomycetota bacterium. Classification (GTDB taxonomy): domain Bacteria; phylum Actinomycetota; class Actinomycetes; order Actinomycetales; family Microbacteriaceae; genus Aquiluna. The sequence goes on from JBEENY010000003.1 coordinate 27,345, forward strand.
TCTGGGGTAACCCTCAATCCGAAGCGAACCGAGTCGAATTTGGCAAGGTTCGAAGATGCCTCGGCAGGCAGGATCAGGTAGTAGGCAGCAACTGCGTACTCAAAACTTGGGCAGTCAACCTCTACGACCTCGACACCCTCAGCAATCAACTTGGCGATGGTGTCGTCGAATAGCTCTTTAACTCCCGGCTGGAAACCGTCGGATGAGAGCTGCTTTACCACTCCAACTTTCAAACCCTTTGGATCAGCAGTGCGAACTGCTTCTGCCATGGAGCCAAGCGAAGCAGGTAGCGAGGTCGAATCCATCGGGTCATGACCGGAAATGACGTCCTGCAGCAGTGCGGTGTCTAGCACATTGTTTGCAACTGGACCGATCTGGTCTAGCGAAGATGCGAGTGCGATCAGTCCGTAGCGCGAGACCGCGCCGTAGGTTGGCTTCGCACCAACCGAGCCGGTCACGGCAGCTGGAAAACGGATTGAGCCACCGGTGTCAGAACCGATTGCAACTGGAGCGAGGTGAGCGGAAACTGCCGATGAGGAGCCTCCACCTGAACCACCCGGGATTCGCTCCAGGTCCCAAGGGTTCTTCGATGGACCAAAGGCTGAGTACTCGGTGGATGAACCCATCGCGAACTCATCGAGGTTCGTCTTACCCAAAATAGGCATAGCTGCCTGGCGAAGCTTGCTCACCACTGTTGCGTCATACTGCGGAACCCAACCCTCGAGGATCTTCGATCCAGAGGTGGTGGGAGCATCGGTGGTGGTCAGGTTGTCCTTGACCGCAATTGGCACACCGTGAAGCGCAGATACTGACTTGCCGGCGGCCAAATCTGCATCTGCCTTGGTGGCAGCAGCAATTGCGAGCTCGCGGTTGAGGTGTAGGTAGGAGTTAGTTGCAGAATTTAGCTTCTCTGAGCGATCAAAAAAGGCCTTGGTCACCTCAACCGAGGAGACCTCTTTCTTAGCAATCAGCTCTGCAAGCTCAGAGGCTGAACGATAGACAAGTTCAGACACGATTTACTCCTCGTCCAAGATCGCTGCGACGCGGAAACGACCCTCAGCACTGTCAGGTGCACTAGAGAGTGCTTCTGCCTGGGTCAAAGAGGGCCTGACCACATCCTCACGGAAAACATTGGCCATCGGGATTGGGTGCGAGGTGGCAACTACATCGGCAGATACTGCCTTGTTCACAGCGGCCACGGAGTCAACGATCACCGCAAGTTCACCGGCTAGCTTCTCCACCTCCTCGTCGGTGACCAGGATTCTGGCCAGCGAGGCTAGGTGCCTAACGGTATCTGGGGTTATTTCAGACATGCATCAGCTCAATTCGAAGTTGGCGAATGCCCTAAGTCTAGTTTCTTTATGCGCCTAGGCGGGCGATAAAGGTCGCTTCATCGATAACCTCAACCCCCAACTCCTGGGCCTTGGCGAGCTTTGATCCAGCACCGGGACCGGCAACTACAAAACTGGTCTTTTTCGATACCGAGGAACCTGCCTTGCCACCCTGGGAAATCACCTTCGCCTCTGCCTCTTCACGAGTCATGGTCTCCATGGTTCCGGTGACGACGATTGTCATGCCACTGAAGATGCCGTCGTTGGAAACTGGTCCTGCGAAATCAGGAATATCGAGCTGGACGCCGGCGGCCTTCCAGCGCTCGATGATTCTTCGGTGCCACTCCTCCGAATACCAATCCTTGATCGAACGAGCGAGTGTGGGACCAACCCCCTCAACCGCTGAGAGCTCCCCCTCGGAGGCGGTCAGAATCTTCTCGATCGAACCAAATTGATTACATAGAGCCCTGGCAGCAACTGGTCCAACGTGACGGATGGAAAGCGAGGTAAGTATTTTCCATAGCTCTCGAGACTTTGCTTCTTCGAGGTTGGCAAGCAGCTTGATAGCAACCTCTGCAGGCGAACCGTCCTTTTTTCTAAAGAAATCGACAATTTTTGGATTGCCTTCGGCATCGTGCTTCGGAAGACCTGTGTCTGGGTCTAGAACGAATGCCCTAATGGGAAGCAATTTCTCCAGGGTCAGGTCAAACAGATCCGCTTCGCTTCGAATCGGTGCTTCTGCCGGTTCAAGCGGTTGAGTCAAAGCCGTTGCGCTGACATAGCCCAGCGCTTCGATATCCAACGCCGCCCTGGAACCGATATATGCGATGCGCTCACGAAGCTGCGCTGGACAACTTTCAGAATTTGGGCAGCGAAGGTCAACGTCACCCTCCTGAGCTGGGGCAAGCAGAGAGTCACACTCTGGACAGTTTGTTGGCATAACGAACTGGGTTTCATTGCCATCGCGAAGCGCAACCACCGGTCCGAGAATCTCCGGGATCACATCACCTGCTTTTCTAAGCACTACGGTGTCACCAATCAAGATTCCTTTGGCCTTCACCTGATCTTGGTTGTGCAGGGTCGCAAACTCGACTTCCGAACCAGCAACCTTGACTGGGGCAAGAACGGCAAAAGGTGTCGCCCGTCCGGTTCTGCCAATCGAAACCTTGATATCCAGAAGCTTGGTGTTCACCTGTTCAGGAGGGTACTTATATGCGATAGCCCAACGTGGTGCTCTGGATGTGGCACCAAGTTCCCTTTGACGCGCAAGCTCATCAACTTTGACCACAACACCGTCAATCTCGTGTTCGAGATCGTGACGCTTGGTGTTGAGCTCGGTAATGAACCTGAAAGCCTCGGCCTCATCCGAAACCACCTTGAACTGCGAAGTGGTAGGCAATCCCCATTCGCGAAGCAGTTTGTAGACCTCGGATTGTGTCTCAAGACCCTCAAATCTGCCAAAGCCATGCACGAGCATGCGAAGTGGTCTGGATGCGGTAACCGCGGGGTCTTTTTGCCTAAGCGACCCAGATGCCGAGTTTCTTGGATTTGCAAATGGCGGCTTTCCTGCAGCTACCAGGTCAGCGTTTAGCTGCTCAAAAGCCTTCAGTGGGAAGTAAACCTCTCCCCTGATCTCAATTAGCTCTGGGTGGTTCGAACCCTGAAGCAGGTGTGGCACACCTGCGATCGTGAGCACATTTTGCGTCACGTCCTCGCCGGTCTCACCATCGCCACGGGTTGCCGCCTTAACCAAAACACCGTTTTCGTAGGTGATTGAAAGAGCAAGGCCATCAATCTTTGGTTCACACAGGAAAGGACCGCCACCTGCTCGCTGCGACCACGCCAGAAATTCTTCCTCGCTGAAAGCATTGTCTAAAGACATCATCGGGGTCAGATGCTTCACTGGGGCAAATACCTCGCTGGCCCTTCCACCAACCTGCAGAGTCAGAGCAGAGTCGACACCGAACTGCTCCTCAAGTGCTTTGAGTTCTCGCTCCAAATGGTCATACTCGGCGTCGGAGACCAGTGATTGATTCTCTTGGTAGTAGGCATCGCGGTAGTAGGCGATTAGCTTGCGAAGCTCTTCGAGTCTTTGCTCAGACATTTAGCGGCACCGCTGACTTAGTTCTGTCGATGGTGGTCTGACCTAGCACTCGCATGCCGAGGTAGAGAACCGCAGTCTGGCCAGGTGCCACTCCATAAAGTGGTTCAACTAGACGAATCACAAGCTCACCATCTACCAGCGCAGCTTGGGCTGGCACGGTGTCGCCGTGAGCTCGAACCTGCACCTCACAGTCAAAGAACTGCTCGGGATTCGCAGGCGCTAAACCACACCAGGAATACCTCGAACCAGCCAATTCAACAATTTGGAGTGCTTCCTCAGGACCAACAATGACCTCTTTAGTTTTTGGCCTGATCTCGAGCACGTAGCGTGGTTTGCCATCCTTGGCCGGACGACCCAGGTGAAGACCCTTGCGCTGACCGATCGTGAAGCCAACATGTCCGTCGTGGGTGCCAACCTGGTTTCCCTCGTGATCCAAAATCACTCCTGGCTCAGACGGAACAAACTCCTTGAGCCACTCTCTGGTGTCACCCTCTGGAATGAAGCAGATGTCGTAGCTGTCGGGCTTATTTGCAACGCTCAAACCGCGCTCATTTGCCTCTTGCCTGATTAGGTCTTTCGAGGCTGTTGCTCCGAGCGGGAACATGGAATGACGAAGTTGATCTTGCGTAAGAACGCCCAGCACATAGCTTTGGTCTTTTGCCATCGCGAGCGAGCGGTGCAGCTCGAGATTGCCTTGCGAATCTTCCACAATCGACGCATAGTGCCCGGTGCATACAGCATCAAATCCCAGGGCAAGACCCTTTTCTAGCAGGGCAGCAAACTTAATACGCTCATTGCAGCGCATGCATGGGTTTGGCGTTCTACCAGCTTGATACTCGGCAACAAAGTCATCCACCACATCAAGCTTGAAGCGCTCCGAGAAATCCCAAACATAAAACGGGATTCCCAACTTGTTTGCCGCTCGCTGGGCATCCATCGAGTCTTCGATGGTGCAGCAGCCGCGAGAGCCTGTACGGAGGGTGCCTGGCATGCGCGAGAGTGCCAGGTGAACACCAACCACCTCGTGCCCTGCCTCAACGGCGCGAGCAGCAGCAACGGCGGAGTCAACTCCGCCGCTCATGGCCGCTAAAACTTTCACTGTGAAAGTCTAAATTGCCTTTTGATTTGCACCGTCGCGCAAGGCAATTGGGTAGCAAATCTTGATGGCGTCAACAAAGGCCAAAACATCCTGCTCGGTTGTGGTGTGGCCGAGGGTGATTCGAATTGCGCAGTCTGCCAATTCGTTTGGGTGCCCCATGCCAACCAAAACGTGTGAAGGAGCTAAGACACCAGCGGTGCAGGCACTGCCGCTGGATGCGCTGACGCCTCGCTGGTCGAGCAAAAACAGCAGCGAGTCACTCTGAGCGCCTGGGAAGATTAGGTTCGAGTTATGGGCGACCCTAACCGAGTCTCCAGAAGTTCTAATCACCTCGGGAAAAGCAGAAAAAACCAGTTCTTCCAGCTGGTCGCGCAGCCTCGAGAGCTTTTCCTCCCGCGCCACCCGATCACGCTCAGCCGCTTCCGCTGCAGCTGCGAGCGATGCTGCAAGCGGATAGCTCATGGTTCCAGAACGGAGGCTGCGCTCCTGACTACCACCGTGAATCAGTGGGATTGGCTTTTGTTTTCTTGATACAAAAAGCGCTCCTACCCCGATAGGAGCTCCGAACTTGTGACCTGAGATTGCCATTGAGGCAAGGCCAGATTCTTTGAAATTGATAGGGATAGAGCCAAAAGCCGCTACCGCGTCACAGTGCACGGGAATCGCGCCAGCGATTCTGACAACTTCCTCGATATCGGTAACAACGCCGGTCTCATTGTTCACCCACATCAAGGTAATCAGTGCAATCTCATCTCCTCTGGCCTGCACCAGAGATTCAAGCTGACCCAGGTCTACTTGCCCGTTGCGTGCGACATTGAGCCAAACAACTTCGGCACCCTGCTCTTTTTCGAGCCAGAGCACCGCATCCAAAACTGCATGGTGTTCGGTCGGCGAGCTGATAATCAGTTTCTTGCCAGATGCCCAATAAAGACCCTTGATTGCGTGGTTGTTGGCCTCTGTGCCGCCGGAGAGAAAGACAACTTCATTTCGGTCCGACCCCGCCACTTTGGCTAGCTGGTCTCTTGCATCCTCCAAAACCGCCCTGACGCCTTGACCCGAGGCGTGAACCGAGGAGGGATTACCCACTAAAGACAGAGAGTTAGTTAGCGCCTCGATTGCCTCTGGGCGAACCGGAGTTGTTGATGCGTGATCAAGAAAAACTCTCATAACAGTGGGCTAATTGTCGCACGAATAGGCACTTTTGTAGATAGGTTGGGCTTTCCATGCTTGATAACCAAAACACCACCGACGCCCAGAAGCTGGGTCTAACCCTGCTTGATGGCGGCGGAGTTTTTAGGGTTTGGTCAGGCAGTGCCGAAGAAATCTCGCTACACATTCTCAATCCCGAGAACACCCAGGAATCGCTGCATCAGATAGCGCTGGAACGCACCGACAACGGAGTCTTCACAATCGGTGACGACCGCCTTCGGTTGGGAATGAAGTATGTCTTGCGCGCCAAGGGACCCGAGGGTCCAAGGCATGCTTTTCAGCCAGAGCGAAACCTGCTTGACCCGTATGCCAAGGGCTTAGTGCGCGAGAGCCCGAAGGACTACCACTGTGTTGCGGTGGACACCTCGTTTGACTGGGAGGGCGTAAGCAAACCCGGAACTGGGCTGAGCGAGAGTGTCATTTACGAAACTCACGTTCGAGGACTCACCAGACTCAACCCCGCCATCCCGGAGTCAATTCGTGGTTCCTACGCAGCCCTTGGTCATCCGGCAACCATCGAGTACCTAACGAAGCTGGGCATCACAGCTGTTGAACTGCTGCCGATTCAGGCCCTGATTTCAGAGCCAAGACTTATCAACCTCGGACTGATCAATTACTGGGGTTACAACACCATCAACTTCTTCACTCCCCACATGCGCTATGCCGCAGAGAGCACTAGGGCTCAGGGTCCGGATGCCATCCTTCGCGAGCTAAAAACTGCAATTCGAGAGCTGCACCGCGCCGGCATTGAAGTGATCATGGATGTGGTTTACAACCACACCGCTGAGGGTGGCCACAAGGGGCTCACCTATTCCTACCGAGGACTAGATAACTCTGGCTATTACCGTCAAGACGACCACGGTAACTATCACGACACCACAGGTTGCGGAAACAGCTTGAACTTTGGTAACCCCATGGTTCAAAAGCTAACCCTCGACTCTCTTCGATACTGGACCGAGGAGCTGCAGATCGATGGCTATCGCTTTGACCTCGCGGCAACATTGGCTCGTGACGAGAACAACCACTTCAACCCCCAGCATGCGCTTTTGCAGGCCATGCAGCAGGATTCTGTGATTTCGCAGGCCAAGTTGATTGTGGAACCCTGGGATGTTGGGATGGGTGGCTGGCAAACCGGAAACTTCCCGGCTGGCTTTCCAGAGTGGAACGACCGTTTCCGAGACTCTGTTCGCAAGTTCTGGCTCAGCGACATCGCTCAGGCTAGAAACAATGGCCATCACCACAACGGAGTTCAAGAGCTTGCGGGTCGCATCTCGGGTAGCCAGGATCTCATGGGCGACGGATCCCCACTTGGCAGCATCAACTTTGTAACCGCACACGACGGCTTCACGCTCTGGGATCTGGTTTCCCACAATGTGAAGCACAACAGCGCCAACGGTGAGGGTAATCGCGATGGCGCGAACAATAACCTCAGCTTCAACCACGGCTTTGAGGGCGAAACGCCAAACCCTTCAATTAACTTTGCCAGGCGCAAGGCTGCAAGAAACCTAATCGGCACCCTGCTGCTCTCCTCCGGAGTTCCGATGATCACCGCAGGTGATGAGCGGCTAAAAAGCCAGGGTGGCAACAACAACGCCTACTGCCAAGACAATGTGATCACCTGGCAGAACTGGGAACCAAACTCGCACCAGAGCGACTTTGAGGCAACAGTTGCACACTTGATTGCCCTCAGGAAGCAGTATCCCGCGCTTCGACCAAGAGGTTTCAGTCACACCCAAGAACCGACGCCCGAGCATGACCAAACTTTGTGGTTCTCAGTGCGTGGCGATGAGATGAGTGTCGATGACTGGCACAACCCAGAGCGAAGAACCCTCCAGCGACTGAGCTATCACCTGATGAACGATGGCTCAAAGCAGGGACTACTGCTAGTGATCAACGGTCAGGAGCAGGTCAAAAACGTCACTCTGCCGCGGCTAGATGGCATGGGTTCACTCGAGCTTTTGTGGGACAGCGCCCTGGAACTTCCCCCGAAGCGGACTATCCTTTTCAATCCCGGCAGCAAGCTCAGGATGGTGGAATCCAGCTTGCAACTGTTCTTGGTTCGATAACCATTTAGTCAATTTGCAAGCGGTTTCGGGCTGCGCTTACTAAATTGTGAGAGTGGAGACCAAATCTTTCGCCATTGGGCGCATTCCGATCACCAAGACCTGGCCCGAAGTCGACGGTGGCAAGTTCCCCGCAAAGGCCTTTCAATCCGAGGTAATTGAGTTTGGTGCCATCGCTTTCCGCGAGGGTCACGACCAGATTGCAGTTGAGCTTCTGCTCACCGACCCTAAGGGCAGAACCCAGAGACTCAAGTTGCATCCTGGCCGACCAGGCATGGACCAGTGGCTAACAAAAGTTCAACTCACCGAGCTGGGTGAATACAGCTATCAGATTTCTGCTTGGGACGATGAGTATCGCACCTGGCTTCACAACACCGCGGTCAAGCTCAAAGCGGGTATTGATCAACAGCTGATGATGCTCGAGGGTCAGAGGCTGCTTGCCAAAATGGCAGAGCAATACCCAAAGCAAAAAAAGCAGCTTTTAGCATTTGCCAGTGACCTTGTTGCAGGTATTCCTGAGGAGTCCTTTGCCAAAGCGCTGGCAGCTGGACTCACTGAACTTGCTGAGCAGACACCGCTCAGAAACCTTGAAAGCCTCACCGAGCCAAGAGCCGTGCTCTGCGAGCGCAAACTAGCAGGGTCTGGCAGCTGGTATGAGTTCTTCCCAAGAAGCGAAGGTGCTACCAAAGACAAATCCGGCAAGGTAATTTCCGGAACCTTCAAGACCGCTACCAAATCACTGGACCGAGTGAAGCGAATGGGGTTTGAGATCTTATACCTACCTCCAGTTCACCCAATTGGTACAGCTCACAAAAAGGGCAAGAACAACACCCTGAACGCAGGCCCCGAAGAGCCTGGCTCCCCTTGGGCAATAGGTAATACCGCGGGCGGTCACGACACGATTCACCCAGACCTAGGATCCGAAAAGGACTTCAAGGATTTTGTAAAGGCCGCCAACAAGCTCGGCATTGAAATCGCGATGGATCTAGCTCTTCAGGCCTCCCCCGACCACCCTTGGGTGAAGACAAACCCTGAATGGTTCACCACCCGCGCTGATGGCAGCATTGCCTATGCCGAAAACCCACCAAAGAAGTACCAAGACATCTACCCGATCAACTTCGACAATGACCCCGAAGGCATTTACGAAGAGGTTCTCAGGGTTGTTAGAAAGTGGATTTCCTTCGGAGTGCTTATCTTCCGAGTGGACAACCCCCACACCAAGCCAGTGGCTTTCTGGCAAAGGCTTATTGCCGAAGTGAATCGCAAAAACCCAGAGGTGATTTTCCTCGCTGAGGCGTTTACCAGACCGGCGATGATGCATGCGCTGGGTAAGGCCGGATTCCAGCAGTCCTACTGCTACTTCGCCTGGCGCAACCACAAGGATGAGCTCGCCTCCTATCTTGGTGAGTTGAGCCAAGACTCAGCTGATTTCTTCAGGCCAGCACTTTGGGTAAATACCCCAGACATCCTCACCGAATACCTGCAGTTTGGCGGCAAGCCGGCCTTCAAGATCCGTGCCACAATCGCCGCAACGGCTGGGGCAACCTGGGGAATGTATTCAGGATTTGAGCTCTATGAGTCAGTGGCCAGACCAGGGGCTGAGGAGAACATCGATAACGAGAAGTATGAATACAAATTCCGTGACTTTGAGGCAGCTGAAAAAGCCGGCAACTCGCTAGCGCCCAGAATCGAGCTTCTCAACAGGATTCGCTCCGAGAACCCAAGTCTGCAGCAGCTTCGTAATCTGACAATTCACCACAGTGATGACCAGGAAATCTTGGTTTACTCAAAGCACCTTGATGCTGAGCATGCAGGAGGTAGGGCAAACACGATTCTGGTTGTTGTGAATACCGACCCTCACTCCGTGAGAGAGACAACCGTTCACCTCAACCTAGACGCGCTCAAGGTATCGGGCAGCTTCAAGGTCAAGGATCTGGTCACCGGCCAGAGCTATGACTGGTCCGAGCACAACTATGTCCGCCTAGATGCCTTTACTGAACCGGCACACATTTTCAGGATTGAACGATGAACCCCGAAGCAACCGAGTTGCAGCTGGTAGCTGAGGGCAGACACCACAATCCACACTCTGTCCTTGGGTTTCATCAGGAAACCAAAGACTGGGTGGTCAGAGCGCTTAGGCCCTTTGCGAAGTCGGTATCCCTGAAGACCAAGTCGGGAAATCTCGAAATGCAGCATGTTCACGGTGGCATCTGGGAGCTCAGAGGCAGCAAGAAACTTGGCGACTACCGCATCTTGGCAAGCTATGAAAATGCTGCGGATTGGGAGTCCGATGACCCCTACCGCTACCTACCAAAGCTCGGTGATCTCGACATCCATCTGATTGGTGAGGGTAGACACGAGCAGCTCTGGCAGGCGCTAGGTGCTCACTATCAAGAATCCAAAGACTCATTCGGTGACACCTCCGGCGTGAGCTTCAAGGTTTGGGCACCCAATGCCACCAGCGTCCGGGTGGTTGGTGATTTCAATCACTGGGATGGCCACCTCTACCAGATGCGATCGATGGGTAGCTCTGGAGTATGGGAGCTGTACATACCTGGGGTGAAGCCAGGTGCGCTCTATAAGTTCCAGATTAGAACCAAGCACGGTAACTGGATCACGAAGATTGACCCGCTGGCTCGCAGAACAGAAATCCCGCCGGCAACCGCATCAATCGTCGAGCAAAGCAGCTACAAATGGTCAGATCAGACCTGGATGCAAAAACGCAGTGTCACTAACGCACTGAGCGCACCGATGTCCACCTATGAACTGCACCTTGGCTCCTGGCGCGGACCAAAGAACTATCGCGAAATGGCTCAGGATCTAATTGGTCACGTGAAGTACCTAGGATTCACCCATGTCGAGTTCATGCCACTGGCGGAGCACCCCTTCGGAGGTAGCTGGGGATACCAGGTAACCGGTTACTACGCGCCAACATCAAGATTTGGCAGCCCGGATGACTTTAGGTATTTGGTTGACCAACTTCACCAAGCCGGTATCGGTGTGATTATGGACTGGGTACCAGCTCACTTCCCCAAGGACGAGTGGGCGTTGGCTCGCTACGACGGTGAGGCGCTCTATGAGGATGCCGATCCAAGACGCGGGGACCACCCCGACTGGGGCACCCACGTCTTCAATTTCGGTAGGACCGAAGTAAAGAACTTCCTTGTCGCAAATGCGCTCTACTGGCTCGAAGAGTTTCACATCGATGGACTCAGGGTCGATGCCGTGGCATCGATGCTCTACCTGGACTACTCCAGAAAAGATGGCGAGTGGCTGCCAAATATCTATGGCGGTAGAGAAAACCTCGATGCCATTGAGTTTCTCAAAGAGGTGAATGCCACCTGTTACAAACGCAACCCCGGAATCATGATGATCGCCGAGGAATCCACCGCGTTCCCTGGGGTCTCGGCACCTATAGACCAGGGCGGTTTGGGATTTGGGTTTAAGTGGAACATGGGTTGGATGCACGACTCACTCGAATACATCCAGAAAGACCCGATGTGGCGACGCTATCACCACGGTGAAATCACCTTCTCGATGCTCTACGCCTACGACGAGAAGTTTGTGCTCCCGATTAGCCACGACGAAGTTGTTCACGGCAAGGGGTCACTGCTAGCCAAGATGCCAGGTGACCACTGGCAGAAGCTTGCAAACATGCGTGCCTACCTGAGCTTTATGTGGTCACACCCAGGAAAGAAACTTTTGTTCATGGGCCAGGAGTTTGCTCAACCCTCAGAGTGGTCCGAGTCGAGAGAGTTGGACTGGTGGCTCCTTGATCACCACCCCCATCGCGGCATGCAACAGTTGGTTGCCGATATGAACAAGATCTATGTTGAAAACTCGGCGCTGTGGGAACTTGACCATGAGCCCGCTGGTTTCCAGTGGATCGACGGCGGAAACGCGGATCAGAACCTGCTTAGCTTCCTAAGGCTCGATTCCAAGGGCAATCAGATCGCAGTGATTGTGAACTTTGCTGGTCACCCTTACGAGAACTTCAGGGTTGGACTTCCAAAGGGTGGTAGCTGGACTGAGCTACTAAACACCGATGCCGAGATTTATGGCGGAAGTGGGGTCGGTAACTACGGTTCAGTCACGGCTGAAACCATCCCCATGCACGGTCGTGACTTCTCCGCGAGCGTCAACATCCCGCCACTTGGTGCCATCTGGCTCAAGATCTAGAAAAGTAGTGATGCCAGTCTGCGTCTTGCGGCCAGCACTGGCTCCTCGCTGTCACCAACCAGAGTAAAGAGCTCCAAGAGTCTGGTTCGAATTGCATCTCTCGCATCGAAGTTGACGGCAAACTCATCAAGCAGAAGATTGAATGCTGCAGGCGCATCTCCCCCGACCAGCAATCGGTCAGCACCTGCAAAAAGCTCTGAATTCGGGCCAGGCTCGGGTGCCTGCAAGCGCTTCATCAACTTGACCTGAGCGAGGCCGGCCTTGGCATCCAAGTCTGCAGGCTTTTCGTTCAAGTATTTTTCATAGATTGCCTGGGCGGTATCGAGATCTCCTCGGTCAATTGCCTCATAGGCGGCAACCAGTTCCGGTGCAGCCGGCTTTTCCGCAGCCGGTGCGTCACCCAAGACCACTTTGCCTGTCAGACCATTTTGAACGGCTGCCTGCAGCACTTGAGAAAGAATCTCAGCAATCTGCTGCATGGTCGCTTCACCTTTGAAAATTGGTGCTGGCTGTCCAGCCAAAATCGCAAGTGCTGCAGGTGCCTGGTTTACAGCTACCGCTGCGGCCAGCTGAGGCGAGGATTCAAGGTCAACGTCTAGTCCAACCAAGCGACCTTCGCCCGAGGCGATGATCTCGGCTAGAGCCGCTCTAACCCGAGCTGAGGCCTCGGAGGAGTCCGAGATGAGCATGATTACTGGAAGCTTCTCTGAGAGCTTTAGATAGCGTCTGAGAATTTGCTCGTCGGCCTTTACCATCCAGCCAGAAACCACCTCTGCTCCTGAATGAGCGGAGTAAAGGTCCATAGCGCCAAAGTTTGTCATCGGGTTCCTAGGTTCACGGTGGTAAGTAGCTGCTGGGTTGCACCAAGCAAACGAACCGGCTGGTCAGAACCGGTAGAGGGGATGTGGAAGATCAGCATTGATCCGTAGCGAGTTTCGATACCGGTGGAGCTACCGCCGGTGCCAAGTAGCAGTGCCTCATTACCGGTGATGGCCACGGCATCGCCTGGAGACTTCGGGATGATGGTGTAGGTGTCGATCATGTAGACAGCAGCCAGTGCGCCACCATCTGCAGTTGCAAGCATGTCGATGTTTCTATCCCCGAGCTTGTGCTCAAAGCTCAGGTTGGCATTGCTGAGAGTTTCGGTGAGATTCTGCTGAACAGCAGCCAGGTCCATCACGTATTTGTTTTCTGGGTCAACCAGAGTTGACCAGGCAGAATCTCCGGCGTTGTTGATTAGATCACCAACCGCCTCTGGCAGCTTTTCTGGCTCAAAGGCGAGGAACTTACTGTCTGACTTCACGATGTTTGCACCCACAGCCTCCGCGCTGACCTCTGGAAAGGCCGTACCAGGTAGCAGATTGGCGTAGTGAACCAAAACGTAGTTCTCTCGAGCGCTCTCTTGCCTCAAAACCAAAAGTTGCAGCTGTTCCTCGCCGGTAACAACCATTACCGACCTTGGCCAGGTGTCAGTTGCACTGGGCAGGAATAGCTGAATTGGACCCGCCTGAATTGGTGCTGGCTTATCTTCAGCTTCTGTTCTGCGAAGCAGGTTGTATTCGGCCCTGCGCATCGCAAGGGCAGCACCGGCCACCCGGAGTTCAATTGTTTCTCTATCTAGCTCAGCATCCGAAGCCTCAATCGCACCGACAATCTCCTCCAAAACCCGAACCAGCTGGACCTTGGTCATTACCGGTGTGAGGGTGTCGGGAGCAGCGGATGGTGATGGGCTCATCAACGGCGACTCGTATTGCGGGGTGCAGCCAGCCAAAAGACTGATGCTCACCAAGCCAGCCGCGAATGCGAGCCTGCGGCCGCGCTTTTTCGGCTTACTCAAGGAAGGGAGCTTGATTTTCGGAAACTTGAAGCTGATAGGTGGCCTCCCCTTGTGGCCACGACCTGGTCGGGTGCGACGGTCTTTCAGGAAAGCGTCCCAGAGCAAAATCAGTGCGCCAAGCAGCATGATCGCAAGACCAATTGGCGGCAGTGGGCTTAGCGGCACCGCACCCTTAGGCAAAGTCCAGGTGACAACCACGGTGTTGGGAGCGGGATCTAAGCCGGTGCTGGCGATAAGAACCGAAGCCTCATTACCCTGGGGCACCTTGATGGTGTCGAAGTCCTTAGCGCTGACAGCTGTGCGCCAGAGATCAGAACCTCTTGGGTCTATGAGGTTCCCTTCACCAGGCCGCTCAATCTCGGCCAGTGAAACTTTCTCGGCATCCTGGTCAATCTCAAGTCGCAGCTCGACATAAGGAGACGGCGTTAGCCAAGCCGTTGCATCGGACTCGCGAACGGTGGCCAAAAACACCTCTTTGGTTCCGGCAGCGCTGACTTCGACATTGCCGGGATAGGCGGTCAGGGTGCGATTTGGAATGAGCAGGTAGGGAGCGGATTTCTCCAGCGTTTGCGAGATCTCGATGCGCTCGAGTGGTGAATTCCTAACCTGATCCACAACGCCAAATGCGGCAACTGAAATACCCAGCACAAAGGCAACGATTCCGATCCACATGCGCATTGGTGAGCTCCCATTAGATACTGCTAGCCCATGAAGTTTACCCTTGAGATTCCTGAGGTCTCTCAGCCCACATCCAGCTTTGGCAGAAAGCTGAAAATCTTAAATTCAGCGTTCAGAGAAACCAAATCAGCGCAATCTTGCGTAGTTTTGTATTTGGCTAAGCGATGGAGGCAGTGTGGAGCAGCGATCAAGGATCACCAACGCCTTCCAACTGGGCTTAGTTGGCACCCTTGGTGTTCTAACGGCCTTACTTCTTGGTGCGGCAGTTTCTCAGACTGCGACCATCCTCACCTATGTGGCCATTGCGATATTTACAGCCCTAGGTCTAGACCCAGCGGTTCGCAGCCTCACAGACAGAAATCTCCCCCGGCCATTCGCTGTTGGCATTGTGGTTGCGGTTTTTCTAAGCGCAGTGGCGCTTCTGGTTTGGGCTGTTGTTCCCGCGGTGGTCAACGAGGGTCTAAAGCTAGTAGGGCGAATCCCCGGCTTTGTCGACGAATTAGTCACAGCAGAGTGGATTGCAAACCTAGATCGCAATCTGAATGGCTCTATCTCGACAGCAACCGAGAACGCAATCAACTACCTAACCGACAGCAATAACTGGCCGAGCTTGGTTGGTGGTGTGCTGCAGGTTGGTATCGGAGCTGCCACCGGAGCAGTTGGCTTCTTGGTTGTTGTCATTCTCTCGATTTACTTCATGGCTTCCATCGAGTCAATGAAGCAGTATGTTTCCAAGCTGGTTTCTGCTTCCAAGCGCGAGCGCTTCATGGAACTCACTGACCAGGTGACCTACTCGGTTGGTCGCTGGGTGATGGGTCAGGTAACCGTTGCCGCAATTCATGCGGTGGTGTTGTTCATATTCCTCACCATTGTTTCCGCTCCATATGCGCCACTTCTCGCCGTGGCCGCGTTCGTGCTGGCGATTGTTCCTCTGATTGGATCGGTTTCTGCAGCGGTTTTGGCCACATTGATTTCGTTGGTTACCTCCCCAACCCTGGCGATTACGGTCGGAATCTTCTACTTGGTTTACCTCCAAATTGAGGCCTACCTAGTGAGCCCGAGGGTGATGAAGCGGGCGGTTCAGGTGCCAGCAGCGCTGGTTGTTATCGCAGCTCTAATGGGCGGGACTCTACTTGGGATCTTGGGAGCAGTAATTGCGATTCCGATGGCAGCATCGGTGCTGTTGATCGTGCGCGAAGTTTGGATGCCTAGGCAGCAGCTTCGCTAGTAGTGGGTTGGCAGTTCAGGGCTGCCGGGCAGAATAATCTGAGCGATCTGATTTAGTACTCGCCTAGTTGCCTTCTCCCCCACCCACAAATGCTTTTCACCATCAAAGGCGTAAACCTTGGCACTTTTGACAATGCCAAATCGCTGCGCAGCCTTTTGAGGCTGTAGATAATCATCGAGCTCTGGCACTAGAGCATGCAGCGGCTTTTGAGTCCCATTCCAGCGCAGCAGATCTGTATCGGTTGCCCGGTGTAGTGGCGGGGAAAGCAGTATCGCTCCCTCGATCTCATGCTCTGGCCCATATTTGATTGCCAGCTCAGTTCCAAATGACCAACCCACCAGCCACAGATGCTTGAGCCCGCGCTGCTGGCAAAACTCGATCGCAGCCGCGACATCGAATCTTTCAAGATTGCCACCGTCGAAACTGCCGGTCGACTTGCCTCTTGGCGATTCGGTGCCGCGGGTGTTGAAGCGCAGCACCGCCACCCCCAGTAGCTCTGGAAGTCGATTAGAAGCCTTGCGATAGATATGTGAGTCCATAAACCCACCGTGGGTGGGTAGTGGATGCAATGTGACCAAAGTGGCGATCGGCTCGTGTCCAACCGGTAGCGCAAGCTCACCAACTAGGGTCTGACCGTCTTTTGTGTGAAGCTCGATGTCTTCGCGGATTGCTGGCAGCTCGGTAGCGGCTCTAATCTCTTCCACTAGTGCAAAACCCCATCAAATAGCTTCCAGCAGTGGTTGTGGAAGTGGCGCCTGGTTTGAACGCCGCGGTGAACATCCCAGGCAACCGTGTGAATCACACCCGGTGTTATATTCAGCGAGCAAACTGGGCACACCCAGGTTTTGCCCTCTTCTGCGGCATTACCCATGGTTTGCTGCACCTGAAACTCATAACCGCGCTTGATCTCAGTCTTAGGAAGCGACATGCGAACTCTACTCAGGTCGAGCTCTTCGATTTTTACTGGTGCCTGACGGCGTCTTTTGCCGCGGGCCAAGTTAGTACCAGCCGCGCTTATCCGAGTGAGCTAGTGCAGAACAGGGCTTGCCGTAGCGACCCTTGATGTAGCCAATTCCCCACTTGATTTGGGTCTCTGGGTTGGTTCGCCAGTCGGCTCCTGCGGATGCCATCTTGTTTCCAGGTAGCGACTGCGGAATACCGTATGCACCAGAGGATTTGTTCTCTGCATTCCAGCGCCAGTTACTCTCGCGCTCCCAAAGCTTCACAAGACATGAGTATTGGTTGTAATCCCAACCCTTGGAATTCACCAACTCAAGTGCGAAGGCCTTGGCGGTGTTGGGTGATGGGTATGGAGCCGAGTCAATAAAGAGAGCTCCTCCTCCGGTCAGCAGTTCGAAGCCACCGCGGGTGAAGTCTTCGTCATTGTCCAGCTCGATAATTTCAAGCTGTTGGAATTCCTCTTCTGGGCCATCAAAAACCTGAACGGTTTGAGCCGAGGCAATCTGTCCCGAGTAGGGGTCTACAGCGCTGACAAGCACCAGCGAAGCCACAAAAACAAAGCCCAACGCCGGCAATAGGCGGGGCTTAGGTTTGCGCTTAAGACTGTGTTTACCCAACAGACTCCCTTACGACAGCTCTTAACCCTAAGCGCAAAGCTGGGCTGAGGCAATTAGGAGAGGGCTTTTTGGCAGTGCTGGCTGCGGATGACCAGGTTCAAAAATGCATCCACTTCCGCCCGGTCAAACCCTTTTCGAGAGCGTCGGAAGCCGATGGTTCTAAGCTCGAGCGAATCCGGTGCGCTTAGAGCACCGCGCTTAATTTCAATTCGCTTCACAAGCGCGATCACATCGCGCTTTCTAAACCCCTGCTTCTCAATCGAGAAGACTTTTTTAGGTCCATTTTCCAAAACCGACTTGATCTCTTTGATGTTTGATGCCAACTCTTTGGCAATCTTTTCGCGCTTTCCACTTCTCACCTGCCCTGCAATCTCACGCTCGAGGAAGATTTCAACGAGCTTGGCAAGGGCTGAGTCAATAGCTGGTATTTGGTAGCCACCGAGCACGAGGTCAAACTTTGCGACGTTTACCACCGATGAATCGACCAGCTTTAGATCTGGATTCTCATACTGGCGGTGGAGTCTTGCAAAAAGCACATCAACCTGCTGGGGGTCGTAACCCAGAACCTTTGGTTTTGTGCGGGGGAAATCCATGACTAGAAGACTACGTGAGATAGCAGGAAGGCGACAAAGGTTGATGGCAAAAGGGAATCTAAGCGGTCCATGATCCCTCCGTGCCCAGGAAGCACATCCCCCATGTCCTTCACTTCTAAGTCTCGTTTTATCAGCGACTCGGACAAATCCCCCATGACCGAACTCACCAAAAGTGCCAAGCCAAACACTATTCCGAACGAGATGCTTGCGCCAAGAAGTAGTGCGGTTGTTACTCCACCAAATATCGCACCTGCCGCTGAAGCAACAAAGCCCTCCCAGGTTTTCTTGGGGCTAATTTCTGGTGAAAGTTTGGTTCTGCCCCAGATCCGGCCAATCAAGTAACCAAAGCTGTCGATTGCAACCACCGTGAGTACAAAACCGAACACCCAGATCGTGCCATCTTCTTTTTTGATCAGCAGCGCCCCAAAGCTAATCAGCAGTGGGATGTAGATCATGATGAAGGCGCTGGCACCAAAGTCTCTCAGGGTTGCCTTCAGCGACTGCCATTGCTTGGCCGCCAACAAAAAGAGCAGTCTCCAGGCCACCATGGCGCCGATCGCAACCCAAATGGTTAGCCACTGCCCAGAGGGGCCAAAGAAAAAGGCCATCAGCGGGGTTGCAAAAGCTGCAATAGTTGCTGGGATTCTTGGCACATGCCAACTGGATTTGCGCATGGCCGTGGCGAGCTCCCAAACGCCAAGCGCTCCAGCGACCGAGGTCAGCAGCACAAATAGAACCGGCTGGATCAGAGAAAACAAGAAAATTCCACCCAAGCCAAAGCCAACCAGCAACCTGGTCATCAGTGACTTGGATTTTGTTTCTTGCACCTATACCTCGAGAAGCTCTGCTTCCTTGTTCTTTAGCGATTCATCAATCTTGTCGATGTGTACCTTGGTGATTGACTCGAGCTCCTTCTCAGCACGCTCAACTTCGTCTTCACCAGCGCCGCCATCTTTCTTCAGAGCCTCTAGGTCTTCCTTAGCCTTACGACGGATGTTGCGAACCGATACGCGGCCGTGCTCAGCCTTGTCACGGGTTAGCTTGACGTACTCCTTGCGACGCTCTTCGGTCAGCTCGGGAAGGTTTAGACGAATCACATTGCCGTCGTTGTTCGGCTGCGCACCCAGGTTTGGCATTGCCTGTAGAGCTGCCTCGATTGCCTTCAGCGCACTCTTGTCATAAGGGCTAATCAGAATCGATCGAGCCTCTGGGTTCTGAATGCCACCTAGCTGTCCAAGCGGAGTTGGGGTGCCGTAGTAGTCGACCATGATCTTTTGAAACATCGCTGGGTTAGCGCGTCCGGTTCGCACCGAAGCAAAGTCCTCGCGGGTAGCCTCAACGGCCTTGTCCATCTTGTCTTTGCACTCGTTCAGAATCTCTTGGATCATCTTCTCTACCTATCTTCTCTAAGCCCTCACCGCAGTTCCTACTGGCTGACCCAGTAGGGCTGCGGAAACATCTTCCATGCCGAATACACGCATCGGCATCTTGTTATCCATGCACAGTGAGAATGCGGTGGCGTCAACAACCTTGAGACCCTGTACCAAAGCCTCCTGGTAGCTCACCTCGGTGAGCTTTTTAGCATCCGGGTTCTTTCTAGGGTCAGCTGAGTAAACTCCGTCAACGCCGTTCTTGGCCACCAGAACCTCATCCGCGTGAACCTCAAGTGCGCGCTGCGCGGCAACCGTATCGGTTGAGAAGTAAGGAAGTCCCGCACCTGCACCAAAAATCACAACGCGACCTTTTTCGAGGTGGCGAATGGCACGAAGTGGCAGGTAAGGCTCCGCTACCTGGGCCATGGTAATCGCGCTCTGCACGCGAACATCTCCGCCGGCCTGCTCAATAAAGTCCTGCAGCGCTAAGGAGTTCATAACGGTTCCGAGCATTCCCATGTAGTCAGCTCTGGAGCGGTCAATACCGCGGTTTGAAAGTTCCGCTCCGCGGAAGAAGTTTCCACCACCGACAACGATTGCAATTTCAACGTCTTTTGCAGCTACCGCAATGTCCTTGGCAATCTTTGATACGACATCTGGGTTCACACCCAGAGATCCGCCGCCGAAGGCCTCACCGGAGAGCTTTAGTAGGACTCTGCGCTTCTTAGTCATGAGAACTCCTCCGATGTATCTAAGGCGCAAATGCGCCCTGATAATCCTAGGGTGAGAAAAGCGAACGGGCCCGGTCTTTCGACCGAGCCCGTTGCAGATTTTTGCTGGTTACGCTCCAACGCGGAAACGCACGAAGCTGGTGACCTTTAGGCCTGCGTTCTCCAAGACCTTGCCGACCGAGAACTTGTTGTCCTTGGCGAAGTCCTGGTCTAGTAGACAGGTCTCCTTGAAGAAGCCAGTAACGCGACCCTCAACGATCTTGGCCAAAGCTGCCTCTGGCTTGCCCTCGTTGCGAGCGGTCTCCTCAGCGATCTCGCGCTCCTTGGCAACGACATCGGCTGGCACATCCTCGCGGGATAGGTAGGTTGGGTTGAAGGCTGCAATGTGAACGGCAACATCGTGCGCGGTCTCAGCGTCAGCTCCCTCGTAGGCAACCAAAACACCAACCTGTGGTGGTAGGTCGCGGCTAGTGCGGTGCATGTAAGCGTCAACGCCTGAAGCGGTAACAACTGCTACGCGACGAAGCTCAACCTTCTCGCCCATGATGGCTGCCTGGTCGGTGATTGCGTCAGCAACGGTTGAGGATCCGTGCGGTGCAGCTAGGGCTGCCTCTACGGTCTCAGCGCCGGCTGCAACAACAGCGTCAGCTACAGCCTCAGCTAGAGCAACGAAGTTCTCAGCCTTAGCAACGAAGTCGGTCTCACAAGCAAGCTCGATAAGAGTTCCCTTGCCACCCGAAACACGAGCAACAACCAAACCGTTAGAGGTGGTGCGGCCCTCGCGCTTTGAAACACCCTTCAGACCCTTTAGTCGAAGTAGCTCAAAAGCCTTCTCGATGTCTCCATTTGCCTCGTCAAGAGCACCCTTGCAGTCCATCATGCCGGCGCCTGACTTCTCGCGAAGCGCCTTTACATCTGCGGCAGTGTAGTTAGCCATTGTTATGCGTCCTTCTCTGCCGAGGTCTCCTCGGCTGGGGTCTCTGCAGCTGCGCCACCCTCCAGAAGCTCGCGCTCCCACTCGGCTAGTGGCTCAGCCTCCTCGCCACCCTTCTGGTGGCGAGCGATCATTCCGTCAGCTGCTGCGTCGGCGATGACCTTGGTAAGAATCTCGATGGAGCGAATTGCGTCATCGTTTCCTGGGATACCGATGTTGACATCGTCTGGGTCACAGTTGGTGTCCAAGATGCCGAT
>JBEENY010000004.1:0-45816 GCA_041191905.1 Actinomycetota bacterium
CGATGCCGATCGTCTGGCGGTTGGGGTGCGAAGTGGCGATAGTTACCGGATGCTTACCGGTGACGAGGTCGGCCTAATCCTGGCCGAGGAGTTGGTTAGCTCAAAACAAGCGACGGTCATTGCGAACTCGATAGTTTCCGCATCGCTCGCGAATTTGGCCAAGCACCACGATGTCAAATACGAGCAAACCCTGACCGGGTTCAAGTGGATTTCCAAAGTGCAAAATCTTGGCTACGGCTATGAAGAAGCATTGGGTTACTGCGTTGACCCATCTCATACACCAGACAAAGACGGCATCAGCGCAGCGGTTGTGATTGTTGACATCGCTCGACGCCTCAAGGCCAACGGCATGACCTTGATCGATCACCTTGACCAGCTGAATCAGCGCTACGGCTACCTGAAAACCTCACAGGTTTCAATTCGTGTCACTGACCTAAGCGTCATCGCCAAGATAATGAGTGGCGTGAGAGCCAAGCCCCTAACCGAAGTGCTGGGCCAAAAGGTTGATTTCGAAGATCTCAGCCTTGGACTACGACTTCAGAAAACTGATGGCGTGATCGTTTCAAATTCGAATCTGAGAATGATTATTCGACCCAGCGGCACAGAGCCAAAGCTGAAGTGCTATCTGCAGTTTTCCGATAAGTCTGACTCACTAGCCACCGAAGGCCTAGCGAGCCTCAAGAGGTTCGCAGCCGATTACCTGGATAGTCTGCGATAAAGCGCTGCACACTCTCTGGAAGTGGAAGGGCAGCGGTTTCCGCGTCGGCTGGCGTTGGCTCGCCAACCAAAGTCTGAATAGGAACTAATCCTGCCCAGACACCAGTTCCAAGGTCTTCTGGTTCATCTTCGACCACGCCATTGGAAATCTTGACCGAGGTTTCGTCCAGTTCGACCTGAATGATCAGAGTTGCCGCTGCCTCTTTTTTGCTACTTGGTCGCACCTCGCTCATGCGCCCCGGAAGGATGGCATCGCTGATGGCGTCTAGCGCCCAGGCTTTCTTGTCGTCGGGTACCAATTCCGCGTTACCAAAGATAACCACCGAGTCATAGTTCATGCCGGAGTGGAAAGTGCTGCGAGCTACCTTCAAAGCCTTGAGATGAGTTATCGATATGCAAACTGCGGGGTTTGCACTCAACGCTCGCATCAATCGAGACCCTGATGAACCATGAAGATAAAGGGTGTTTCCGACCCGGCCGTAGGCCATTGGAATCACCAGCGGAGCACCATCGAAGATTAGACCGACATGCGCGACGAGGTTGGAATCCAAGATTCGATAGAGCTCGGTTTGAGAATGCGAAGCCTTGTGTGCGATGCGCTTCAGCTCGGTTCTTTTGGTGCTTCCGGGGTTAGCCATGCACCTCAGATTACCCCAGCGAGTGCTGCAGTTTGGTAGTCAGCTCCTCAAGGTCGAAGATGTTTTTCACCGGCACTACCTCGGATCTGATTCCAATGAGTTTCTCAACCAGCTCCTCTGTGGCGAGCACGATCTGGGCCGGAGATTCGGCGGCCATTGCATCTTCGATCGAGACGGCGTGAACCTCGGCCTCAATGCCAAGCTGCGAGAGGACTCGATCTGCATTGGACTTCAATAAAACACTCGTCCCAATACCTGCACCGCAGACCGCATAAATCTTCATAGCTAAAACCTAGCCTCGAAGCCTTAGAGCAAGCTCCGAATCACGCTCTCAGCGGAAGCATTTTGCAAAGAATTCACAATCCCGGGTGTCGAAAGCCAGTTGGCAAACTCACCAAGTAGTTCGATGTGAGAGGAAGAGTCAACGGCGCAGAAGGCAAATACCAATCTCACTGGATCGTTCGAGGAACCTGAAACCAACGGCTGGTCAAACTTTGCCAACGAAAAACCAACCTCCAAAACTGCAGCAGATGGTTTCGCATGAGCAAGGGCTATCCCGGGTGCGATTACGAAGTAAGGTCCCAGTGCTCTGAGATTGCCCAGGACCTCATCAACGTATTCCGGTTTGGCTTTGTAATCGATTACCAGGTTTTGAATAGCTAGCGAGACCGCCGATTCAAAATCGGATGGGTCAGTGTGGAGCGATATCGAATTTGGTCCAAATGCGCTAGCTAGCGGCACTTGCAAAACCCAATTCGATCATGTCCATCAGCTCTTCGCGCTCTGGCAAACCTTGGAATGCAGCAGAGGCGGCGTTGAGCTGGAACTGCTCCAAATCAGCGAGACTGTAGCCGAAGGTGTCGACCAGAATCTCGAGCTCCTTGGTCAGGTTGGTTCCACTCATCAACCGGTTGTCAGTGTTGACAGTCACCTTGAAACCTAGCTCATACAAAATGTCGAATGGGTGGTCACTCATGGTGTCACCTAGCATCGCAAAAGCGCCAGTCTGCAGGTTTGAGGATGGCGAGGTCTCAAGAGCAATTTCGCGGTCGTGCACCCACTGAGCAACCTCACCCAAAACCACCAGGTCAGTGTCACCGTCGGTTCTTGAGAACATGATGTCTTCAACCAACCTGACACCATGACCCAGTCTCAAGGCACGACCCGAGACAATAGCATCGCGAATTGACTCAACGCCATCAGCCTCACCAGCGTGAACGGTTACCGGGAATAACTCGCTGGCAAGGTAGTCGAAGGCGATCTTGTGACGAACTGGCATGAAGCCTTTCTCGGCACCAGCGATGTCAAAACCAACTACACCGTTATTGCGGTGACGAATCGCGAGTTCCGCAATCTCGAGCCCCCGGTCCGCATGGCGCATGGCGGTAACCAGCTGACCGGTACGAATGAAGCCGCCACGCTGTTCAACCTCTTCCATACCCCGCTCGAGACCGTCCTGCACAGCCTCAACCGTCTCGTCCAAAGTCAAGCCTTTGGACAGGTGCTGCTCAGGAGCCCAGCGAAGTTCGCCGTAGATGACATTGTGCTCGGCAAGGTCCAGAACCGCCTCATAGGCGACTCGCTCCAAGCCCTCGCGGGTCTGCATCACGGCAACCGTGTGATCAAAAGTCTCAAGGTAACGAACCAGCGATCCGGAGTTCGCGCTCTCGGTAAACCAGTTGCCCAGCTCTGCTGCATCTGTAGTTGGCAGCTTGTGGCCAACCGCAGCTGAGAGCTCAACGATCGTACTTGGACGCAAGCCACCATCGAGGTGGTCGTGCAGTGAGATCTTTGGCAGTGACTTGATGTCCAAGGTGGTTCCTAACTGATTCTGTTCAAGATGAGCTTACGGCTCACCTGGTGATCACCGATTTCGAAGCTCTGTTCTGCAAGTTCGATAGCCCTGGGGAACTTCTCCTCAGTATCGGTGAAGAGGGTCATCAATGGCGCTCCTGCTTCAACTCGATCGCCGAGCTGCGCATGCAATTCGATACCTGCGCCAAATTGGACGGCATCTTCCTTACGCTCGCGTCCGGCACCCAAACGCCAGGAAGCTACTCCCACATCAAGGGCATCTAGTTTGGTGATCACACCGCTTGTTGGTGCCAAGATCTGAGTCGAGTGTCTGGCTTTTGGAAGTTCAGCATCGGCGTCTCCACCCTGAGCCGCGATCATTTGACGCCACTTGTCGAAGGCCTTACCGTTTTGCAGGTTTTGGCGAGGATCAGCATCAACACCAACCAATCGAAGCATTTCGGCAGCAAGCTCAACGGTTAGGTCCACCACATCCGCTGGTCCACCACCCTGAAGCACCTCGACCGATTCCTCAACCTCGAGGGCATTGCCAATCTTTTTGCCAAGTGGAGTTGACATATCGGTGAGAAGGGCAGAGGTCTTCACCCCTGCATCTTGACCAAGCTGAACCAAGGTTTGAGCAAGTTCGGTGGCGCGATCCAGAGTCTTCATAAATGCGCCGGATCCCACCTTGACATCCAGGACTAGAGCGGATGTTCCCTCAGCGATTTTCTTGGACATGATGGAAGATGCAATGAGCGGGATGGCCTCTACCGTTCCAGTTACGTCTCGAAGGGCGTAGAGCTTTTTGTCTGCTGGTGCCAGGCCTGAACCTGCTGCACAGATCACTGCGCCGACCTCAGCCAGTTGTGAGTAGAGCTCTGTATTTGAAAGGTGTGCTTGCCAACCAGGGATAGCTTCCAGCTTGTCCAAGGTGCCACCGGTGTGACCCAAGCCTCTACCACTTAGCTGCGGTACGGCAACCCCGTAGGAGGCAACGAGCGGAGCAAGCGGCAAAGTTATCTTGTCTCCAACTCCACCGGTTGAGTGCTTGTCAGCGGTGGGTGCGTTTAGGCCCTGGAATTCCAGGCGTTCACCGGAATCAATCATCGCGAGGGTCAGGTCGCGAATCTCACGACGGTTCATACCGTTGAGCAGGATGGCCATCGCCATCGCACTCATCTGCTCATCAGCAACAGAGCCGGAGGTGTAACCAGCGACCAACCAGCGAATCTCATCGGTGGATAGCTCACCGCGCTCACGCTTTTTGATGATCAGTTCAACAGCACTAAAACTCACTTGCGCTCCACTAGGTCTTCTGGCCCGAAGGCATCTGGCAAGACCTCATAGATGGTCTTGATTCCCGAAACGGTGTTCAACAACATGCCTGGAGCGTGGTGTTCATATAGCAGCTGTCGACACCTACCGCACGGCATCAACTCATTACCATGCTTGTCGACACAGGCAAATGCAACGAGCTTGCCACCGCCGGTCCTGAACAACTCACTAACCAATGAGCACTCAGCGCAAAGTCCGAGACCGTATGAGGCGTTCTCGATGTTTGCTCCGGTGATGAGGCGACCGTCATCGGTTAGGGCCGCAGCTCCGACTGGGAACTTCGAATAAGGAGAGTAAGAGCCGTCAAGAGCCTTGATGGCTGCCTTTTTCAATAGATCCCAGTCGATCTCCATGATTACCCCTTGGTGTATGGCTGCGCCAGGGCCTTCGGTGGCCTGGACCGACCCACGAAACCAACGACCGCAATGATTGTCACGATGTAAGGAACCATGGTGATGAAATCCGATGGGATCCCCGGGCTCACTTGGTTAGCCCAGACTCGAAGGATGATCGAAAAGCCGAAGAGCAGAGCCGCGAGCGCCGCATAGATCGGGTGCCAGCGACCGAGGATCATCACCGCAAGTGCAATGAATCCAAGACCGCCTGACATCTCGCGACCAAATGCTCCACCGCCACCGATGGTAAGCGCGGCCCCGCCGAAGCCCGCGATTGCGCCTCCAATGGTTACCCACCAGAATCTCGTCCGCCCAACGTTGACGCCAACGGTGTCTGCAGCTAGCGGGTGTTCACCAACCGCTCTTGCCCTGAGTCCGAGTTTGGTCTTGAACATTACAAACCAGATAAGTGGAACTATCAGCAGTGTGGCGTAAACGGTGAGGCGATTCTCGAAAAGCACCGGACCAATTACCGGAATGTCGCTGAGCAAAGGGATCTTGATGATGTCGAGTGTGCCTGGGAAGTTGACGTTCTCACTGTCTTCGGTTAGCCATTGCTGGTAGAGGAAGTTTGTGATTCCAATCACCAAAACGTTCAGCACCACACCGACGATGATTTGTTGAGCGAGGTACTTGATGGCAAACACCGCCAAGATCATGGACATCAGCGCCGCGGTAAACATCGCAGCAAAAATACCCAACGCGTAGTTCTTGGTGATTGTGCTTACTACCGCGGCCATAAAGGCTCCGGTTAGTAGCTGCCCTTCGATTGCGATGTTGGTGATACCAACTCGCTCACTCATCACACCGGCCATCGAGCCAAGGATGATTGGCACCGCCAGCACGAGCGCGGTTCCAGCGATAAACGCAACCGGAACGGCATTTCCGGTTGCAAGCCAACCAAGTAGTGAAACCACTCCGATTAGCCCGAACACGATGGACAGCCAAATCGGGGTCTTGCGATTTTTCAGCGAGAGATAAACCGAAACGCCCGCTGCCAAAAGCATGATTGATCCGGCAAATGTGCCCAACTGCATCGAGTCAACCGTGATGCTCGGAAGCTGAATTGCGTCCTGGCGGCGGGATAGCTCGAATGCTACCTCGCCGGACCTGCCCGAAATGCCAAAGAAGTAGAGCACCAAAAGTGCCATGCCTGACATCACCAGGGGTGTCTTGAAACCTACTTTTTCTTCCTTAGCTAGGTTCACTTGGCACCCCCTTTCTTGAACAACTTCGCAGTAATTGCACCCAGCGCATTCGTGTTCTGCGGCTTAGGCAACCTAAACAGGGCTCTGATCAAAGGTGGAGCTGCGATGAACAGAACAATGGCTCCCTGAACGATTCCCAGCACCTCAGGCGAGATTCCGATTACCTGCATCGAAGGAGCTCCGGCCTTGAAGGCGCCAAAGAGTAAACCGGCCAGCAGTACACCGGGTGCTGAGGATCCCCCTAGCAGTGCAACGGTGATGGCATCAAAACCAATATTGGCGTGAGTGGAGGGAGTGACTCCGATGTTTACACCAAGTGCCTGGTTTCCGGCAGCAACACCAACGAAAGCCGCGGAGAGCGCCATCGCAACCACGTAGGTGCGATTGACGTTGATTCCAGCGGTCTTTGCTGCGTCTGGGTTGAAGCCAACCATGCGAAGCCTGAAACCAACGGTTGAGCGCTCCATCAACCACCAATAAACGACCACTGATGCCAGTGCGATGACGAGACCCCAGTGCAGTGCGTACTGTTCTCCAAAAAGCTTAGGAAGCATTGCTGTTTCAGCTGGAGGAGCCGCCTTGGGGTTGCCCGCCGAATCCTCCGCCTGCAGGATCGCTGGGTCTCGCATGAGGAAGGTAAAGAACGAAAGCGCAATGTAATTGAGCATGATTGTGAGGATCACCTCATGAGCGCCTGATCTGGCCTTGAGGTATCCGACTAGAGCACCCAGGAGCGATGCCCCCAAGATTCCGGCAATCATCGCCACAACCATGTGAATCAGGAAAGGTAGCTCGACACGGGTTGCGATCCAGGTCGAGAAGATCATTCCGAAAATTAGCTGACCGGTACCACCGATGTTGAATAGCCCGACTCGGAAAGCCAAAGCGATACCGAGACCTGCTGCAATCAAAGGTGCTCCGAGGCGAAGCGTCTCGGTCAGTGGACGGATTGCCTTCTCGAAGGTGTCGGCATCTCCGTTATAAATTGCACCCTTGATCAGCGCACCATAGCCGGCGGACACAACGTTCCAGGCGGCGGCGAAGGCATCACCTGGTCGAGATAGGAAGTAGCCGAGCGAGGCCAAGAACTCCTTATTGGAGCCGATCATAAAAAGAGCACCGACCAAGAATCCCAGAAATACAGCCAGCAAAGTGCGGGTGAAGCTGCCAGAGAGAATCTCCTTCAGCGCTTGTGAAAAGCGGTCTTCTTTTTCGGTCATGCGCTTACTCCCGCCATCATCTTTCCTAGCGTCTCTCTCGAGGTCTCAGGCCCAACGATTCCGACAATCTGTCCGCGATACATCACGGCGATTCGATCTGCCAGTGCCAGCACCTCATCCAGTTCTGTGGAGATTAAAACCACTGCTTTACCAGCATCGCGCTCGGCAACAATCTGCTCGTGAATGAACTCGATAGAACCAACGTCGACTCCTCGAGTGGGCTGCGACGCAACCAAGAGATTCACGTCCCGAGAAAGCTCTCTAGCCACAACAACCTTCTGCTGGTTACCGCCCGACAGCTTTCCAGCCGGAGTGTCGATTGATGGGGTCCTCACATCAAAGCGCTCCACCAAATCAACCGCAACACTCTTGCGAGTTGGGAAATTGATGTTCAAGCCCTTCGTGAACCTCGAGCGGAAAGACTGATTCAACATCAGGTTTTCCGAGATGGTGAATTCACCAACCAGGCCGTCCTTCTTGCGATCCTCGGGAATGTATCCAACGCCGGCCTCGAGCACGGTTCGAACACTGGCTCCAGCGAGCTCTTTACCTGAGATCTTGATCGAGCCACCTTTGATTGGAGCCCTAAGGCCTAAAAGTGCCTCAGCCAACTCAGTCTGTCCGTTGCCCTGAACTCCAGCGATGGCAAGCACTTCGCCACCCCGAACCGAGAAGCTAATACCATTCACGGCTCGCTGTAGTCGGTCATCCAGAACCGCAAGGTTCTCAACGCTCAGCACCTCATTGCCCAAGGCAGCCTTGTCTTTGTCAACTACGAGGTCAACTTCACGACCAACCATCATTGAGGCAAGCTCAGAAGTTGATGCCTCAGGCGATGCCGATCCCACTACCTGACCAAGTCGGATAACCGTGATGCGGTTGGCTACCTCCTTAACCTCGCGCAGCTTGTGGGTGATGAACACAATCGAGGTTCCACTCTGTGCTAGCTGATGCATGATTGCCATCAGCTCGTCAGTCTCCTGAGGAGTCAAGACTGCGGTCGGCTCATCAAGGACTAAAATTCTCGCGTCCCTGGATAGCGCTTTGATGATTTCTACGCGCTGCTGAACTCCCACTGGCAAATCTTCAACGAGGGCATCGGGGTCAACATTGAAACCGAAGCGGTCTGAGATTTCAATTACGCGCTTTCTCGCAGCTGCCATGTCGAGTTTGCCGCCGAACTTCGTTGGCTCGTGCCCCAGTGCGACATTCTCGGCCACGGTGAATACCGGAATGAGCATGAAGTGCTGGTGCACCATTCCGATACCAGCTGCCATTGCATCGCCGGGCCCGCGGAACTTTTGGGCCTGCCCATCGAGAACAATCTCACCCTCGTCGGCCTGGTATAGACCATAAAGAACATTCATCAGGGTGGACTTGCCAGCACCGTTTTCGCCAAGCAGGGCATGGATTTCACCCGGCTCAACCGTAAGGCTGATGTGATTGTTAGCCACCAAAGTTCCAAAGCGCTTGGTGATCCCGCGCAGCTCTAATTTCACTTGGCACTCCTTCGTGCAGACACTCTATTCTGCCAAAGAAAAAGGGCCGCGAGTTCCCCCGCGGCCCTTCTACTTTTTACTGAATTACTTCAGTGGGTCGATCTCACCAGAGATGATGCCAGCCTCTAGCTCTGCAAGGCGAGCCTTGACCTCGTCAGAGACCTTGGACTCGAACTCGTATAGCGGGCTTAGACCGGTTCCACCGTTTGCCAGAGTTCCAACGTATGCGTCGCCTGAGAAGGCGCCACCAGCAGAAAGCTCAGCAAGGATGTCGTAAACAGCGTTGGTCATGCGCTTCTCAGCAGAAGTTAGAACCAATGGAGCGTACTCAGGAGAGGTTAGAGCGATGTCCTTGTCAACACCGATCATTACTGCGTTAACGCCAGCCTCCTTGATTGCCTCAGAAACTGCACCGAACTGGAATCCAGCAACTGGGAAGATAACGTCAGCGCCAGCAACTAGCTGAGCAGCTGCGATTGCCTTTGAGGTACCTGAGTTAGGTGCAAAGTCACCCATGAAGTCACCCTTGTCTGGGGTGGCTGGGTCCCAACCGACAACCTTAACTGCGGTGCCAGTCTCCTTACCGTAAGCCATAGCTCCGTAGTAGAAACCTGACATGAAGTCGGTAACTGCAGGGATGTTAACTCCACCGTAGGTACCTACAACCTTGGTGGTTGAGTAGGCCGCTGCAAGGTAACCAGCTAGGTAGCTGGACTGGTTCATCGCGTATGAAACTGGCTTTAGGTTAGCGTTGCCCTCGCTCCAACCGTCGATGGTTACGAACTGAACCTCTGGGTTAGCAGCAGCGGCTGCGTTTACGTCAGCAACAAGTGCGAAACCAACTGCGAAGGTAACGTCACAGCCCTGGTCAACCATGGCCTGTAGGTTTGGTGCGAAGTCCTCTGGGGTGTTGGACTCAGCGTCAGCGATCTGAACGCCTAGCTCAGCCTGAGCCTTCAGTAGACCGTCATAGACAGACTCGTTGAAGGACTTGTCATTCCAGCTACCCTCGTCGGATACTGCACAAGCTAGGTAGTCCAAGGTTGGAGCAGCGCTGGTCTCAGTCTCGCTGGCGGTCGGCTCGGCCTCTGGTGCGGCTGCGCAACCAGTAAGCACTAGTGCCGATGCGCCCAGCAGGGCGAATGCGGCAGATGCATTCTTTAGCTTCAAGGTTTCCTCCTGAAATATGGATGGCGCGGATGCGCCGATTTGGACTAAGCCTAGCCGTTCAGAGAGACAGTTTTGAGCGTGAAAGCCGTGTGAAACAGAACCTTAGCGATTTCGTTACAAAAGCTCAGAGTGCCCCGATTGCTTCAGGACATCTACCAAAGACTTCACTTTCTGAGCATGTTCTTTCGTGGTGACTAATAAAGCATCGGGAGTATCAACCACAATCACGTCTTCAAGTCCAATTAGTGCGACCAGCCGATTGGTGTCACTAACCAAAATGCCGGACGAAGAGTCGGCCAAGACTTTGCCATGACCCAAAACTGCAAGGTTGCCCTTGCGACCCTGGGACTGTAGTTCGGCTATTGCCGCGAAGTCTCCCACGTCGTGCCACTCGAAGTTACCTGGAACCACAGCCACCAGCCCTTGGGCTGCAGCTGGCTCGGCGATAGCGTAGTCAATCGCGATCTGAGTGAGCCTTGGCCAAACCTGATTGAGCACTGCCTGACGGTTTGGTTGATCCCAGCTCTCTGCCAGTCGCATCACACCCTCGTGAAGCGAAGGCTGGGTCTGAGCCAGAACCTCTAGAAGTAGTTTCGCTGGAGCGATAAACATGCCCGCATTCCAGAGGTACTCGCCCGACTCGACATACTCTCGCGCCAGTTTGATATTGGGCTTCTCAACAAACTCTCTAACCGAAACTGCAGTCTTGGAATCTAGGCGGTCACCCTTGTGGATATAGCCGAATGCGACCGACGCTTCGGTTGGCTGCAGGCCGATCGTCACAATCTTTCCGGTAGCAGCAACTTCGACAGCCTCCGCTACAGCGGCGTGAAACTTCGGGGTATCGGTAATCACATGGTCCGCGGCGAATGAGCCAATAATCACGTCGGGCTCGCGCTTCATTAGGACAGCGGCGGCAAGTGCGATGGCAGCGGTGGAATCCTTGGGGCTTGGCTCGAGGATTAGGTCTTTTTGCTCAAGTTCTGGCAATTGGTCAGCCACGGCATGCGCGTGAACGTCACCGGTAACCACCATGATTCGGGAGTTTGAGATTGGGGTGAGTCGATCCCAGGTATCCTGCAGCAAAGTCTGACCACTGCCGGTCAGATCGTGAAGAAACTTAGGCGCGCTAGCTCTCGATAGAGGCCAGAGCCTTGATCCCACACCACCGGCTGGAATCACGGCATAAAAACGCTCACTTGGAGATTGACTGCTCACCGAATCACCCTAAAGCAATCGGTGGTTCAGGGGAAGATAGCCACCCTGAAGCGGTTAGACTTCTTACTAATCCCTTACTATCCATGGAGGCTAGCGTGGCAGTTCGGCCAGCGGGGACTCTCTACCGAGGCAAAGTCGGTATGTGGTCCTGGGTGCTTCACCGCATCACCGGTGTTGCAATCTTCTTCTTCCTTCTCATTCACGTGCTTGACACTGCTCTGGTTCGCGTCTCCCCTGAGGCTTACAACGTGGTCATCGAGTCTTACAAGACCCCGATAGTCGGTACCGCCGAGTTGGGTCTAGTGGCAGCAATCATGTTCCACGGTCTGAATGGCCTTCGCATCATCGCTGTGGACTTCTGGTCCAAGGGAACCAAGTACCAAAACGTAATGTTCTGGGCCGTGATGATCATCACCGTGGTTTCGGTAGCGGCATTCGCTCCGGTTCACCTAGCACGAGTCTTTGGAGCGCACTAATGAGCGTTGTAATCGAGACCCCTAATACTCCTCGCACTCGCAAGGGCGCTAACTGGGAGAAGTACGGCTGGCTTTTCATGCGTGTCTCCGGACCGCTCTTGGTTGTTTTGATTTTCACCCACTTGGTCGTGAACCTGGTGGTTGGCGATGGCATAAAGGCCATCGACTTCGCATTCGTTGCCGGCAAATGGGCTGACCCGTTCTGGCAGTACTGGGATCTTGCAATGCTGTGGCTTGCGATGATTCACGGCACCAACGGCATGCGCACCATCGTTAATGACTACACCGAGAAGGTGAAGATTCGCCAGGCTCTGAACACAACCCTTTGGGCAGTGTGCGGTTTGCTTATCATTCTGGGCACCTTGGTGATCTTTACCTTTGACCCTTGCCCAGCAGGCGCTGCCGCTGAGCTGCTTCCGTCTTTCTGCCCAGCTAGCAACTAGTTAGGAACAAATTGTCAAACCAAAACGTGATCCATCACGAGCATGACGTTGTAATTGTTGGAGCCGGTGGTGCAGGTATGCGCGCCGCCATCGAGGCTGGACCGCACGCCAATGTTGCGGTTGTCTCCAAGCTATTCCCGACCCGCAGCCACACCGGTGCTGCCCAGGGTGGTATGGCCGCAGCACTTGCAAACGTCGAAGAGGACAGCTGGGAGTGGCACACCTTCGACACCGTAAAGGGTGGCGACTACCTGGTTGACCAGGACGCAGCCGAGATTTTGGCCAAGGAGTCTGTCGAGGCAGTTATAGACCTAGAGAACATGGGTCTGCCTTTCAACAGAACTCCAGACGGCAAGATTGACCAGCGTCGCTTCGGTGGTCACACTCGCGATCACGGTAAGGCTCCGGTACGCAGAAGCTGCTACGCGGCTGACCGTACCGGTCACATGATTCTTCAGACCCTGTATCAAAACTGCGTGAAGCTCGGCATTGAGTTCTACAACGAGTTCTACGTCCTAGACCTGGTCATGAATGGTGACAAGCCAGCTGCTGTTGTGGCATACGAATTGGCAACCGGAGACATTCACGTGTTCGCCGGAAAGTCCATCGTTTTTGCAACCGGTGGCTTTGGAAAGATCTACAAGACCACCTCTAACGCACACACCCTCACCGGTGACGGCGTTGGCATCATCTTCCGCAAGGGTCTGCCGCTAGAGGACATGGAGTTTTATCAGTTCCACCCGACCGGCCTTGCCGGACTGGGCATCTTGCTTTCAGAGGCTGCCCGTGGTGAAGGTGGAATCCTTCGTAACGCATCCGGCGAGCGCTTCATGGAGCGCTACGCCCCAACCATCAAAGACCTAGCTCCTCGTGACATGGTTGCTCGTGCAATGGCCAACGAGGTTCGTGAGGGTAGAGGTGCTGGTCCGAACAAGGACTACGTACTTCTTGACCTGACCCACCTTGAGCCCGCGGTCATCGATGCCAAACTTCCGGACATCACTGAGTTTGCGAGAACCTACCTAGGTGTTGAGCCTTACACCGAGCCAGTGCCGGTTTTCCCAACCGCGCACTATGCAATGGGTGGAATCCCAACCAACATCAAGGCTGAGGTGCTCTCCGATAACAAGACCGTTGTCCCAGGCCTCTATGCCGCTGGTGAATGTGCCTGTGTTTCGGTACACGGAGCAAACCGCTTGGGTACCAACTCACTCCTAGACATCAACGTATTTGGTAAGCGTGCTGGCCGCTATGCAGTTGAGTATGCGAAGACTGCAAAGCAGGTTCCCGTTCCAAAGGACGCTGCCCAGGGTGTCATCGACATGCTGGAGAAGGTGCGCAAGTCAAAGGGCAACGAGAAGGTTGCTCAACTTCGCAAGGAGCTTCAGGAGACCATGGACAAGAATGCCCAGGTTTTCCGCACCGAGGAAACTCTGAATGAGGCGTTCGACAAGATCCAAGAGCTTCGCGCTCGCTACGAGAAGATCTCGATCCAAGATCAGGGCAAGCGCTTCAACACCGACCTCCTAGAGGCAGTGGAACTTGGCTTCCTTCTCGATCTCGCCGAGGTGACCGTAATCACCTGTCGCGAGCGCCGCGAGAGCCGTGGTGCTCACCTTCGTGAGGACTACCCAGATCGTGATGACAAGAAGTTCATGGTTCACTCCATGGCCTACAAGACCGAGAAGGCCGACAAGGCAACCAAGACCAACATCAAGGTTGACTGGAAGCCTGTTGTAATCACCAACTACCAGCCGATGGAGCGTAAGTACTAATGGCAGAGCAAGCAATCGCAGAAGTCACCTCTTTCAAGGTAACTCTCTTCATTCGTCGCTTTGACCCAGAGACCGACCAAGAGCCAAAGTGGGTTGACTACGACGTCGAGATGTACGGCACCGACCGCGTCCTCGATGCACTTCACAAGGTGAAGTGGGAGATTGATGGTTCGCTAACTTTCCGTCGCTCCTGCGCTCACGGTGTCTGTGGTTCAGATGCGATGCGAATCAATGGTCGCAACCGTCTTGCCTGCAAGACACTGATCAAGGACCTAGACATCACCCAGCCGATCTACATCGAGCCAATCAAGGGCCTTCCAGTTGAGAAGGACCTGATTGTCGACATGAACCCCTTCTATCAGGCATACAAGGATGTAAACCCATTCTTGATTGCATCAGACAAGCCTCAGAAGGAACGCCTGCAGTCTCCTGAGGACCGTGCTCGTTACGACGACACCACCAAGTGCATTCTCTGTGCTGCCTGCACCACCTCATGCCCAGTGTTCTGGACTGACGGACAGTACTTCGGTCCAGCTGCCATTGTGAACGCTCACCGCTTCATCTTTGACTCCCGCGACGAGGCAGCCCAGGTTCGCCTGGACATCCTCAATGACAAAGAGGGCGTATGGCGCTGCCGCACCACCTTCAACTGCACCGAGGCTTGCCCAAGAGGCATTGAGGTGACCAAGGCAATTGCCGAGGTCAAGCAAGCAATTTTGCGCGGAAGACCATAGGCAGCTTTTAGGTTCTTCTTGAAATGAAGATTGCAAGAAGAGAAGCACTGGGTGTTGGTGTGGCATCTGTCGCAGCCGTCACCTTGGCTGCTTGCTCAGCCGAACCTGAAATTGCCAAGACCACCCCTCCGAGTGCTTCTGTTGATCAAGCTCCCGAGGAACTTGCCGGCGAGATTCTGCTTGGCCCGGCATCAGACATCATGGTTGGATCGGGCAACAAATACATGGTTGACGAGATGCTCACCATCTTGGTCACTCAACCTAAAGCAGGCGATTACCGAGGATTCAGCGCTACCTGCACGCACTCAGGTTGCATCGTGACCGGAGTTAGAGACGGCGAGATTGCCTGCGGCTGCCACGGTGCAAGGTTTGATCAAGAGACCGGTGCCGTAATCTCGGGACCAGCGAGAACCGCCCTGGGGAGAATCACCATTGAGCTGCGCGGCACCGACCTCTACGCGATTCTTTAGCTCCTAGGCTTAGCAAATGCTGACTATCGCGACCATCAACGTGAATGGCATTCGTGCCGCCGCCAAAAAGGGAATGGCGGATTGGTTCCGTTCTTCGAACGTCGACATGATGTGCCTCCAAGAGGTCAGGGCACCCAAGAACGAACTTGAGAAGGCCATGACCGAGGACTTGGGTATCAACTGGCACATCTATGACGATGAAGCTAGTGCCAAAGGTCGTGCCGGAGTTGCGATCGTTTCCAAGTTGCCAGCCCTAGATGTGAGAACCGAGCTTGGCCCGGAAGAATTTGATTCTGCTGGCGGGTGGCTCGAGGCCGACTTCGAAACCCCCAAGGGAAAACTCACCATTGTTAGTTGCTACGTCCACTCGGGTGAAGCCGACACTCCAAAGCAGATTGAAAAATACAAGTTCTTGGATGCGATGGAGAAACGCATGCGAGAGCTTCTGACCTCGAACCCGCTAACCGTGATCGTCGGTGACCTGAATGTTGGTCACACCGAGTTGGACATCAAAAACTGGAAGGGCAATCTCAAAAACGCAGGCTTTTTGCCTGAGGAGCGTGCCTATTTCGACAACTTCGCAACCCAGGGTTGGGTCGACATGGGAAGGGCTGCGCATCCAGGCGTCCCAGGCCCTTACACCTGGTGGTCATACCGAGGACAGGCTTTCGACACCGATGCCGGTTGGAGAATCGATTACCAACTAGCAACCCCGAAGCTCGCTGCACTAGGGCAGAATTATCGAGTTGATCGAGCACCCAGCTATGACGCTAGGTGGACTGATCACACCCCGGTTTTAGTTGACTACGACCTTTAGGAATTCGATGAAACCCAATCTGCTATCCGGCATGCAGCCATCGGCTGCCAGCCTCCACCTTGGTAACTATCTTGGTGCGCTGACTAACTGGGTAGCGATGCAGAACGACTACAACGCCTACTACGTCATTGTCGACCTACACGCTATAACGGTTCCGCAGGACCCCAAAGAGCTTCGCGAGAACACTCGCAGAACTGCCGCCCAATACATTGCGGCGGGCATTGATCCCGAGAAGTCAGCTCTGTTTGTTCAGTCTCACGTTCCAGCTCATGCCCAGCTGGCTTGGGTGCTGAACTGCATCACAGGTTTTGGTGAAGCCAGCCGAATGACTCAGTTCAAGGACAAGACTCAAAAAGGTGGGGTTGAGAACTCCTCGGTTGGACTCTTTACCTACCCAATTCTGCAGGCGGCAGACATTTTGCTCTATCGACCAAAGGCAGTACCGGTTGGTGAAGATCAGCGCCAGCACCTGGAGCTAACTAGAGATCTAGCGATGCGTTTCAACTCGCGCTTTGGCGAGACCTTTGTCGTTCCAGAGGCGCATATCTTGAAAGAGACTGCGAAAATCTACGACCTGCAGCTGCCGACGGCGAAGATGTCAAAGTCTGCTCAGGATCCAAAGGGTCTGATCAACCTGATGGACGAGCCAACAGCTGTTGCAAAGAAGATAAAGAGTGCGGTCACCGACACCGACGGTGAGATTCGTTTTGACCGTGACCAAAAACCAGGAGTTTCCAACCTATTGGGCATCTTCAGTGCCATCACCGGCGATTCGATTGCCAGCCTCGAGACTAGATTCGCCGGTCAGGGTTACGGCGCTTTAAAGGGTGAACTGGCTGATGTTGTGGTCGAACACCTCAACCCGATTAGAGAGCGCGCGAACGAGCTGCTGAATGACAAGGCGCAGCTTGATGCACTGCTCGCGGTTGGTGCTCAGAAGGCAAATGAGATTGCCGAGCAAACTCTTGCCAAGGTGTATGACCGCCTAGGTTTTGTTCGCCCCTAGCCGACTGGGAATTTCCCAAGGCTTGGGAGTATTGTTCTAAGTACACAGTTCTTCGGGGTCAGTGAAAATCTGAGCCGGCGGTTAAAGTCCGCGACCCGACTGATGACCCTGTATCCAGCAGGGCAGCCTCAGGCGGTTGATTCGGTGAAATTCCGAAACCGACGGTTAAAGTCCGGATGGGAGAAGAGCTCTGGGTGCGTTGCGCCCTCTATTTTCGCGTCCCCGCGGTGCTGTGTAGCTATCCGTAAGGGGACTTTTTGCTATCCGAGCAGGCGCTAGAAACGGGCATGACCAGAGCCCTTGAACTTGCGCTACGCGGACCAGCCCATGGCGTAAACCCTCAGGTTGGAGCCGTAATCATGGCTGCCAATGGAGAGATTGTCTCCGAGGGTTGGCACCTAGGTTCCGGAACCGATCACGCCGAGGTTATGGCAATCAAAAACCTAAAAGCCAAACTCCCCTACCCCTTCACTTCAGACTTGACTGCAGTGGTTACCCTCGAACCCTGCAACCACACGGGTCGCACGGGGCCATGCGCTCAAGCACTCATCGAGGCAGGGATTTCTAAAGTTGTCTACGCCGCCAGCGACCCAGGCGATGCATCAAGCAATGGTGCGCAGACCCTTCGTGATGCTGGGGTCGAGGTCCTCGGTGGTTTCATGGCTCGCGAGAGCGAGCACCAGCTGCGAGTGTGGCTAACAGCCAAAAAGAAAAAACGTCCGTTTGTCACACTCAAATGGGCAACCTCACTAGATGGTAGAGCTGCCGCAAATGATGGGTCCAGCCAGTGGATCACTGGGCCAGAGGCTCGTGCAGATGTTCACCACAGGCGCTCACTTGCAGAGGCGATCCTGGCCGGCACCGGAACCGTGATTGCCGATGACCCAGAGCTAACCGCAAGAAAACCAGACGGCAGCTACTACGAGCAGCAACCCTTGCGCGTGGTTCTAGGGGAGCGAGACCTTGAACCCACGCTTCGAGTTTTCAATGACCGCGCCGAGACGATTCACCTCAGAACCAGAAACATTCACGGAGCTCTTGCCGAGTTATGGGCAAGAGGAATCAAGCACGTGTTTATCGAGGGTGGTCCGGAGGTAGCGAGCTGGTTCGAGCGCCTGGATTTAGTCGATGAGTATCTGATTTACCTTGCCCCGGTTCTACTCGGTGGCGAGAGAGTTGCACTTCGAGACATCGGGGTGACAAACATTTCCCAAGCTCACCGCTTGGAGATTTTCGAGCAAAAAAAGCTCGGTAATGACCTACTGCTAATCGCAAGGAGAAGCTGATGTTCACTGGGATTATTGAAGAGCTAGGCAAGGTGCTGGCGATTGAAGAGCAGCCCGATGCAATTCGACTCACCATCGGAGCCAAGAAGGTCTTGAGCGACCTGGGGCGCGGTGACTCAATCGCCTGCTCGGGAACCTGCTTGACCGCAATAGAGATTGATGACAAGTCCTTCACCGCTGATGTGATGCTGGAGACCCTAAAGCGAACCAGCCTCTCCGAGGTCAAAGTTGGCGATGTGATCAACCTGGAGCGTGCAATGAGTGCTGCTACCCGATATGGGGGTCACCTCGTTCAGGGACACGTTGATGGCGTTGGTGAATTTGTCTCGCGTGAGAAAAGTGAGAACTGGGACTGGGTAAAGATTCGGGTCCCAAGGGAGTTGCTGAAGTACATCGTTATGAAGGGGTCTATCACCTTCGATGGCATCTCACTGACCGTGAATGGCATTGAGGACGATGTCATCAGCCTCTCGCTGATCCCGGAAACCCTGCAGATCACAACCCTCGGCTACAAAAAACCAGGCGACAAGGTAAATGTCGAGGCCGACATCTTGGCCAAACACATAGAGAGATTGTTGGAATTCAAATGAAACTAAGCCCTATTGAAGATGTGCTGGAGGCACTTCGGGCGGGCAAGCCTGTGCTGGTCTCAGACGCCGAGGATCGGGAGAATGAGGGCGACGCCATCATCGCCGCTCAGTTTGCAACCGAGGAGTGGATTGCCTGGATGATCAGGCACACCTCGGGTTACCTGTGTGCACCGATGACCGAGGAACGCGCCAACCACCTCGACCTTCCTCTGATGTGGCCAAATTCGCAAGATCCACACCAAACCGCCTACACAGTAAGCGTCGATGCAGCAGAACGATTCTCAACTGGAATCTCTGCCCAAGACCGCGCGCTGACAGCACGGGTACTCGCCGATCCAAACTCCACACCTAAATCCTTGATCCGCCCAGGGCACGTTTTACCGCTGCGCGCCAAGGATGGCGGAGTCATGGTTCGTCCGGGCCACACCGAGGCAGCCGTGGATTTGATGATGTTGGCCGGCCTCGAACCTGTGGCGCTGATGGCCGAAATGGTGAACGATGACGGAACAATGATGCGAGTCGAGGAATTATTTGCGACGGCGCAGAGGTTTAACCTCCCTATGACTACCATTTCTCATCTCAAGGACCACCTGTCCAAGCGCAGCGGCACTGAGCCACAGGCTCAGAACCGAATCCGCCTTGAGGCTGAGACCCTGCTACCAACCGTCCACGGTGACTTCACCGTGCGCGGCTACTACGACGTTAAGACCACCGCTGACCACGTGGCGCTGATTGCTGGCAAGCCAACCGGTGAGAATGTGTTGATCCGCATGCACTCCGAGTGCATCACCGGCGAGGCCTTCGGATCCCTGAAGTGTGAGTGTGGCCCTCAGCTTGATGCTGCTCTCCAGGCTATTCAGGAGAACGAGGAGGGTGGAGTTGTTATCTACCTTCGCGGTCAAGAGGGTCGTGGAATTGGACTTTTGAACAAGCTAAAGGCTTACTCGCTTCAGGAGAAGGGTATGGACACCGTAGATGCCAACCTTGCTCTTGGTCTTCCATCCGAAGCCCGAGAGTACGGGGCAGCGGTCGCGATTTTGCGCGATCTGGGCATCAAGAGCGTTCGACTACTGACTAACAACCCAGCAAAGCGTGCTTTTTTGGACGAAGCTGGCATTCCAGTAACCGAGACTGTCCCGCTGATTGTTGGCCTTGCAGAGCAGAACAAGGGTTACCTTGAGGCCAAGCGCGAGCGCATGGGTCACATGATTCCCGCTAATCTGAAGTAGTGAGTGGTTCTGGAGCACCGCAGCTAGAAGTTTCTGCTGCTGGAAAAAACATCTTTGTCGTCGCAACTTCTTGGCACACCCAAATCATGGATGGCCTGATAAACGGAGCGCTTCGAGAGCTCGAAAAAGCCGGGGCCGAAAAGGTCTCGCTGCATCGCATACCTGGAGCCTTTGAAATGCCTTTGGCCGCCAAGTGGGCCTTTGGACAGGGTGCAGACGCAGTTATCGCTCTTGGTGTTGTGATCCAGGGAGAGACTCCCCACTTTGACTACGTCTGCGACTCTGCAACCTCTGGCCTCACCCAGGTTCAAATCGAGTTTGGAAAACCAGTCGGCTTTGGACTTCTAACTGTCGATAATGAGGCTCAAGCACTAGCTCGAGCGGGCCTAGCAGGCTCCAAGGAAGACAAGGGTGCGGAGGCAGTGCAGGCCGCTCTTCACATGCTTTCTTTGATT
Organism: Actinomycetota bacterium; assembly: GCA_041191905.1. GTDB lineage: Bacteria > Actinomycetota > Actinomycetes > Actinomycetales > Microbacteriaceae > Aquiluna. Next base: position 20,479 of record JBEENY010000004.1, read on the forward strand.
AGTTAGCTAGCCTTAGGACTATTGGTCCTAAGGAGTAAAAATGGAACTAACTGCTGAGATTCTCAGAAACTCACTTCTCGTACTTCACCTAATTGGTTTTGCTGCCGTATTCGGCGGCTTCATGACCCAAATGAAAGCCATGGGTCAGGGCGTTGCCAAGGTTGTGCCAGCAATGGTTCACGGCGCTTGGACTTTGCTTGCAACCGGAATCTTGCTTGTTGGCGTTCGCGAGTGGATGGCGATGATGGAGTGGGCACCAGAACTAAACCACATGAAGATTGGCATCAAGTCTTTGGTGTTGACCGTGCTAATAGTCCTGATTCTTGTGAACAAGAAAAAAGACTCCGTGAAGGCTCCAGTGTTTGGAGCCATTGGTCTGCTTGCAGTGCTCAACGTGTTGCTGGCTGTTTTCTGGTAACAAACCAAAGTAAAAACCCCGGCCAAGGCCGGGGTTTTTCTTATCTCATGAATAACTCTCTGAGTCTTCTTGTCGTGAAGACCAGACCGATCGCAATCATTACTGCGAAGTAGGCAAGGTGGCCAAGTAGTGACCACGAGATATTTCCCAGCATCAGTCCTCTAACCAGTTCAACACCTTGCCAAAGTGGCAGTGCCATCACGATTGACTGCACCCACTCTGGGTAAACGCTCACTGGGAAGAAGGTTCCCGAGAACAAGAACATCGGCAGCAGCGCAAAGCTAACCCACTGCATCTGCTGGAAGTTCTTCATGTAGCTGGTTACTGCCATGCCGAAAGATGCAAAGCCAAAAGCGATGATGGTTGCCGCTGGGATCGCGAGTATGCCCCACCAGCTAGTGACCAGGCCTAGCGGCGCAGCGATTGCCATGAATCCGACTGAATACGCAGCACCGCGGAGCAGTGCCCAAGCGATCTCACCAAGGGCAACATCGAGTGGTCCAAGCGATGACGAGAGCACCATCTGATAGACCTTGCCGAAGTGCATCTTGAAAAAGACGTTCCAGGTTGCGTCATAAATTGCGCCATTCATCGCACTGGTAGCCAAAAGCGCTGGAGCGATGAAAGCGGCGTAGCTAACCGGATTGCCATTTCCGTCTTCGAGGTTTCCAATTAGCTGTCCGATTCCAAAACCGAACGCGGCTAGGTAGAGAACTGGCTCCACGAAACCCGAGACAATAACCAGCCAGTTAGAGCTTTTTGCGGCGTAAACGGCGCGCTCAATCATTACTCTTGCGCGACCAGCGTAGACACCGGAACCTGCACGCTGAGCACGCTTCTCTGCAATCGCTACCGCCATATTCACAGTCATACCGGCAATCATCGGGACAACCTCTCTGCAAACTTTGGATATGTGAAGGCGGTGCCAACCACCCCAAGTAGAGCTAGGTATCCGATGTGAACCAGTAGCATGCTCGGTTCAATCACCATTCCATAGCTCAGGTGCCTTCCGAGTTCCGTTGCGTGCCACAGTGGCGAAACCCAACCGAGAGGCTGCAGATAAATCGGCATCTGCTCAAGTGGATAGAAGGTACCCGAGAACAAAAACATTGGCGCGATGACAAAGCGACCGATGATGGCAAAGTAGCCCTCATCCCGCTCAAGCCGTGCGGTGATTGCAAGCATCACTGCAGCCCAACCCCAAGCGGCCAACATCGAGGAAGCCAGAAGACCCAACACGCTGGATAGTGGTATCGCACCAAAAGCCAAAAGCACTCCCAGGTACATCAGCGTTGTGAAAAGCCCTCGACCTAAGGCAACGATCATCACGCCATCGGCAATCTGACGTGCCGAAACCGAAGTTGCATTGATGGCAAAGAACAACTTGTCCCAAACAAAACCATCCATGGTTGGGAAGGTAACCTCATCCATCACGCCCTGGATTGCCGCCGAGGCAAGCAGTGCAGGAGCGACAAATTGCAGATAGCTAACACCCAAGATGCCCTGGCCTCCGGTGTTGGCATCGACTAGGGCACCAATACCAAGACCTACGGAGATCAAATACAAGATCGGGTTGCCAAGACCATAAGCGAAGATGGCACCCATCCACTTGGACATTGAGTAGAAGCGGTATTCGGCAACTCTCAGCGCACCGAATCGAACAGCGCGCTTAGGGTCGACAACCTTCCCCGGAGCGAACTTCAAATCAGTCATTAGTCGACCAACGTCCTACCGGTAAGTCTGAGGAAAACGTCCTCCAGCGAAGAGCGACGAACCAGCGAGGTGATTGGGTTCTTTCCAGATTCAATGATCTTGGCAAGCAAGGCCTCACCGTGCTCGGTGTAAATCAAAATGCGGTCCGGCAAGACCTCAATTCGATCGCCCATGCCCTCAAGTTCCTTTGCAACCACTTCGTTGCGATCGGCACCAAAGCGAACCTCAACCACTTCTTTCGAGGAGTACTGCTTGATCAAGTCAGCTGGGGCACCCTCGGCCATGATCTCACCCTTGTCCATCACGATCAGGCGGTCGCACAGCTGCTCCGCCTCGTCCATGTAGTGAGTGGTGATTACCAGGGTGACACCCTGTTCCTTGAGGCGGAAGAGTCGATCCCAAAGAATGTGTCTGGCCTGCGGATCCAAACCAGTGGTTGGTTCATCAAGCAGCAGAATTTCTGGCTCGTTGACTAGCCCACGAGCAATAGCGAGCCTGCGCTGCATACCTCCGGAGAGATCATCAGCCTTCGCATTTCGCTTGTCTTGAAGTTGGGCAAAGTCGAGAAGTTCCTCAATCTTGCCCTTGAGCCACTTGCGGGAGAGTCCGAAGTAGCGCCCGTAAACCATTAGGTTTTCCCAAACCTTCAGTTCACGATCGAGAAGGTCCTTCTGCGGAACTACACCCAGGTGTGCGCGGATTTCTGGCCCTTGGTCGTTTGGTTCTTTGCCTAGGATCTCAAGCTCGCCTGATGTGCGCTGGGACACAGACGAGATCATCTTCATGGTGGTTGACTTACCCGCACCGTTTGGGCCGAGTAGTCCAAATGACTCTCCCCTGTACACCTGGAAATTGATCCCGTTTACTGCGACGAAGTCTTTGTAGGTCTTTTTCAAATCTTTAGCGCGGATCACAATCTCGCGCTCAGTGGCTTGTGACAATCTCTAACTCTTTCTGATACCCAAATCTGGGCAGCCCTTCAGGCTATCAAAACTGGCTACCGGCGCAAGTAACGAACACACCAGTGATTTGTTACGTCGCATTGAGATATGTTTGACCGGTGAGCAAGCTACTTGGCAATCGAAGACTAACCGGTGACGAGCAGTATTACACCCCCGTTAGGCTTGCCGACAGGCTGGTTGATCAACTTCTTGCAACGGTTCCAAATGCCAAGTCAGCGCAGTTCCTCGAGCCGGCTGGTGGTACCGGCAGCTTTATCAAAGCTCTTCAGCGGCAGGGTGTAACCAAGATCACGGCTTTTGACACTCATCCAAAGCATGAACTGGTTCAAAAAGCTGACTTCCTTGGCCAGGAACTTGCAGAAACAGATTTCATCACGGTAACCAACCCTCCGTTTGGCAGGAACAACCAGCTAGCAGTTCCCTTTTTCAATCAAGCCGCCAAGTATTCCCGCCACATTGCGTTTTTAGTTCCTCGTTCCTGGCGTAAGTGGTCGGTAATCAATCGACTTGACCCCCACTTTCACCTAATTAGCGACACCGATGTCGAGGTGATTTTTGAATCCGAGTATGGCGAGGAAGTTGCCGTCAGAAACGATTTGCGGAGCTGCTTTCAAATCTGGGAGAGACGTGAAACTCTGCGGTCAAAAATCTCGGTGCCCCAGTCAGGACTGATTACCAAGGTTAAGCCCCAAGATGCTGACATTGCATTTCGCTGCTTTGGGTTTGGAGCGGGAAGGTTGTATCGAAACTTTAGGCGCGAACCCAACACCACCTTGATGTTTTTGGCTGTCAGAGAACCTTGGGTGATGGATTTACTTGAGGACCTAGATTATTCAGTGTTTGCGCACAACACCGCCTACACCAAAGCGGTCTCGTTCCAGGAGATCAACTACCTGATTAACGAGCGACTCTGGGGCGACGGATTTAGAACGAAAGAGGCGCTTGATGAGTGAGTACTACCAAGACCCAACACAGAATCCCCGCTCACGCGAATACAAAGGTCCTAGGGCAAACCTCAAGGATCTGTTTCCGTATCTAAAGGACCACAGAAAGGCACTCTATCTAGCGCTCGTGCTTTCCATCGTTGCCTCAGCGCTAGCGCTCTCACAACCACTGGTTGTTGGACAACTGATTAGCGCTGTGGAGAAGCAGCTAGACATCACCACTTTGGCCCTGGCGCTGGTTGCTCTGATCCTGGTAGCGGCAATAGTTAATGCCTTCCAGTACTACCTGCTCTATAAAACCGGTGAGGGGGTCGTACTCACAACCCGAAAAGCACTGGTCGGTCGAATGCTGCGCCTACCGATCAGAGAGTATGACCGAAGAAGAGTCGGTGATTTGGTATCGAGAGTTGGTTCCGATTCAACACTGCTGAAGTCAGTGTTGACCCAGGGTCTTGTGGACGCAGTTGGTGGCTTGTTGCAGTTTGTCGGTGCCATTGTGGTTATGGCCTTCATTGATCCGATCTTGTTGGTTTCAACTCTTGCCGTTGTTTTCACAGCGGTCGGAGCAATTGCGATGACCGGTCGAAAGATTCGGTCTGCAACCACCAAAGCTCAAATGCGAGTCGGTGAAATGAGCTCCGCTGTGGAGCGAGCGCTTAGCGCCATCCGAACCATCCGTGCCTCAAGGGCTGAAGCCAAGGAGGCAGAGGTTATTGGTAAGGCTGCGGATGCCGCCTATGACCAAGGTATCGCCATCGCGAAGCTATCGGCAGCGGTAGCTCCGATTGCCCAAATTGCCTTCAATACTGCTTTCATAGTGGTGCTGGGACTGGGTGGTCTGAGAGTGGCATCCGGTGCAACCGAGATTGCATCGCTTGTGACATTCGTAATCCTGCTGTTTTTCATGATTGGACCACTGATCTCAGCCTTCGGTGCCTACACCTCGGTCATGGGTGCTCTTGGCGCAATGGCCCGAATCAACGAGATCATGGTTTTGGACGAGGAAGAGGTTGAGGTCACCGGTTCTCACCAGCCAGTTTCAAAGACCGCAATTGAGTTTAGAAACGTGAGTTTCTCCTACGAACCAGACGAGGGCGAAGAACCAGTTGGCATCCTCAAAGGCGTGAACCTCTCCATTCCAAGAGGTTCACGCGTGGCCCTGGTGGGTCCATCCGGTGCTGGTAAGTCCACCATCTTCTCGCTAATCGAGCGGTTCTACGAACCCACCGATGGTGAGATTTTGTTGGATGGCCAGCGGGTGACCGAGTTCTCTAGAGCAGAGCTAAGAAGCCAGATTGGCTACGTCGAGCAGGATGCTCCTGTTCTCGCTGGAAGCATCCGGGACAACCTGCTGCTCTCCAAGACAGATGCACAAGATCACGAATTGGCCGAAGTTCTCAAGATGGTGAATCTTGAGGAGGTGCTGCAGAGAGAGACCAAGGGCTTAGATGCCGAGGTTGGAGAAAACGGCATCATGCTCTCTGGCGGTGAGCGCCAAAGATTGGCAATCGCAAGAGCGCTGCTGGCTGCACCACCAATCCTTTTGCTGGACGAGTCAACCAGTGCACTTGATGGCCCGAATGAGCAGCGCATGCGCGAAGCCATCGATGCGGTGGCCAAGGATCGAACCCTGATTGTGATTGCGCATCGACTTTCAACGGTTGTGGATTCAGATCAAATCATCGTTTTGGAGAGTGGCCAGATCGTTGGATCTGGAACTCACTCCGAATTGGTCAAATCCACACCGCTTTATGCCGAGTTGGCCAAACACCAACTGCTGCTCTAGGGCTAGAGTGGGGATATGAGCTTCCGAATTGACCCGGAGGCGGCAACGCAACGAAGCTATGCCCAGTCGCTTGACGCCAATGATCCACTTGCAGCATTCAAGTCCGAGTTCTTCATTGCAGATCCAAATCTTTGTTACCTGGATGGCAACTCACTTGGTCGCTTGCCCAAGAAAACAATTGATCAGGTAAACAGCTTTCTCACCACCGAGTGGGGAACTGAGCTGGTTGATGGCTGGAGCCACTGGATTGATCAGGCTCAACCCGCAGGCGATCTTTTGGCTCGCTCGGCCCTGGGGGCGGGACCTGGCCAGACACTGGTTTGCGACACCACAAGCGTCAACTTCTATCAACTCTGCCTAGCCGCAATCAGCGCCAGGCCTGGTCGCAAGACCATCGTTATTGACTCGGCCAACTTCCCGACCGACAGGTACATTCTCGAGGGCATCGCCAAAGCACATTCCCTCAACTTGGTGACCCTAGACACCGACGGCATGGGCGGTCCAGGTGCTGTGTCGATCAACTCTGAGGACGAACTCGTAGCTCCCCAGGAGCTAGAAAAGCACCTCAGTGAGGATGTTGCGCTGGTCACACTGCAGGCAATCAACTACCGCTCAGGTGCCAGGCAGCCAATGAAGCAGATAAACGCTTTGGCAAAAAAGTATGGTGCTTTGGTGGTTTGGGACTGCTCCCACGCAATCGGGTCCATCGAACTTGATTTTGAGCAGAATGATGTTCAGCTGGCGGTTGGCTGCACCTATAAATATGGAAACTCTGGCCCAGGATCGCCTGCTTGGCTATTTGTCAGCAAGGAAATTCAAACCCAGCTTCGGGTTCCAATTCAGGGGTGGTTCGCTCAGGAAAAGCAATTCGAGATGGGGCCATTCTTCGAACCTGCCGACACAATTCGTCGCTACCAAATCGCATCACCATCAATAATCGGCATCCGAGGGGTTGAGGTGGCTTTCGAGATGATCGAGCGAGCAGGCATTGACAAGATTGCCGCCAAAGCTGCCTTGGGAACCGATCTGATGATTGCTCTGCATGATGCTTGGCTAAAACCACTTGGCTTCGAGCTTGGAACTCCTCGAGACTCGAGCATGCGTGGCGGGCACATAATCATCAAACACGAAGCTGCCAAGTTGATAGCGTTCGCGCTCCGAAAGTTAAGCAATGTCATTCCGGACTATCGCGAACCCGGCTCTATTCGCCTGGCAATCTCACCCCTAGCCACCTCGTATGAAGAGGTCTACGAAGGGTTCGCTAGATTGCGCGATTTGGTTAGTTCTGGTCAATACAAGACTGTCTCAATGGATGGAAATAGGGTCACCTGATGGCAACTGTCGCACTCGCACTTGGCTCCGGTGGGGCAAGGGGTTACGCACACATCGGTGCTATCCAAGAGTTGGAATCCAGAGGATTCGACATCGTCGCCATCTCCGGCACCTCGATGGGTGCCATGGTTGGCGGCCTCTACAGCGCAGGAAAGCTCGATGAGTTCGCTTCCTGGGTTTCATCGCTCAAGCAAACCGATGTGATTCGACTGCTTGACCCTTCACTATCTGCCCCGGGAGCCATAAAGGCCGAAAAGGTCATGAGCAAGGTGAGGGCTATTCTTGGCAAGGTTCGAATCGAAGAACTAAACATTCCCTATACCGCTGTTGCGACCGACGTCATGCAGGCCAAGGAAGTTTGGTTTCAGCAGGGTCCATTGGACGCAGCAATCAGAGCCTCAATCGCTATTCCAAGTTTGATCTCGTCGGTGACTGTGGGAGGGCGGTTGATGGTTGACGGCGGTCTACTCAATCCACTGCCCATCGCTCCCCTAGCATCAACAAAAGCTGATCTAGTAATTGCGATCTCCCTGTCCGGACCTGGCAAGGACCACCCGATGGGTAATCCATCGATCATTTCCAGCGACAAGAAGGCCGCTCGATCGAGCACCGATACGCAGCAGCTTGCAAAGATCCCGAAGGGCATCAGCACATTCGAGGTGATGGAGCGCTCGATTGAAACCATGCAGAGCATCATCACCCGCTATCGAACTGCAGGTTATCCGCCAGATCTGCTGGTTGAAATTCCGATTGATTCAATCGGAATGCTGGAGTTTCACAAAGCAAAAAACCAAATCGAGCTTGGGCGAAAGCTAACCGCAAGAGCGATGGACAACTGGGGCAGCAAATGAGTCACGATAAACACGTCACCTACACCTCATACCTAAAGGTCAACGAGCTACTCGAGCTTCAGCAGCCACTTAGTGATGGGCCCGAGCACGACGAATTACTCTTCATCACCATCCACCAGGTCTATGAGCTTTGGTTCAAGCAGCTGCTGCACGAGGCGAATGCGCTGCAGCGCGCTCTGGAGCAAGGCAAGACCCACCGCTCACTTGCCATCCTGGGGCGAATGCGCAACATCATGAAGACCTGCGTCTCACAGTTGGACATTTTGGAAACTATGACTCCGTTACAGTTCAACTCTTTCCGTGACCGACTCAGCTCTGCATCGGGTTTTCAATCTGCACAATTTAGAGAGCTGGAAGCTGTTCTTGGAAGACGAGATCAAGCTGGCGTGAATGCCGAGAAATCAACAGGCATGGGGATGGCCGAGCACCTGGTTCCCGGATCTCCGCAGCGAGCCAGAGTTGAAGACGCTATGCGGAGACCATCACTTTGGGACTCGGCACTTGCCTATTTCAACTCGAGAATGCCGATGCCAAAATCGGCACTTGAACGCGATGTCACGCTCGCCTGGGAGCCAAATGAGCACGTTCAGAAGGCACTCATCGAACTGCACCGAAACGACCCCGAAGCATCGATGGTTGGTGAGGCCTTGGTCGATCTTGACGAGGGTCTTCAAGAGTGGAGATACCGTCACGTAAAGATGGTTGAAAGAACAATCGGAAGAAAGATGGGAACTGGTGGCTCGTCCGGAGCTGGTTATTTAGCCAGCACTTTGTTCAATCCGGTATTCCCAGATCTTTGGGCAATCAGATCTCAGTTCTGAGAAGCCCTGACCACATTTCTTACCAGCATGGCCCTGGTCATCGGACCTACTCCACCCGGGTTAGGAGAGAGATAACCGGCAACTGACGCAACCAAAGGATCGACATCTCCAACCAGGCCGCTCTCGGTTCTTGTGATGCCAACATCCAGCACCGCTGCCCCAGGCTTCACCCACTCGGGTTTTACAAAGTTTGGACTTCCAAGGGCAGCAACGATGATGTCGGCCCGCTTCAAATGCTCTGCAATTTTGCTTGATGCGCTGTGCAGGGTGGTGACGGTTGCATCAAATCCCTTGCGAGATGCCAATAGCCCCAGCGGTCTTCCAACCGTCAAGCCACGACCAAGAATGACCATCTCTTTTCCGGTCGTCTCAACGTCGTAGCGGCGAAGCAGCTCGAGAATTCCGCTTGGGGTGCAGGGAAGCGGAGACTTGATCTCTCCCGAAACGTTCATTACTAACTTGCCAAGGTTTATCGGGTGAAGCCCGTCGGCATCTTTGGCTGGGTCGATAAGCTCCAGCATTTGGTTGGCGTCAATCTCGTTCGGCAGCGGTAGTTGAACTATGTACCCGGTTACCTCTTTTGCAGAGTTCAGGTCCTTGATAGCTGAAACGACATCTTGCTTCGAAGCGCTTGCAGGCAAATCGATTCGAATTGACTCAACCCCGACCTGGGCGCAGTCGCGATGTTTACCCGCCACATAAGAGTGTGATCCTGGGTCATCACCAACCAGAAGGGTTCCAAGTCCCGGAGTGATCCCCTGCTTCTTCAAACCCTCAACCTCGATGGCCAGCTCGGCCTTTATCTGACGAGCAATCGCCAATCCATCGAGTTTGATTGCGGTCATGTTTAGTAAAGCGGGAACGCTTCGGTTAGCTTGCGAACACGGGTCTTGAGGGCTGTGGTGTCAGCGCCTGGCTTCAGGGCTTCAGCAATGATGTCCGCCACCTCGGTGAACTCGGTGGCACCAAAGCCACGAGTTGCTAGCGCTGGAGCGCCGATTCGAATACCTGAGGTGACCATCGGTGGGCGTGGGTCGTTAGGTACTGAGTTCTTGTTTACAGTTACGCCAGCTTCGTGCAGCACATCCTGGGCGGTCTGACCATCAATCGCTGCATTGCGAAGATCTACCAGCACCAGGTGAACATCCGTGCCACCAGTGAGCACCGAGATACCCGCATCGGTGATGTCCTTCTGGGTGAGACGGTCCGCGATGATGCGAGCGCCTTCGATGGTGCGCTGCTGACGCTCAACAAAATCAGGCTGCATCGCTGCCTTGAAGGCAACCGCCTTGGCGGCAACCACGTGCATTAGTGGACCACCTTGCTGACCTGGGAAGACCGCTGAATCAATCTTCTTTGCATACTCAGCCTTGGACAAAATCACTCCGGATCTTGGACCGGCTAGCGTCTTGTGCACGGTTGAAGAGACAACATCCGCGTAGGGAACTGGTGATGGATGTAGTCCAGCAGCAACCAAACCTGCGAAGTGCGCCATGTCAACCCAGAGCTTTGCGCCTACCTCATCGGCAATCGATCTAAATGCTGCGAAATCTAAGTGGCGAGAGTAGGCAGACCAACCGGCGATTAGAACTGCGGGCTTAGTCTCGATTGCACGCTGACGGACGATGTCCATGTCGATCAGGTGAGTGTCTGGGTGAAGCTCATAGGCGTGAGCCTCATACATCTTGCCCGAGAAGTTGAGCTTCATACCGTGGGTTAGGTGACCACCGTGTGCCAGCGATAGACCCAGGATGCGATCTCCTGGATTTGCAAGGGCCATCATTACCGCTGCGTTGGCGGTAGCTCCCGAGTGCGGCTGCACGTTTACGTGCTCTGCCCCAAACAGCTGCTTTGCTCGCTCACGAGCTAGCTCCTCAGCTACGTCAACTACCTCACAACCGCCGTAGTAGCGCTTGCCTGGGTAACCCTCGGCGTACTTATTGGTAAGCACCGAACCTTGAGTTTCGAGAATCGCGCGCGAAACAAAGTTCTCGGAAGCGATCATCTCAAGCGTGTGGCGCTGACGGTCCAGCTCCTGCTCCAAAACGGCAGCAATCTCTGGGTCAACCTCGGACAAAGGGGCGTTGAAGCTGGCTGGTTGTGTGGACATGGGTGGAGTTTACCAGCCAGCAAAGGGGTTTCTGCCCCTAGAACTCAATAGGATTGAGCCCATGTCGACCAAGGAACATTGGGTTCTAACCTTCATCTGTCCAGACCAGCCTGGCATTGTTCATGCCATCTCTGGAGCGGTGGTCGGCATCGGTGGGAACATCACCGAATCGAAGCAGTACACCTCAACCGACACCGGTCGCTTTTTCATGCGCTTGCAGATTGAGGCTGACATCACCAAGGCTGACTTCGAAAAGCAGTTCGAGGCGATTGCCACGAAGTTCGACATGGAATACACCTTGGATTTTGTGGGTCGCCCAATGCGCACCATCGTGCTGGTTAGCAAGGCTGGACACTGCCTAAACGATCTGCTTTATCGTCAGCACTCGGGTCTACTTCCGATTGAGATCCCTATGATTTTCGGCAATCACCCAGAGCTTTGTTCAATAGCTGGCTTCTACTCAATCCCCTTTGAACACAACAAGATTGAGACTGGTGTAGATAAAGCGCTCTTCGAAAAACGACTTCGCGATTTCATTCGCGAAAACGACATCGAGTTGATCGTCCTGGCCCGATATATGCAGATCCTCTCCCCCGAGTTCTGTAAAGAGTTCGAAGGCAGAATCATCAACATCCACCACTCCTTCCTGCCTGGCTTCAAGGGCGCAAACCCATACGCCCAAGCTCATGCTCGAGGGGTAAAACTAATTGGCGCAACCGCTCACTTTGTCACTGAAGACCTGGATGAGGGTCCAATTATTGAGCAGAACGTCACACGAGTTGAGCACTCTGATTCCAAGCAACACCTAGTCCAAATAGGACAGGACGCGGAGTCCAAAACCCTGACCCAGGCGGTCAAATGGTTTGCTGAACACCGCGTCCTGCTCGATGGTCAAAGAACCATCATCTTCCGATAGTTCGATAGGCACCAAACCCGATAAGTCCGGCAAGTGCCAGCACTATCAGGCTTTCAAACCAGGGAAATGAAGTCTTCTCCTCCAGCGCTATCGGTGGGCCCGATACCTCTTGAGTCCCAAGGTCATTCGGTTGCTCAGACTCGTCCGAGATAGGCACTTCACCTTCCGAATCCTCGACTCTTACTGGAGTCTTCGTGGAGACCTGAGTCTGGCCAACAGATTCGAGCACTTGAACCGACTTTGGGTCGGGTGCCAACTCCAGGAAATCCTCAAATTGGCTCCAAGGTCCAGATGTGTCCGGCAGCATGAGCGCTTCCTCGTCTGTCTCAGCCTCTGGGGCCAACTCATCAGAAACACTCACTGACTCAGAGTTGGTTACCGATTCAGAAACCGATGACTCGATAGCCGTGTTCTCTGTGATTGGCGCGATAACTATGGGAGGGCCTTCAAGTGCAGGTTCGGGCTGCGGCGGCAAAGGTGTGGGCTGCACAGGTTCGGGCTGAGCAGGCTGCTGCACCAACTGCGATTGAGTTGGTTCGACAGACTGTGGTTCTAGATTCACAATCTCGAAGTAGCGGATTACATCACCGGCGCGATTTCCAACTAAATCCGAGATTGATGCCAGATTCACATTCCAACGGAAGGTGCCATAGCCGCAGAGTTGGCTCTGAGCGTTGACCTGTTGCGAGCAACTTGTTGAGCTCGAGAATGAAATCGCAGCTGGAGCGATTTCGATGGTTTCACTCGACTGCAACAACAGCTCATAGCTGAATGTCACGGCACCACTAAAGGTGGTCACAAAACTAATAGTTGGTGCTGTGAGGTCTACTTGGAAGCTCACGCTCTGTGCCGCGGGTCCGCTGTTGCCCCAGGTGTCAACTGCCAAACCCGAGTTCACTGACACCATGTTGATTCCCTCTGAGCAGGAGCTGAGTTCAATGGCCTCCGGTGTGATTGAAAAGTCACATCCGGTTACCGAGAAGTAATCGGGACTCGGTATCAGCTCCGAGTAGGTGATCGCGAGAGTGAGGCTAGTCGTCGAGTAGCCAGCAGCCGGATCGCTAATGCGAAGCTCGGGGCCCTTCAAATCGTTGTCAACATAAGCAGTGACTGGGACCAACGGGCCAACCTCCCACTCTCCGACTGACATGGCGTTCAGTGTCAACCCAATCTCTCCATCGCTGCAGTTTCGCAGGCGAATGTTGGCGGTATTGAGATTGATACTCACCCGATTCACCTCGCAAGTTCCACTCGAGAACGAAAAGTCTTGTGGGGTCAGGTTAGAGATGTTCTGATTCATAACCAGATCAAACGACATCTCAGTTCTGTTCACTTGAGATCCTGAGAACTGCAGAACAGATGGAACCATCTGGTAGTAGAGCATGACTCTTCCATGCCCCCAGTTGAGCCCGGCTTCGAAGCTGGGATTTGTGGTGTAGTCGGGATGTGCGTAGGAGGACCCACCTCCACCGCCACCGCCATCAAATCCAGTTTCGTCATCATCGCCACCACCGCCGCCACCGCCGTACCAACCTCCTCCACCGCCGCCGCCACCTGCGTGCAGACCGCTACCTCCAGAGCCACCAACTCCAAAGCTGCCCGGCTGGGGCAGGTATCCCGACGAGTTATTGATGCCAGCATCACCGCCTGTGGTAGAGCCACCTTTTCCCGCTAACCCCTGACCATCAACACCGTTACCGCCAACTAGTCCACCTGGTCCGCCGGCACCACCGGCAAATCCTCCTCCACCACCGCCGCCTCCTGCGACCACGATTCGACTCTGGAGATCTTCTGTGAGGCGAATGTCGGATGCTCCACCGCCGGCACCTTCGTTATTTCGAGAGCCACCGGACGCTCCTCCACCGTTATAGCCTCCGGGCCTAAACGAACCGAGGCCACCAGCACCACCAACCTGGATGATGAGTTGGTCGGGGAGATTTGAAAGATAGCCCTGAGCTAATGCTCCAGCGCCACCGCGGGCACCAGATGCACCATAAATCTCGTACCTAATAGCGCCAATACCCTCTGGGACCTCAAAGGTTTGGGGAGTTCCGGTGTAGTAAAAGGACTGGACACAAAAGCCGTTATCGCAGTCCAAACCAGCTTGGGCTGGAAGGGCTGGGAGTGCAGCAATTGGAAGTAAAGCAACAAACAATGCATGAAGTTTTTTCATGCGCAAAAAGTAAAACCCCCTGCAGTTAGCTGCAGGGGGTTATCCACAGGGCTTGAAAACCCTGAGTTTTACTAGCCCAATCGGGCCTTTAGGTTCTGAGCGAGGGTTGCCATGAACTCCTCGGTGGTCTGCCAAGCCTGGTGCTTACCAACCAAAGCAGCGAGGTCCTTGGTCATGTGACCAGCCTCAACTGTCTTGATGATTACATCCTCTAGGGTCTCGGCAAAGTGCTGAACCTCAGGCGTGCCATCAAGCTTTGCGCGGTGCATTAGACCTCTGGTCCAAGCAAAGATTGAAGCGATTGGGTTGGTGGAAGTCTTGTTACCCTTCTGCCACTCACGGTAGTGACGGGTAACAGTTCCGTGAGCGGCCTCAGCCAGAGCGGTCTTGCCATCTGGAGTGGTCAGCACGGAGGTCATTAGACCCAAGGATCCAAAGCCCTGTGCAACGGTGTCAGACTGAACGTCTCCGTCGTAGTTCTTACAAGCCCAGACGTAGCCACCCTCCCACTTCAGAGCGGCAGCAACCATGTCATCGATCAGTCGGTGCTCATAGGTGAGACCGGCAGCCTTGAAACGGTCTGCATACTCTGCGGCGAAGACCTCCTGGAATGCATCCTTGAACGCACCATCATAGGCCTTCAAGATGGTGTTCTTGGTTGACATGTAGACCGGGTAGTTACGAGCCAGGCCGTAGTTGAAAGAGGCACGAGCAAAGTCGCGGATCGAGTCCATGAAGTTGTACATACCCATGGCAACGCCACCGTTCTCTGGGTACTCCGCGACAGTCATGGTCTGAGGTGCAGAACCATCGGCTGGGGTCCAGGTGATGGTCACGGTTCCCTTGCCAGGCACCTTAAAGTCGGTTGCCTTGTACTGGTCACCGTGTGCGTGACGGCCGATGATGATCGGCTTGGTCCAGCCAGGAACGAGTCTTGGGACGTTTGAAATGATGATTGGCTCGCGGAACACAACACCGTCAAGGATGTTACGGATAGTGCCGTTTGGGCTCTTCCACATCTTCTTTAGCCCGAACTCGGTCACGCGTGCCTCGTCAGGGGTAATGGTTGCGCACTTCACACCAACGCCGTGCTTCTTGATTGCATGCGCGGCATCGATGGTTACCTGGTCGTCGGTCGCATCGCGGTGCTCTACCGAAAGGTCGTAGTACTCAAGATCGATGTCTAGGAAAGGGAGGATGAGGTTGTCTTTGATGTCCTGCCAAATGATGCGGGTCATCTCGTCGCCGTCTAGCTCGACGACCTTGCCAACCACCTTGATTTTGCTCATGTTTCTCCTGAAAGATTCGGCGCTGAATGCGCGAAAACAGCCTCGCCTAGCCTATCGGTTAGCATTGCCGCTGTGCACTCAACAACAAGGCTGTTTGGGGTAGCCATGACTTTGGTTTTGGCCCTCGGCGGTTGTGTTGGTCAAGAAAGTGCGTACTCCCCAACTCCATCGGTGACAAGTTCTGCCTCGCCCAAACTTGAGCAACAGGGACTTAGTTCACAGACCTCAAGTAGCATTTCAACCATGTCCAAATCCCTATCTGCAGCAGCACTTTGTGCAACAGCTGGTCTCGTTCTCACCGGATGTGTTCCCGGATCGCAACCCGAGGAGGGCTATGTCGATCAGGTGGGAGTCCAGCTGTTTATGTACAACTGGAACTCAGTTGCGGCAGAGTGCGAATACCTGGGAGACATCGGGGTGGACTGGGTATTGGTTGCCCCACCTCAGGAACACATCATCGGGGATAACTGGTGGACTATCTACCAACCTGTGAGCTACCAGCTGGAAAGCAGATTCGGCACCAGAGAACAGTTTGCCAACATGGTGAAAACCTGCGGTGACAACGGTGTCGATGTGATTGCCGATGCGGTGATCAATCACATGGCAAACAACAATGGCATCGGTTACGCCGGAACAGAGTTCACCAAATACGACTATCCAGGGCTATACGCGCTAGAAGACTTCCACCAGTGCGACATCACCTTTGACGATTCGATCCAAAACTATGCAGATCGCACCGAGGTGCAAACCTGTGAGCTGCTTGGACTACCAGACCTTGACCAGTCCCGGCCAAATGTCAGAGAGAAGATTGTCGGCTACCTAAATGACCTACTCTCACTTGGAGTAAAAGGTTTCCGCTTTGACGCTGCGAAACACATGGCGGCATCCGACCTGGAGGCAATTGTTAGTGAGATACCTGAAGGAACTCGAATTCTCCACGAAGTAATTCGGGGTTCGGGTGAGGATGTTCAACCCGAGGAGTACCTGGCTTCCGGTGACCTATGGGAGTTCACGTATGCATACGCCCTAAAGAGCTACCTAGAGATGGAGATGGTGGTTCCCGAGGGTCAGGACCTTCGCTATATCGGCCATGTTCCAAGCGAGAGTGCCATTGCATTCGTTTCTAATCACGACACCGAGCGCAATGAAAAAACCATCAACTACAACAACATCGTTGACTTCGAATTAGCAACGATGCTGATGCTGGCCGAGAACTACGGTCAGCCAATGCTCTACTCCTCTTATGCATTCGCAGGCTATGACGATGGCCCCAACCAGACTGAGAGCGGTGTCAGCGATGTGAAGTGCGATGTGGATGAATCAGGAATCGTTTCGCCTAAATCAAGCTATGAACCTGGTGAGTGGATATGTCAGCACCGCTTTGCCTCAACCGCAGCGATGCTCAAATTCCGCAAGGCAGTGATCGGGACCTCGGTTGACGGCATTTACCAGTCCGATTCCGGCTACGGCTTCTCAAGGGGCGACAAGGGTTTGTTTGCCCTCAATGCATCCAGCACTGCAACCCAGGACATCGAGTTTGAAACCAACTTGCCAGATGGTGAATACACAGACCTAATCTCGGGCAAGAAATTCAAGGTTCAGGGTGGAAAGTTTGTTGCGAAACTGAGGCCAAAGACGGCGGTAGCACTGACTCGCTAGCTAAACCAGCGAATCGCGCCAAGCTTTGTAGAGCGTCGCGAACTTGCCCTGTCCAGCCGCTAACTCTAAAGGCGAGCCGTCCTCGATAACCTTGCCATGCTCCATAACTAGGACTCGATCTGCTATCGATACGGTCGAGAGTCGGTGAGCGATGATGATTGCGGTTCTGCCAGCGAGCAAAGTCTTCAGTCCTTGCTGAACCATTCGCTCTGAAGGGATATCCAGCGAGCTAGTCGCCTCATCCAGAATCAACACCGCTGGGTTTGCCAAGAAGGCACGAGCAAAGGAAATGAGCTGGCGCTGCCCAGCGCTGACTCGACCACCTCGCTTGTTCACGTCGGTGTCGTAACCCTCAGGGAGTGAGCGGATGAACTCATCCGCCCCAACAGCCTTTGCCGCCGCAACAACGTCTTCGAAACTGGCATCAGGTCTGCCGAGCAGAATGTTGTCCGCCACTGAACCTGAGAATAGATACGCCTCTTGGGTGACCATGACAATCTCACGACGCAGATCAGTGTTAGCAATCTCTCTTAGGTCAATACCGTCTAGTGTTACCGAACCCTTAGATGGGTCATAGAAGCGTGAAACCAATTTGGCCAGGGTCGACTTACCGGCGCCGGTCGTGCCGACCAAAGCGATGGTTTGACCAGCCGGTATTTCGAGATCTAGGGTGTGCAAAACCACAGGTCCGGTGTTGTATTTGAACTCG
This sequence comes from Actinomycetota bacterium, assembly GCA_041191905.1. GTDB lineage: Bacteria > Actinomycetota > Actinomycetes > Actinomycetales > Microbacteriaceae > Aquiluna. The sequence goes on from JBEENY010000004.1 coordinate 38,162, forward strand.
ACACCTGTGAACCTAATCGCCCCCTTGGCCTCATGAAGTGAAGTGGGCTTCTCAGGCTCAGGAACGGATGGCTCCTCTTCCAATACTCCGGAAATCTTCTCGAGCGCACTGGATGCCGATTGGTAGGAGTTGTAGAAGATGGCGATGTCTTCCATTGGGTCAAAGAATCTTCTGGCGTACAAAATCGCAGCTGTTAGTGCTCCGATTCCAAGGTCGCCCTCAATGACTCGCAAACCACCAACCAGCAAAACCGCTGCAACGGTGACGTTGCCGATCAGAATTAGGCCCGGGTCATAGATACCGAAGAGTTGAATGAGCTTGGCATTGAGCCCGCGATAGCTCTCAACCAGGCCACCGAAATGCTCTTCGTTGCGCTTCTCTTTCCTGAAGGCCTTGACGGCTCTAATTCCAGTCATGGTTTCAACGAAGTACTGAATCAGCTTGGCGGAGGCGACCCTTTGCTTTCTGAAGCCGCGGTTGGTTTGCACCTGGAACCAGCGAGTGAGAATGCCCAGCGGCAGAAATGAGACCAATAGAACCAGGAAGGAAATTGGGTCAAGAATCAACAGAGCGATAGCCGTGAAGAGCATGAAAAGCAGTCCAACCACCAGCTGTCCCATGCCACCCGCCAGGAGTTCCTTGATTGACTCCAGGTCGGAGGTTTGTCGAGCGATTACTCGACCTGCGGTATAGCGCTCGTGAAACTCGACTGAGAGTTTCTGGGTATGCACGAACATGCGATTTCGCAGCGCGAAAAGCATTTTCTGTGACACCTTGGCGGTGATCATCAAGAAGTAGTAAACCAGAACCGCCGAGAGCAATGCAGCTGATAGATAGCCGGTAACCACTAGCCACAGCGATCCAAGCTGACCCTCAATTGCCCTTGGTAATGCCCAGTCGATTCCGAGTGCGATAAGGGCGGGTCCCGCAACTCGCATCGCGGTTGAGAACAGTACTAGAACCGCTGCGCCACCAAGCTTTGCCTTCATGGGGGCAAGCATCGAGAACAGTAGTTTGCGGGAACGAGCCCGGATGTAACGAGACTCGTCTTTGGTTAGATCAGTTCTCTCTTCGTCGTTAGTGCCCTTTACGCTCACAGGTTCACCTCCCGCTCTTTGGCCTCTTGCTCAAGTGATGAGATAACAAATCGGTAGTGATCGGAGGACTTTAGTAGCTCCTGGTGGGTGCCAAAGGCCGTGATTTTGCCCTGTTCCAGGAGTGCAACCTTGTCAGCCAGCATCACGGTTGATGGACGGTGGGCCACAATCAAGGCGGTTGTGGTTGTTAGGACATGCCTCAGTGCATCCTCAACCATTGCCTCGGTGTCGACATCTAGGGCGGAAAGCGGGTCGTCAAGAACCAAAACCTTAGGTGAAGCAGCAACCGCTCTGGCCAAAGCCAACCGCTGTCGCTGACCACCGGAGAGACTCAATCCCTCTTCGCCCAAAACAGTGTCTAGACCGTTTGGTAGGTCGTAGACAAACTGTGCCTGGGCAATCTCGATGGCCTGCTTGAGCTCTGCTTCGGTTGCCTCTGGCTTCCCGAGCAAAATGTTGTCCCGAATCGAGAGCGAGAACAAAGTCGCATCCTCAAAAGCCATTGCGAGATGGGTTCTTAGCTCGCCCCTGCGTAGCTCCCTGATATCCACTCCGTCGAGCAATATCTGTCCTGATGTGACCTCGTGAAGCCTGGTTGTAAGGGCGGTGAGTGTGGTCTTTCCGCAGCCGGTAAGGCCAATCAAGGCCACTGACTCACCGGGCTGCAGGGTGAGATTCACGCCATTGAGTAGATCCGGCACATCACCTGGAGAATCCGGATACCTAAAGTGAACATCTTTGAATTCGAGAAGTCCCTTTGGATTGGAAATGGTAACTGCATTCTCCGGGTCAGCGATTGACACCGGTTCGTCCAAAACCTCGAAGTAGCGCTGAGTAGCGCTCTTTGCTTCGAGGGTCATCGAAAGCAAGAACCCTAGTGACTCGGTTGGCCAGCGAAGAACTATGGCCGTGGCGAAAAACGCCACCAATCCACCCACGGTGAGCTCTCCCTGAACCACAAGGTAAACACCGGCGAGCATTGAGAGACCAACCGCAAACTCGGGGAGCATGATCAGGTAGCGCCAAAGATTAGCAACCGCCCGCGCCTTGGTGATCTCGGTTTGCTTTAGTTCGAAAGCTTGCTCGGAGAACTGCTCGGCAGCGAATGGACCACGACCAAATGCCTTGAGAACCCGCACGCCGTGAACTGACTCTTCGACTCGGGTGGCCAAGTCTCCTGATTGATCCTGAGACTTTCTAGCGATTTCTCCGTACTGCTTTTCAAACTTGAAACCGATTACCCAGATTGGAATAGAGACGACAAAGAAAATCAGTCCAAGCCAGATCGAGTAACTAAAAAGAATCAGCATTCCAACTGCGATGGTGAGGAAGTTGGCGATGAATAGCACCAAACCAAAACTCAACCAACGTCGAATCAAACTGAGATCTGAAACCGCCCTAGAGAGCAGCTGGCCCGATGGCCAACGATCGTGGAACGAGACCGGTAGATCCTGCAACTTTGCATAAAGCGTGTTGCGCATCCCAGCCTCAACAAATGTGCCAGGCGTCAAAACCAACCAGCGACGCAACAAAACGAAGAGTGCTTCAGCAATACCCATCAAAAGGATGAGTCCAACGGCCGGGTATAAAGCATCGATGCCGCCAGAGACCAACGAGTTGACCAGGTTCTGCAGGAACTGGGGAATCGCAAGTGCAAACATGTGTGCAGCTATGGCGGCAATAATCCCGAGTGTGATTCTGGGTAGCGCCTTTTTCGCGTAGGGCACTAACCGCCAGAGCGTTCTGGCCGTGCTCAGCTTTGATTCAGGCAAATTATCGTTCTCCGCTGCCCACTAGGCAGCCCTTCAGACTAACAGTAACAATCCGTCACACAGGGGCACTATTCCCCAATCAATTGTTTGAATCTTCCAACCAGAAAGGAGTGACATGTCAGTCACCGATCAGTACCTAGAGAACAACAAGAAGTACGCTGCAACATTCAATGGCCCGCTACCCCTGCCACCGAGCAAGCAGGTCGCTGTTGTCGCGTGTATGGATGCTCGTCTCAATGTCTATGGCGCGCTGGGTCTAAATGAAGGTGAAGCTCACGTCATTCGTAATGCCGGAGGTGTGGTAACCGAGGATGAGATTCGCTCGCTCGCAATTTCGCAGCGACTACTTGGCACCAAAGAGATCATCCTGCTTCACCACACCGATTGCGGCATGCTCACCTTCACCGATGACGGCTTCAAGCAATCGATTCAGCAGGAGATCGGCCAGAAGCCGTCTTGGGCTGCAGAGGCATTCAGCGACCTGGATGAAGATGTCCGTCAGTCAATTTCTCGCATCAAGAACAGCCCATTCATTCCAAGAAAAGAATCGGTTCGCGGCTTTGTTTTTGACGTCGCAACCGGACTGCTAAACGAGGTCAAGTAGTTAGTGGTAGAAGTGGCGCTCCGCGGTGAAGTACATGGTGACACCGGCCTTTTCAGCCGCAGCAATCACCTCTTCATCGCGGACGCTACCTCCCGGCTGGACTACCGCTCTTACCCCAGCCTGAAGTAAGACTTCTAGGCCGTCAGCAAACGGGAAGAATGCGTCACTCGCCGCAACACTCCCTCTAGCGCGATCTCCGGCTCTGGTGACCGCTAATCGACAGGAGTCAACTCGGTTCACCTGGCCCATGCCGATTCCAACGGCAGAAAGATCCTTGGCCAGCAAAATCGCGTTTGATTTCACTCCGCGGCATGCTCGCCAGGCAAAGACCAGATCGTTGATCGTGTCACTGTCTGCAGCTTCACCGCTAACGAGCTTCCAGCTCGATGCATCCAATGACTCAAAACCATCAGATTCTTGAACTAACACTCCCCCAGAAATCTGACGAAGCTCTTGCATCGGTCTGTGGTAACCGCCCTCAAGTTTGAGAATGCGAAGATTCTTTTTCTGACGCAAAATCTCGATCGCCTCTGGTTCAAAATCGGGTGCTGCGATGACCTCGGTGAAAATCTCCGCAACCTGAGTGGCCATCTGCTTGGTGACAGTTCGGTTCGCTGCGATAACTCCACCGAAGGCTGATACAGGATCAGTCTGGTGCGCACGCAGATGGGCATCAGCTATCCCGCTTGAATCATCGGTTTTAGCCTGAGCAACACCGCAAGGGTTAGCGTGCTTGATGATTGCAACTGCAGGCAAGTCAAAGTCGTGAGCTACGCGAAGCGCCGCATCTACATCTACATAGTTGTTGTAGGACATTTCTTTGCCGCCCAATTGCACCGCTTGGGCAACTCCAGCTTGCTCCCTTGAGTCCAAGTAGATAGCGGCGTTTTGGTGTGAGTTCTCTCCGTAACGAAGTGGTGATAGGAGCTCGAAACTTTTCACGATCCGAGTTGGCTGCGAGCCCGCCAGCTCCTCGGCCATCCAGCTGGCAACCGCCGAGTCATACATCGCGGTGTGTGTGAACGCAGCGAGAGCAAACTCTCTGCGAAGCTGCAAATTAGTGCCGCCCTGCTCCAAGCTTGAAATCAGTTTCGGGTAATCGCCAGGATTCACAACGATCGCCACGTTTGCGTGGTTCTTGGCAGCAGCCCTAACCATCGCAGGTCCACCGATGTCGATTTGCTCAACCGCTGCATCTCCTGTGATTCCCTTGGCGATGGTCTCAACAAATGGGTAGAGGTTCACAACAACCAGTTCAAATGGGCTGATTTCCAACTGCTTTAACTCACTGACGTGAGCCTCGAGCCTAAGGTCAGCGAGTATGCCGCCGTGAATCTTAGGGTGCAGGGTTTTGACTCTGCCGTCTAAGGACTCTGGAAATCCGGTGACACTTTCAACCTCGGTCACTGGATAGCCGGCTGCTGCAATTGTGCTTGCAGTTGAGCCGGTTGAAACAATTTCAATGCCGTGACTAATCAGCGCTTTTGCAAGATCTAGCAGCCCGGTCTTGTCCGAAACCGAAAGCAGTGCACGCTTTGGTGCAATCACATCTCGATGTGTGTACTCGCTTGGATCGCGACTGGCGTTCGCCATGGCTAGTCCTCCAGGGTGATTTCTTTGGCAGCAACCTCATAGACAAACCGAACCAATTGCTCGCGCTCGGTGGCCTTGATCATCTCGTGCAGGTCGGGCTCTGATATCCCGGCTGGGATAGCGACCTCTTGCTGCATGAGGATTCTGCCTGTGTCGACACCCTCGTCGACCAGGTGAATAGTTGAACCGGTCTTGGTAGCACCGGCAGCGAGAGCGTCCCTGACGGCGTGAGCTCCTGAAAACTCTGGCAGCAGTGATGGATGGAGGTTTACCAACTTGCCTCGATAGCGATTCACGAACACCGGAGGCAAGATCTTCATAAATCCAGCCAACACAATCAAATCTGGTTGCAGTAGGTCAATGTGCTCTGCAATCCGCAAGGCCCAGGCATCCCTGGAGGAGAAGTATTTGTTTTCAACCACGAAGGTTGAAACATCGAATTCCTCAGCGTGAGCCAAGCCAGGGGCTGGGCAATCGGCACCAACTGCCAGTACCTTGGCGGGAAACATTGGGTTATCGCATGCCTCGAGAAGTGCCCTGAGGTTCGAACCCGAACCTGAAATCAAAACCACAACCGACAGCATGGCCAAATTCTACTTTCGCCTTGGTTTATCTGGGTCGTAGGGCTTGGTGATTATGAGGGCTGCCAGGAAGGTTGGGATCAGCACTTCGATGAAGATAACCAGTCCGAACTGGAAGACGTTTACGCCGACAAGTTCAAACCGACCCGGGCCGAGTGAACCAGAAGCCATCGCTGCCAACAGCATGGCACTCGATGCTGCTATCAGCGCACTAACGCCAGCCAGAGCGATTGATGCAGTAAATCTGGTCGCATATTCCCAACGAATCTGATCGACGTGCTTTCTGACCAAAAGGGTCCCAACAAAGGCAGCGAGCACCGGTATCAGTGCGAAGAGAAGTCCTCTGTCGAACCCGCCTGTTGGCAGTGCGGCAAAAACCGGGAAGGCCGGCATTGGACCAAGTTGAGATGCAAATGGGCTGACGCTTGAGCCCAGGCCAATTGCGAACCCAGGTCCGGCTAGCCAGGCCATGGCATAAACAATCAGGTTGGGAAGGATTGCCAACTGGCCCAAAGTGACCATCACGCCACCCAAGACCGAGACTCGAAGACCTTCGTAAAGCCTCACCACTTCGATCCAACCAAAGCCCAAGGCAAGGGCAATCATGATTGCGGAAACCGCAGCCATAGTCGCAACCACTCCGAGCCCAACTCGAGCGGCCGGTGATAAAACACTGCGCAGCGACCAGTGAAGCTTGGCGTAGAGATTTTCAAACTGGGAGCGAATCCAAATTCGCTCCTTTGCCTCTGCACCATTGGCTCCCTCGAACATCTCGTAACGGGAACCAAGAGTGGAGGACAGGACGAGCAGACCGCCAAAGAAAACCGCAGGAATTACAAGTGGCTCCCACTCACCCACGTAAACAGCATCGCTGTTTACCAGAGCCGATGAGCCAAGCCCAATGAGCCCGAAACTGACCGCGCCACCAACCCATGCGGGCCAAATCGATGAGGCTGCCGACAGGCGATAGCCGACTCGGATTACCAAAAGTGCCATCAAGAGCGTCAAACCAAGCGGCATCACGTTGATTGCAAAATCTGGGAACTCGAATCCGAGGAGTTTTCCTGCCGAGATTTCAACCGGCACTCCCGTTGCGAGCAGGAAGGCAAACACCGCAACCTGAAGGGCTACCAGCCATGAAGTGGAGCCATCGCCCTCGAGTAACCAGGTAAGGGTTAGTGGTGCGATAGTTAGGCCAATGCCAATCGACGCGACAATCAGCGCTTGAAGCGCTGCAATCGCGAAGCTCAGCCCCCGGTTCAAGGCTTACAGCTTGGAGATGATCTCGCGCATGAGGGCGGCAGTCTCGGAAGGAGTCTTGCCAACCTTGACGCCCACTGCCTCGAACGCTTCTTTCTTGGCCTGCGCAGTTCCTGCAGAACCCGAAACAATCGCACCAGCGTGGCCCATGGTCTTACCCTCTGGGGCAGTGAAGCCGGCCACATAGGCAACCACTGGCTTGGTCACGTGCTTAGAGATGTAGTCAGCGGCCTTCTCCTCGGAGTCGCCGCCGATCTCACCAATCAGCACTATGGCCTTGGTCTCAGGGTCGTTCTGGAAAGCCTCAAGCGCATCGATGTGGGTGGTGCCGATAACTGGGTCTCCACCAATTCCGATTGCGGTTGAGAAACCGATGTCGCGAAGCTCGAACATCATCTGGTAGGTCAGGGTTCCTGACTTAGAAACCAAACCGATTGGTCCCTTGCCGGTGATGTTGGAAGGGGTGATACCCGCATTGGACTGCTCTGGGCTGATGATGCCTGGGCAGTTTGGTCCAATGAGCCTGGTCTTCTTGCCCTTCTCAACGTTGTAGGCCCATGCCTCAGCCGAGTCGTGAACTGGAATGCCCTCAGTGATTGCAACGGCAAGTGGAATCTCGGCATCAATTGCCTCGATGATTGCTGCCTTGGCAAAGGCTGGTGGCACGAAGATTACCGAAACATTAGCGCCGGTCTCTGCCATAGCCTCTTGAACTGAACCGAAGACTGGAAGTGACTTACCGCCAACC
>JBEENY010000005.1:0-45770 GCA_041191905.1 Actinomycetota bacterium
AACACCTGTTTGACCAAATTGAACCCGGCGGGGGCCAACACCACGGGGGCGCCCCCCCGCCGCTTCTTTTCCTCGCGTGACAAGATCACGCTTGGCTTCTTTATTGGAATACCAACCGCGCTGCACATCGCACTGGTTTGGTTTCCTGCCATTGCCACCATCTATCTCTCCTTTACCTACTGGACCGGTATCAGGATTGAGGACATTCAATGGGCTGGCCTGGCGAACTACGAAAACATCTTTTTCAATACGCCGATCTTTTGGGACGCACTCCGCGTCAACGTAATCTGGCTGCTTTGGTTCTTTGTCATCGCAACACCGCTTGGTGTTTTGCTGGCGTATCAAATTGACCGCGAGATTCGCGGCCACAAGTTCTATCAGTCCGCTTACTACCTACCGGTAGTGCTCTCGTTGGCAGTGACCGGAATCATCTGGAACTTCCTGCTAAGACCAGACGGCTTTGTCAACGGTTTGCTTGGCCTACCAATTGCCGAGGCCATTTCATTCTTTGGTGACGACAACTACAACATCTGGGTAATCATGATCATGGCGTCCTGGCGCCACATCGGTTACATCATGCTTTTGTACTTAGCGGGACTCAAGGCAATCGATGCGAGCCTCAGGGAGGCCGCTGCCCTTGATGGCGCTACCGAGTGGCAGACTTTCCGCAAGGTGATCCTGCCTGCGATGCGCCCTGTCAACATCATCATTTTGGTGATCACAATCATCGAATCGCTTCGCGCATTCGACATGGTCTACATCATCTACGGTGGCCGAGGTGGACTACCAATTCTTGGTGTGTTGGTCTTTGAGAACATCGCTGGTGAGGGTGCTTCGATGAAGGGTGCCGCTTACGCGGTAATTCTCTTCTTGCTCTCGATCGTGCCGATCATCACCTACCTGAACCAGCAGTTCAAGGAGGATGTCCGATGAGCATGATGGTTAGGGACAAGAAAAAAGCCCACGCCCAGCAGATCAAAGACCGAATCATTTCGATCTTTATCGGCATCTTCGCTCTGGTTTGGCTCTTCCCAATTGTTTGGACCCTGTGGTCAAGCCTTCGCCCTTACTCAGAGATTCGTGCTGGCGGTGTTTTCTCACCACCTCAAGAGCTTGGTTTGTTCAACTACACCAACGCCATTGAGCGAATGGACCTGCCAAGGTACTTCTGGAACACTGCCATCATCACAATCCCAGCGGTATTCCTAATCCTGCTTTTCGGATCGCTCATTGCATTCGTTGTGACCAGGTATTCGTTCAAGTTCAACGTGGCAATGCTGCTTTTGTTCACCGCTGGAAACCTGCTACCTGCGCAGCTGGTGTTTATCCCAGTCTTCAAGATGTATCTGGCAATTGGTGATGCAGTTGGTGACAGAAGGTTCCTCTACGACTCACCGCTTGGTGTGATTCTGATTCACGTTGCATTCCAGATGGGCTTTGCGACCTTCGTGCTCTCCTCATACATGAAGACGATTCCGAAGGAGATCTCGGAGTCAGCACTGGTTGATGGCGCGTCGGTGTTCACTCACTTCTTTAAGGTGATGCTGCCGCTACTCAGACCACCACTAGCTTCGCTCGCGGTGTTGATGACCACCTGGATCTACAACGACTTCTTCTGGGCGTTGGTATTGATGTCCACGGACAATAAACGTCCGATCACGTCAGCACTTGGTAGGTTGCAGGGAGAGTTCGTAACGGACTACAACCTATTGGCAGCGGGTGCAATGATCGCTGCGATCCCAACCCTGGTCGTGTTCTTCATCCTGAGAAAGCAGTTCGTGTCCGGACTAACTCTTGGTTCAACCAAGGGCTAAGCGGTTACAAAAACGCTTTCGTAACCACGCAGTACAAAGGTCGGTCTTCTGACTGGCTCTGCTGCAAGCTCAAGCTTGGGATAGCGCTTGATCAACGCCGGTAATGACGTTGTCATCTCCATACGAGCAAGCGGCGCACCGATACAGAAGTGAATCCCTGCACCAAAACCGATGTGAGGATTTGGATCGCGGGTTAGGTCGAGCTGGTCTGGATTATCAAATACGGTCTCGTCACGACCTGCGCTTCCCAGCAGAGCAGCTATCTTCTGACCGGTCTCGATCTTGACCCCGCCGACCTCGGTGTCCTCGGTTGCGGTTCTCTCGAACAGGTGAAGCGGAGCATCAAAGCGCAGGAACTCATCAACGGCCGTCGCTGCAAGTTCATCTGGATTCGCCTTGAGAAGTTCTAGCTGCTGAGCGTTCTTTAGGGTAGCCACCATGCCATTACCGAACCCGTTGACGCTGGCCTCATGTCCTGCGTTTAGGAGCAGCACACAGGTGGCAATCAACTCATGGGCATTTAGTTTTTCGCCGTCTTCTTCTACCAAGGCCAGGTCGGTGATCAAATCAGTGCCGGGGTTCTTCTTACGCTCAAGCATCAAGCCGTGGACGTATTCTGCAAACTCCTCCGATGCCTTTACGGCCTCAGTCTTGTCAGCCTCGCTTGGGTTCACCTCATACATCTTCACAATCGCCTGCGACCACGGTCTGAGTAGGTGCTCGTCACTGTCTGGGAAGCCAAGCATCGAGGCAATTACCTTTACCGGTAGTGGCTCGGCAAAGTCTGCGATCAGGTCAAACTTGCCCTCAGCCTTCAACTTCTGCTCAATCTCGTCGAGCAGCATCTTGGTGAGACGCTCAACATCTGGCCTAAGACTTTCAATCTTCTTGGGGTTGAACGCCTTCATCACTAAGGAGCGAAGTCGGGTGTGTTTTGGTGGCTCTGAGTCCAGGATCGAGTCTGCGTGTAGCCAGTTAAATGTTTCCCAGGTTTCCTGAGGCTGTTTTGGCTGGAATATGCGACCAAGAGCTCGGTTGCGCAAGACCGCATTCGCGTCTTTGTGGGTGGTGGCTAGAAAGAGATTTAGATTATCATCCCAGACCGGCTGGCCATGTTGCCTGAGTTCTTTGAGGGCTGGGTAGGGATTGTCGATAAATCCAGGGTCCTGCATGTTCAGCAATTAGTTTGCCTCCAGCTTTATCTTGCTGATGTCAAGGCGGTCAGCCTTGAAGCTGTTCACGTGGTGATCAGATGGGTATCCAACCGCTATGCCACAGAGCAGTTTGTATTGCGGTGGAACCTTGAATTCCTTTCGCACCGGTGGTGCCCACATACCGCTTGCACCCTGAGCACAAGTGCCAAGTCCGTGGGCATGTGCGGAGAGCATTAGGTTCTGCATAAACAAACCGGCATCGGAGATTGAGTGAACTCCCAGCCCCGAGTGGGTAAAGATAAACAGCGAGACCGGTGCCCCAAAAAACTCGTAATTCCTTGCCCACTGAGCGCTTCTGGCTGCGCGATCGTCTCGTTTGATACCAATGTGTCCATATAGCTCAGCGCCGACTCTGGCAGATCTTGGCTTTAGGTCAGCGGGGTAATTGCGCACGATCTTGTAGTCCGACTCGGGTAACCCGAAGCGAGTGAAGAAGAGCTTTATCTTTCCCCATGTACCACCCGCCAGCGCCTTGTCGGCGGCATCCCAGCGCTTTAGAAACTCGGCACTGATTCGATCCCTGACATCACCCTTTGCAACGGCAACTAGGTAGGGACGAGTGTTAGACCAAGAAGGTGCGGTCATCGCGTCCTGCAACAAAATGTCGATTAGTTCATCGGGGACTGGGGTTGGTAAAAAGTCTCGGGTGGTGCGGCGCGAAGCCACGAATTCCCGCCATTCGGAGGGATCAATTTTCTTGCTCACAGGCTAAGACTAATGCTCTTACGAGCCTTATCTAGGGCAGTGCGAACCCAAGGTGCTAGGTTGAGCAAGTGGCACTAAATCCTCCCGCTGGGCTCTCGACTCAAGAGGCGAAGGCTCGTCTTTCAGAGAGCGGCCCCAACGAGTTAGAGACAGCGGCCAAGACCGGACCAATCAATCGGCTACTAAAGGTTTTGAGCGAGCCGATGCTGATTCTTTTGAGCATTGCAACCGGTGTCTCGTTTGTAATCTCCGAACCCCTTGAAGCATCCGTCTTAGCTTTGATGATTCTCTTCATCATCGGCACAACCACCTATCAAGAGGGCAAGGCCGAGAAAGCACTGCAGGCCCTCAAGTCTCTATCTGCACCGATGGCGATGGTTATGCGCGATGGTGAGTGGGTGAAGCTAGCGGCAGCGGAGCTGGTGGTTGGAGATTTGATTCGTCTGGCTGAGGGGGACCGGGTGCCAGCAGACGCTCGCATTATTGAAGCGAGCAATCTAGGTATTGATGAATCAACTCTCACCGGCGAATCATTGTCCGTAGTTCGATCAGTTGGTGAGCTTGCTTCTGCGGGGACCTCGGTGGTATCGGGAAGAGCCGACGCAATTGTCGAGGCAACGGGTGGACAAACAACTCTCGGGCAGATCGGTATCTCGCTAAAAAACATCAAACCCCAGCGAACTGCCGTTCAGGCTCAGATAGATAAAGCAGTGCGAGTAATCGCAATCATCGCAATTAGTGCGTCAGTTCTTTTGGCGAGTGTGGTTTTCCTGACTCGAGGCCAATTGGCAGAGAGCATCCTTGCTGGTCTCTCGCTGGCTATGGCGATGATCCCGGAAGAGTTCCCGGTCGTGCTAACCCTCTTCTTTGCTTTGGGCGCTTGGCGAATGTCAAAGGAGAAAGTCCTAGCGAGACGATCGGCAGTCATTGAAACACTGGGTTCGGCCACTGTAATTTGCACCGACAAAACCGGCACCTTGACCATGAACTCAATGTCAATTGATCAATTGGTGCCTGCTCATGACGAATCTGAATTGGCGTTCTTTGGTGCGCTTGCATCGCCACAGGAGTCGTTTGACCCCGTAGATGCCGCCTTCTCCTCTTTGGGACCCGAGCACCAGCTAGTCCCACAGAGCGAATATCCACTCAGTCATGACCTGACAGCAATGACGATTGTTTGGCGGGCTGAAGATCACCTGGTTTTAGCTTGCAAGGGATCGCCAGAAGCGGTGGCCCGGATATGCAAGGTCCCATTTGAGCAGATCGCCTCGGATCTTGAGACGCTCGCTGAGGGCGGGAGAAGGATTCTGGCAGTTGCGGGGGCAAGAGTTCCGCTTGGAACCAGCTTGCCCGCTAATCAGCTAGAGCTTCAGTTGGAGTTCCAAGGATTGGTTGCCCTTCGCGATCAGGTTCGACCCGGGGTAGCCGAAGCGATTGCCGAGTGTCATAGTGCCGGGATTCGGGTGCTGATGATGACTGGAGACTTCGCCGGGACAGCCAAAGAAATCGCCACTGAGGTGGGGCTCTCTACTGAACACATCATTACTGGGGTTGAGATCGATGAGCTATCCGATCTAGAGCTAATTGAACGTGCAAAGGAACTGACCATTTGCGCCCGTGTCACTCCGAGTCAAAAACTCAGAGTTATTCAGGCTTTGAAATCCGCAGGCGAGATTGTCGTGATGACGGGTGATGGCATAAATGATGCCCCGGCCCTGAAGCTGGCGAATATCTCTATCGCGATGGGTCTCAAGGGAACCGATGTTGCTCGTGAAGCATCGGATCTGATCCTGACCGATGACAACTTTGCATCCATAGTTGCAGGCATCAAGCGCGGAAGAACCATCTACTCCTCACTGAAAAAGGCCTTTGCCTACATACTCGCTATCCACGTGCCGCTACTTGGCATGGCCATGGTTCCGATCTTTTTATTCGACTGGCCCATCGTCTTGCTACCTGCCATGGTGGCGTTCATCGAGATGGTGGTTGATCCGGCCTGCACCGTTATCTTCCAGGCAGAGCCCGCTGATCCAAAGATTATGAAGCAGAAGCCAAGACCGGTTTCAGAGGGACTATTTGCCCGCGGGACACTCTTGATCGCGCTTCTTCAGGGTTTCTCGGTTTTATTGGTAGCGGTCTTGATTTACATAGCTGCTGGGATGGCTGGGCGTGAGGATGATCAGATTCGAACCATCAACTTCGTGTTCTTGATCCTTGCAAACGTGTTTTTGATTCTGACTAATAGGTCTTGGACTATGCCAACTTTGCAGATTCTGCTTACGCGCAAAAACCCAACCGTCAAATGGATAGTTGGGTTAGCGCTGGTTCTTTTGGTTGTGATTGTGGAGCTTCCGCTTGCCAGAGAGGCCTTCAACTTAGGGGCGATCTCAGGACTTGATTGGGTTTTATTGCTGATTGCGAGCTACCTAAGCGTCGCTTGGTTTGATGCCTATAAGAGCATTCGCTTCAGCAAAACCAACTAGCGGTAGTTTGCAAAGAGCGAGGGGAAGAGAGCGCCAAATACGAGCGCCGCTGGCAGACTCAAACTGAGCACGAGCGCCTGGACCACATCCCAGTCAATTCTGAACTTCTTCATTTTGTCTCCCTAAGAAAGCACACGGCCGGGGGTTTTTCCCCGGCCGTGGCTGTCTGCATTTTTGAGTTACTTCTTGAACTCGGTCTTTGCGAACTCAGCGTCGTCCTCAGCGCTCTTGATGCGAGCGATGGTGAAGATCACTAGGCCGAATAGACACTTGGCCAAGATGTCAGCAATGGTGTAACCGGTCTCACGAAGAACGAAGCCGCCCTCGTCGAATCCAGTTGCGTTCATGTTGAAGATGAACGAGATTGGGTAAACACCCCAGGTTGCGAGAAGAAGAAGACGCAGCTCCTTGATCTTGCGCTGTACAGCTTCGGACTGACCAGCAAGACCCTTACCTAGCTCTACGAATAGTACGTAAAGGATGTATAGGAATGGGATGGTGGATAGTAGGCCCCATAGCGGTGCGTCACCCTGGTAAAGCAGGTTCAGCTGAGCGTCACCTGGGTAACCCAGTGCGATCATCGCTGCAGCAGCAGGAACCAGCTTGTTTAGCAGGCTGCGCTGTACGGTTGCGGCTAGTGCCAATACGGCAACGGTCTCAACCAGTAGCAGTGGCACGGTTAGGAACCAGTCCACGTAACGGTACCCGACGTTGTATGCAACAACACCCATGCCCTCTGGGCCGAATGCGTGCTTGAAGTCGTCGAACATTCTGAAGTAGTGGTAAGCAGCAATTGCGGTTACGGTACCGGAGACCATAACGGCCATGCGGTAACGAGGTGCAACGCGCTCACGCGCTACGAACAAGAAAATGGAGGTAAAGAGCATGCTCGCGATACCAAGAGAGAGCATGTTGTAAACAAGGGTGTACGACCCATTGCTCATAAATTCAGATAGTGAACCCACGTGAATCCTTTCAATGTTTCTGATTTAGGTAAGTCAGAAGCATTGATTCGTCGAAGTCTCCAGACCTCTTCGGCGAACCGCGCCTCTTTGCACGACTCACAGTGGTTAACAACCAGAGCGAAACCTTAGTGTTTCCTGAGAGTTATAACGTTTAGGTAACGGCTAGTACTGAAGTCGAAGGGTGCCGGCGTCGATTGCACCGACGTTCTGAACAAAGCCAAATTCGGCAAAGATCTTGCCTTTGGGCGCCAGCTTCACAGTTGTTCTACCCGCCTCCAGCCAGCGGCCACTCGAGTCTCTGAGCTCGAGCCAGAGCTCCCGGTCACCTACTAAGCGACCGTAGTTCACAAACTCAACTCTGATGGTGTTCACAAACTCACCCTGGGTGACTTTGATCGACTCTGGCTCCAAACCACCAAGCTTTTCGATTCGACCGCACTCCATCAGGATGCAGTCTGAGAGATTGGTGCGGTCAATCGGGTCAACCTGGTAGCGAGGAGCTTCTATAAAACTCAATTGAATCCAGAGCGCAAACAGCGCCACAAGAGAGATCAGGCTCGCGACAAGCATGGATGTGCGCTGACCCTGCTGGGTTAGTAGCCATGGCCTTTTCACATCCACCTCGTTTCGACCTATAAGGCTAGCGCTAGGACTTGTGAATAGTCGCTAAAGCAAGGAGTAGCCTTTAGGGGTGCAAAAAGACCTGATCAAAATCCACCCAGAAGTGCAGCGCGCTCTGAATCAGAACAAGCCAGTGGTCGCGCTTGAATCAACGATCATCTCTCACGGTCTGCCAAGGCCCAGTAACTTTGAGGCCGCCAAAGAGTTTGAGCAGATTCTCCGTGACAAGGGAGTGGTCCCAGCGACCATCGCCGTTATCGATGGTGTTGCCAACATCGGATTGGACGATAAGGGTCTCGACATCATCGCAAACCAAGACATCGCCAAGGCATCGGTTAGGGATCTCCCAATTCTTGCTGCGAAGGGTATCTCCGGGGCAACCACGGTTGCATCTACCGCACACCTTGCCGGATTGGCAGGAATTAGGGTCTTTGCAACCGGAGGACTAGGTGGTGTCCATCGCGGAGCCCAGGACACCTTTGATGAGTCGGCTGACCTGAGTGTCCTGGCTAATACCCCAATCGCCGTGGTATCCGCGGGAGTGAAGAGCGTTCTCGATATAGCTGCAACTCTGGAGCGCTTGGAGACATTGAGCGTTCCGGTGGTTGGATACGGAACCAAAATCTTCCCAAGCTTCTGGCTTCGAGAGTCTGAGTTCACCCTGGACTGGAGTGTTGACTCGGCAACCGAGATCGCGAGGATCATGTTGGCTCAGGACCTCGTTGGTGAGGGTGGAGGAATTGTGGTTGCCAACCCAGTTCCAGCCGACAAGGCTTGGGACAAAGTTGAGCATGACAGAGTTCTGACTCAGGCATTTGTGGCTGCCGATGCAGCTGGTGTTAGGGGCAAGGCGGTAACGCCATTCCTGCTTGGTTACATCGTGGAGGCCTCTGGAGGTAGATCGCTTGAGGTAAACCTCGACCTTGCTCGCAACAACGTCTCGGTTGCTGCAGATATCGCTATTGCCTGGTCTGAGCTAGAGCTGGACTAATGCCAAAGGCGGTTGTGGTTGGAGATGTTATTGAGGACATCCTGGTCCGGCCGCACTCCGATATTCGCGTCGATACTGACACTCCCTCTTCAATACAGATCAGCTTTGGTGGTTCCGCCGCAAACTTTGCCTGCTGGCTGGCTGGCGAAAAGGTACCTGTAGAGCTCATTGCTCGGGTTGCAAAATCGGATCAGACGAAGGTCGAAACTGATCTTTGCTCCCACGGCGTAATCCCCAATCTTCAGTTTGATGATCAGCTACCAACTGGTTCGATTGTGGTTTTAGTGCAGGGGCAACAGCGAAGCTTCTTGACCGATCGAGGGGCCAACGCCGCACTCGAAACCGATGCAATCACAGAGTTCGGCGATGTGCTCTACCTCTCCGGCTACTCACTGTTTGGCAGCATTGCTCACGCTCAGTTTTCGGCGCTGATTGCTCGTGCCAAGGCCGCCGGTTCACTTGTGGTGCTTGATCCAGGTAGTGCTGGATTCATCAACGACTATGGGGTTGGGAAATTCTTTACTGCAACATCGGGTGTTGACCTGATCACCCCTTCACTTGAAGAGGGCCGAATCCTCACCGGGGAGGACCGCCCAGAGGTTATAGCAGCGGCGCTCGCCGAGCGCTATCCGATGGTGGCACTGACCCTCGGTGAATCGGGGGCAGTCATAGCCCAGGGCTCAGATGTGCAGCGAGTGGAGCCAGTGAAAGCGGACCTGGTCGATGCCACAGGTGCGGGGGATGCTTTTGCTGCCGGACTTGTTGCCAAGCTCATGACCGGAGAAACACTATTGGATGCCGCAAAGTATGCGGTAAAGCGTGGAGCGGTGGCCGTCACGATGGTCGGCGGCAGGCCTAGCTAGTGATCGACTGAGAATCCTGTAGTTCTCGCTCGAGCGAAATCAACCGCTTACGGTTTTCCTCACTCACCTCATATCGGAATTTAGAACTCCAGGGTGAATGGGAGTCCGACTCTGCAGCGACCAACAGGCCGTTCTCAACCGTGAAGCGAATCGGAGCCCAGTTTTTGCTTGAGATTCTGAAACCATTTGGCAGCTCCTTTATTGAGAGATCCTGATCGGAGAGCATCTGGTGAGCGACATAGATGGAGAAGTAGTCAGCCTCAAAAATCAGTTCACTTTTATGATCAACCTCGTTGAACCAGGCTGCTCGGTAGTCGCTGCGGGAAGGGTCGTAAACCATGACCCAGTCTCCCTCGGAGTTTGATAACTCCTCGGTCACACCTACCGATTCAAACCTCTCATAGCTGTTCACTACAGCCATTTTGGCTTGCTCTTCAAAGATGTGGGCTGGGCTGCAACCAGCAAGGCTGAGTGCAAAAAGCATGGCGAGAAGTTTGCGCACCGGACCACCCCCAGCCCCAGAGTAAACCCATCATCAGGATTGGGTTACTCCCAAACTGGTGGACAGATTAGTGTCCCTTGGGGTGCCAGACGGTCTTTACTTCCATCAACGACAGGATGTGCTCGAGGCTTCCGCGAGATCCCAACCGCTCAAAACTGTTTGGTCGGATAACTCTCTTGATGGTCTCGGCAGCCGAAATCTCAAGTTCAACCGGCTCATGAGCACCCTCGAGGTCAATGGCATTTACGTCTTGGTGTGAGGCAAGCCAGGGGCCAATCTCCTTCGCGCTTCCGGTGAGCATGTTCACCACACCGCCGGGTAGGTCGCTGGTTGCTAACACTTCAGTCAGGGTAATTGCGCTCAACGGCAGCTTCTCGCTCGCTACAACCACCACCGTGTTTCCCGAGACAATCGCAGGGGCGATGCTGTTCACCAGACCAACAAGAGCAGAATCCTGCGGAGCTAAGACCGCAACAACACCGGTTGGCTGGTTAGTTGAGATGTTGAAAAACGGCCCAGCAACTGGGTTCATGCTGCCGGCGACCGAGTCGATCTTGTCTGACCAACCTGCATGCCAAACCCAAGAGTCGATAGCCGCATCCACCTCGGTATTTGCTTTGGAAGCCGAGACTCCGGTCATTGCTCTGATCTCAGCTACAAATTGCTCGCGTCTGCCCTCAAGCATTTCTGCGATGCGGTAAAGAATCTGACCGCGGTTGTATGCGGTTGCCGATGCCCAACCAGACTGCGCTGCGCGGGCTGCAACCACTGCATCACGGGCATCTTTGCGAGAGCCCTGCGCTACGTTTGCGAGGAACTTCCCTTGGTGGTCAGTTAGCTCATAGGTGCGACCTGACTCACTTCTTGGGAACTTGCCACCAATGAAGAGTTTGTAGGTCTTCTTTACATCCAGACGCATTAGTTACCTCCCTTTAGGTAGGCAAGCAGCCCGTGACGGCCACCCTCTCTGCCGTAACCAGATTCTTTGAAGCCACCAAATGGGCTGGTCGGATCAAACTGATTGAAGGTGTTTGCCCAAACCACACCAGCATTCAGTTGGTCGGCAAGCTTCAGAATTCTTGAACCCTTCTCGGTCCAGATACCAGCGCTCAAACCAAAAGGTGTGTTGTTTGCCTTGGTCACAGCCTCAGCTGGAGTTCTGAATGTCATCACGCTAAGTACTGGGCCGAAGATCTCTTCGCGGGCGACAGTGTTAGCAGGTCCTACTCCGGTGATCAGAGTTGGTCGATACCAGAAACCGTTTCTCGGTAGCTCGCAGTTTGGAGCCCAAACCTCGCCACCCTCTGAAGCACCCTGCTTCACCATGGACTCGATCTTCTCCAGCTGAGCTTTGGAGTTGATGGCTCCGATGTCGGTGTTCTTATCCATCGGGTCGCCCACTCTGAGTAGTTCCATACGCTTTTTCAGCTTCTTCAAAAACTCGTCCTGAATCGATTCTTGGACAAGCAATCTTGAACCTGCGCAGCAGACGTGACCCTGGTTGAAGAAGATGCCGTTGATGATGCCCTCGACAGCCTGGTCCAGTGGTGCATCATCGAAGACGATGTTGGCAGCCTTGCCACCAAGTTCCAAAGTGACCTTCTTCTTGGTGCCGGCAACCGCCTTGGCGATAACTCGACCAACATCTGTTGATCCGGTGAAAGCAACCTTGTTCACATCAGGGTGCTTCACGAGTGACGCACCGGTGTCGCCAAATCCGGTGACGATGTTTACTACACCCTCGGGAAGTTCTGCCTGCTGGCAGATGTCTGCAAAGAGCAGAGCAGTCAGCGGTGTGCTCTCGGCTGGCTTTAGGACAACAGTGTTTCCAGCAGCCAGGGCAGGAGCAACCTTCCAAGCCAACATCATTAGCGGGAAGTTCCATGGGATTACCTGGGCAGCAACTCCATGGGCTTTCGGGTTTGCACCAAGTCCTGCATAGTCAAGCTTGTCTGCCCAGCCTGCGTAGTAAAAGAACCAGGCGGCGACGGTTGGAATGTCGAAGTCGCGGGTCTCTTTGATTGGCTTGCCGTTGTTCAGGGTCTCAGCGACTGCTAGTTCGCGCCCGCGCTCCTGAATGATTCTTGCGATTCGGTAGAGGTATTTGCCGCGCTCAGAACCAGGAAGCTTGCTCCAAACCTTTTCATATGCAGCACGTGCGGCCTTAACCGCAGCATCGACATCCTTCTCAGTTCCGTGCGAGACTTCGGCCAGCACCTCTTCGGTGGCTGGGTTGATGGTGCCATAAAGATTGTTTGGCTTTTGGAACTTGCCACCGATGAAGTGACCGTAGCTCTTATCAAAGCTCACCAAGGAGAGAGACTCTGGAGCTGGAGAGTATTCGAACATCGTCATCCTTTAGTCCACCGTCACATAGTCAGGGCCTGAGTAGTGGCCGGTCTTTAGTTTCTGTCGCTGCATCAAAACATCGTTTAGTAGCGACGATGCACCGAATCTAAATAGGTCTGGGTTTAGCCAAGTTTCACCCGCAGTCTCTTTCACAACCACGAGGTATTTGATGGCGTCTTTTGCCGTTCTGATTCCACCGGCCGGCTTCACGCCAATCAGCTCACCGGTCTCCTCATACCAATCACGCACCGCCTGGAGCATCAGCATGGTAATTGGGATGGTGGCATTCACGGTTACCTTGCCGGTTGAGGTCTTGATGAAATCTCCACCCGCGAGCATCGCTAGGTAGCTGGCTCGGCGAATGTTGTCATAGGTCTGAAGCTCACCAGTTTCCAAGATCACCTTCAGGTGAGCGTAGGAGCCATCGCTGCGCTTGCAAGCTTCCTTCACAGCAACAATCTGGTTGTAGACCTCGAGGTAGTCGCCGGCAAGGAATGCACCTCGGTCGATAACCATGTCGATCTCGTCAGCACCTGCGCGGACTGCGTCTTTGGTGTCCTCAAGCTTTACTTTCAGACTTGCTCGTCCCGAAGGGAAAGCGGTGGCAACTGCAGCAACATAAACACCAGAACCCTCAAGAGTTGCCTTCGCGTACTTGACCATGTCCCCGTAAACACAAATCGCTGCAGGTCTCGGGGTTGAAAGATCTGTTGGGTCAGGAGTTAGTGCTTTGAGGCAGAGGCTCTTGACTCGCTCCGGGGTATCCATGCCCTCCAAGGTGGTGAGGTCCATCATTTTGATGGCGGCATCTAGCGCCCAAGCCTTGGATGCAGTCTTGATTGACCTGGTTCCAAGCGAAGCTGCTCTTGCTTCAAGCCCTACCTTGTCGACGCCTGGCAGTGAGTGCAACCAGCGGCGAAGGCTTTGATTTGTGATCCGAGAGCCAATGATGGCTTCCGGTGAAATTGAACGCAATTTGACTCCTTGCAGTACCCAGCCAGCCTACTCCTAGGCCAGGAACTTCACACCGGTTAGTTCTTCAGAGCTCCGCCAAAGTGCCGCTGCAATTTCCAAATCACGGGAGCGAGTCGAGCCCTTCAGAAGCTTCGGTGCACCCCACAACTCCCACTTCGGACCAACAAACTCACCACCCTTTAGTGAGCCATCGGTTGCGGCCCGAATCTGTGAGCGAGCGCCCTGTTTCGCGGTCTGAGCAAAGCTGTCTAATGTGTGCGGGAAGTTCTCTTGCAAGCCAGTGATCGCCCAGCCTGGGTGCGCTGCGATGGACTGAACTTTGGATCCTGAGACTCTCGCCCTAACGTCTAGCTCCCTTGCGAACATCAGACAGGCGAGTTTGGTATCGGCGTAGCGCTGCCAACGGTTGTACTTGGATTCGTCTGCGCCACGAAGTTCTTCGGCGCTCGCCGTTTTTAGATTTCCCCTGCGGTGCACCACCGAGGAGAGGCTCACGACTCTGCCGTTTGCAGCGTCCAGCTTCGGCCAGAGTAGAGCGGTGAGTAAAAAGTGTCCAATGTGGTTGGTGGCCATTTGAGACTCGATGCCCTCGATCGAGAGCTTGAAGTCTGGGCCCATCAGGCCTGCGTTGTTCATAAGCAGGTCGACTGAATCAATCGTCTTTGCAAACTCCCGAACTGAATCAAGGTTCGAGATGTCGAGCACAAATTCCTCGACCACGGAGTTTAGGTTGGTGGCACGAATTCGATCTGCCGCCTTGACCAGTCGATCCTCGCGACGGGCCACCATTGTGATTTTGTAACCCAGCTCAGCAAGTGCTTTTGCGGACTCGAATCCGAGTCCTGAGCTAGCTCCGGTAATCAAAGCGTGCTTCATGAGATTCAACCTCTCCGTTGAGTTGGCATTACCCCAGATTTAGCCTCGCCCAGTGGGCATCGACCTAACCTAATACATTTTGGGTTTTAGACTGAGGTCAATAACTCAAAGGTCGAGATTAAGTGCAAGCCAGTTCTAGGTTGACTCTGCGACTGGGCATTACCCAAATCATCGGCTGGGGCTCTGGCTTTTATCTCCCTGCGATCCTTGCGGTTCCGATCTCGCAATCAATCGGCGTCTCCACCGAAACCTTTTTCTGGGCATTCACTGTCTCGCTCCTTGTCTCAGGTTTAGTCGGTCCAAGAATCGGTCGTCTTATAGATATGTATGGCGGTCGCAAGGTTTTGCCCTGGGGCAACCTCGCCTTCTTCACTGGTTTGCTACTTCTTGCATTTAGCACGAACGAGTTGATGCTGTTCATAGCTTGGGCCGCTATCGGTATCGGTGGCTCGATGAGTAACTATGACTCCGCCTTTGCAACCGCGGTTGCCTTCTTTAAGGAGAACTCCAACCGCGTCATTGCAGGCATAACAGTCTTTGCTGGGTTCTCTTCAACGATCTCTTGGCCACTAACCAGTTTGCTAAACACCCAGTTCGGTTGGCAGTCAGCGGTTTTGTTCTGGGCAGCAATGCACCTGTTTGTTTCGCTCCCGCTCCACGCCACCATCCCGCGCAGTGAACAGCGCGAGATAGACGTGATGACTGGTCCAATTCAGAAGATCATCAAGCGCGGGTTGAAGTTCGACAAACTGCTCATCGTCTTCGCATTGATGTTCGCCCTGGAGGGGTTCATAGTTTCCTCGGTGAACACCACCCTGCCGTTTCTGCTGGCCGAGCTCGGGGCAAGCGAGCAGCTAGCGCTTCTATCGGCCGTGATTCTCGGCCCATCTCAGGTCTTTGCTCGCATCCTGCTGGTTGCCCTGGGCAAGAAAACCGGACCGATCACGGTTGCGGCAATCTCCATCGCCGCACATCCGCTAGGTGTGATGTTTGTTTTGCTGTTTGGGGTGAATGGTCTTCTCCCATTCGTGATTCTGCACGGAATCGGAGTCGGTCTGAACCCCTTTATTAGAGGCTCACTGCCGCTATTGTTCTTCGGCGCTCAAAGCTATGGGCAGCGCCAGGGCTATGTGATGATGCTGAGCAAAATCGTCGGAGCTCTATCTCCAACTCTGCTAACCCTCATGGTTTTGGCTGATTCAAAAGCGGCAATCATTGCAACCATGGCAATGGGAGTGGTGGCAGGGGTGCTCTTGATTTGGGTTGCAACTTTGGCGAAAAATAGACAGCCTAACTAAACCCTTCGGTATTCCGAACTTTCTACAAAAAAGTATTTGTAATCCCCTTATGTTTATACAACGAAATCCGCTTAGGCTATGAACTAGTTGGTATGTTCCGTTTAGAACATAAAAAGGGGAGAAATGAAATCTTTAGCGAAGTGGCTTGTGGCAGCTCTTCTGGCAGCCGGACTTTTCCCGGTCTCTGTTGCAGCTAACGCAGTTCCTGCGGCAAGCACCGTTCTGCCGAGTTCCGGTTCAAAGTTCGGCGGCACATCCTTGGTGATTTCAGGTTCGGAGTTTGAGGACGGCTCTGGAAATGACAACGTAATCGCTGTTGAGCTGAGTGTGAGTAACACAGTCACCTCTCTGAGCTTCACTGTCTCTTCCGCGACTCGTGTTGACGCGGCAATCCCCGCCGGTACATACGCTGCTGGGTCAGCGAGCATCATCGTTTCCTACACCGCCTCACCTGCTACGACGCTCAACTACACCTTCTTGGGGTCGTTGGCAACGCACTCCGATATTGCCATAGCTCCTGCGATCGGCTCATTCACCGTTAATCTTTCTGGTTACGGCTTCACAGGCAAGGTTGCTTCCGCCTACCTCTCAACCAGCACGGCCGTGATCCCCGCTACGTTCACCGTCACCAGTGACACAGTCACCTCAGTTTCCCTTCCAGTTATTGATGCAGCAAGTCGCAGCAAGCAGGCATTTGTCGGCCTGACTTTCACTGACGGCACTCCGGACTCTCAGGTTGCAATTCAGCTAGCCGGCCCAACAGTTTCGAGCACCGTGCCAAATTCGGGTACTGCTGCCGGTGGTAACTCGGTCACCATCTCAGGCCAGGGCTTCTGGGATGGAGCTGGAAACCCAGCCGTAACCAAAATCATGTTTGGTGCAGATCTGATAACTAGCGCGAACTTCACCGTGGTGAACGACACAACCATCACGGTCTCATTGCCTGTGAGGGCTGGTTCAGCAAAAACTGTCGGAGCGAATCGTGTTGCCGTCTATTACGCGAATGATGTTTCATCATCCCAGACGGTTTTTTATTACTTCGCACCTCAACGTGATCAGAGTCAAGATACAAACGCGCTGGTTATGCTTCGGGATTTGGCTTCACGAAGTCAGACAAAGCCTGTATTCCGAACCACAGCTGCCCCTTTCATGGTCTATGGCACTGACTCGCTAACGCGACAACCCTATGAATACGAGACCAATGCCTACTACAACATATCTAACCTCGCCTATACAAACGAGGGCGGTCAGCCAGGCTACTCTCAGCCAAATACCAGCGGAAACATAACTCCGACTATCACATCCTTGGCGAAGAATGCCAATTACTCGGGCTACACGATGAAACGCGATTCAACGTTGCTAAAGTCCACAGGAGGCTGTAGCTGGGACAATAACTACAACTATGGGGATGGCAGAGGCTCGGTCAGCAGCTATTGCACAGTATTTGGCCCCGAGGTCTATTCGGAAGCTTTCTATGGAAAGCAAGGGCAGTCGCTTGCATTCGATTGGCTTGCAATCGGTGAGACCGACGACTATTCCGTTTACGGCTACCTTGTCGCTGTGCAGGACGAGATGAGCATTCCGAAGACTGACATCTCGAGCCACACTTTGGTTGCTCACGGTGTTGGCAGCAAGGATGCAACTAGCTTTTGGCAGACATCGATTGCCGAAATCCCCCTTGACGGCCTCTACCGATTCCGATTCGTAAACGGTAGCTTTGACGGCACTGGAGGGAAGGCAATTGGATCAACCTTCGCCATCTCGTCGGTATTTGATGCCGGAGTCACCAACCGCATCAACTTCGGTCCAATTTCGGACCAGTTTCCCTCTGTCAGCACAGTCGTAAAGACGGCTACTGCCTTGAGTGGTGGCGAGGTTACCGTTAGCTCGCGCATCCCATCGGTTTGTACTGTGCAAACCAGCTATTCCAGGCCGACGACCACAGTAACGATCCAGACCCACAGACCTGGTACCTGTATCTTGATGGCCTCCTCGGGCCAAGACGGTGAGTACGCTCCTGCGGCCGACAAGCTCGTTGCATTCGAGGTTCGTGCCGCAGCGACCTCTGCGAGTGCACCCGTTATCACGCAGGTCAATTCGGGCAATCAGCAGTTAGGGATCGTGTTTGCACCTCCTTCACGTGACGGTGGTTACCAAGTTACGAGCTACGAGTATTCGACAGACGGAGGGAATACATGGGCAAGTGCTAGCCCAACTTCCACCGTCTCATCGATGGTAATCACAACTCGATCCGACAACGGTGCATCCCTGTCGAATGGCGTCACTTACAGCATTCAAATTCGTGCACTAACAGATCAACAAGTTCCGCAGGGAGCGAGGTCAAATATCGCCCTCGGCGTCCCGAACGCCCCGTCAGCGCCCGTTATCAACTACAACAGCGCTATCGTCCTGAGAACCGTTGGTGTTCCAACGCAAATTCTCGCTCCCACTAACACCGGCGGAGCTGTTACGTCCTGGGCGATTACCTCTGGATCACTGCCAGCTGGACTCACACTGAACTCGGCCACAGGAATCATCTCTGGTAACCCATCGACGATCAGCACATCCGTAGTTGGGATTACAGGCACTAACTCGACTGCGACATCAAATGTCGCAACCCTGTCGATAACCATTGTTGCTATTGCTGCAAACCCGCCTTCCATTACCTGGTCGGCTGGAGTGACTGGGGAGTACACAGCCTACGTCGGAACTTTGTTCACGGCGGATGCCCCATCAAACTCGAATACCGCAGATACTGCTGTTTACACGATCCAGCCTGGACTGCCGAGTGGTCTCTCGATTGATTCACTTACGGGAGTAGTTTCAGGCACTGCGACAGTTACCAGCTCATCTGTTGCTTACGTTATTACCGCAACTAACGGGGCCGGCTCCAGCACAATCTCCTTCATCCTGACCGTTCTACCAGCAGTTGGAGGATCTGGGGGATCGGGTGGTTCTGGGGGTTCCGCGCCAACCTATAACGGTCCTGAGATCACCAGCATTGTTCCGAATATTGTTCTGACAACTGGTGGCGAGGCAGTCGTAGTTGTAGGCCGCAGGCTAGGCACGGGCATGGATGTGACAATCGGAGGAGTAACGGTCTCGATTCGCAATGCATCTTCGACTGGCTTCACGTTCACAATGCCAGCGCTGCCTGCTGCGGTCTATGACATGGTCTACCGCTACGACGGCGGAGCGCGCCTCACCTATCTGAATGCAATAACCGTTGTCGCTACCAATGCTGGATCAGGCGGAACTGCAAATCCAACTGAGTCTGCTCCGGTTACCCCTAAGCCCAAACCGAAACCTTGGAGTGCAATTGGTGTGGCAAGTATGTTCAACCCGGGATCGGCTGTGATTACACCTCGAGTGCGTGCACAAGTGGTAGCCATGTTGCAGAAGTACTCAAGCCGAGCAACCAGAATCGAATGCACCGGTTTCACCATGGGCCCTAACGTGCTTGCGAGGGATGCAAAGCTCTCTCGCGATCGCGCGACTGCAGTTTGTAACCTGATCAAGCAGCTTCGCCCAAGACTCACTGTGGTGAGGGCAATCGGAAAGCAGGAGACTCGCCTTGGTGGAGAGATCCGCAGAGTAGAGGTTCGCTTTACTCGATAACTACCTGTCGAGGAGGTCTCTGGAGTTTGCGGTTTCGACCCAACTCCAGAGACCTTTCCAATTTCCAAAGCCATCATCTAGTGAGAAGTGCCCAGCACCTGGAAAGATGACCGCCTCTAGCCCAAGAGCCTGCTCATAGATTCCTATGCCTCGAGGTAACCAGTGATCTTTGTCACCTGCAATGACCGTCAAGCTCCTAGCCCAGGTATGCGCAGCCTGAACCAGCTTCGGGTCATCAATCTCTAGCGGCTCACCCTCGATGTTTGGGTTTTGTCCAAGCGGCTGAGGATCGGGAGGGGCAACGAGCAGCACTCTATCGAACGGAGTCGTGAATCGAGCTTCCTTGGCTGCCAACAACCAGTTCATGCAACCAAGCGAGTGGGTGATGGCGATCTTCTCCCCGCCCTGCACCTCATCCATCATTGCGGCCTCTTGCGAGATCAGGTTTTGCCAATCGCTAGTCACTGGCGCATCGGGGGACGGGAATTGTGGATACCAAACCTGATGTCCACGATTTCGAAGAGTTTGTGCGGTCAGTCGAAGCCAATGACCCTCAGGTCTTTTGTTGGTGTAACCGTGATGGAGCAGCACGCGATGGCGGACCGTTGACATTGCGACCCCTTAGGCCATGGGGTCAGCAATACCCACATACACGGTCTCGAGGTATTCCTCGATTCCCTCTTGTGAGCCTTCGCGACCTAGACCGGATTGCTTCACACCACCGAATGGTCCCGCAGGGTTTGACACTAGTCCGGTGTTCAGGCCGAACATGCCAACCTCGAGCTTCTCTGCAAGGCGAAGGCCTCGGTTGAGATCCTTAGTGAAGGCGTAGGCAACCAGACCATACTCGGTGTTGTTTGCCATCCGGACTGCTTCATCCTCAGTCTTGAAGGTGCAGATTGGGGCAACCGGTCCAAAGATTTCGTTCTGCAGGATGTCGCAGCTTTCAGGGACAGAGACCAAAACTGTTGGTGGGTAGAAGTAACCCTCACCGGATGGAATCTCTCCACCGAGCAGAACCTTCGCACCCTTGTCCTTTGCATCCTGCACAAGTGCGTGAACTCCTTGGCGAGCGCGCTCCTCGATTAGTGGTCCGATGTTTGAACCATCTTCTAGACCGCGACCGACCTTGAGGGCTGACATGCGCTGACTCAGCTTCTTACCGAACTCCTCGGCCACGCTCTCGTGGACAATAAATCTGTTGGCTGCCGTGCAGGCCTCACCCATATTGCGAAGCTTTGCAAGCATCGCGCCCTCGACAGCCTTGTCGATATCTGCATCCTCGAAAACCAGGAATGGGGCATTGCCACCGAGCTCCATTGAAACTCGCAAAACCTGGTGAGCCGAGTCAGCAATCAACTTTCGACCAACCGGAGTTGATCCGGTGAACGAAAGTTTTCTCAAGCGGTCATCCTTGATCAGTGGACCAGTTACCTCTTGAGGGTTTGTGGTGGTGATCACGTTCAGCACACCTTTTGGTAGACCTAGGTCTTCCAAAACCTTTGCAAAAAGCTGCGAGGTTAGGGGGGTTAGTGCGGCTGGCTTTAGAACCATGGTGCAGCCAGCTGCAATAGCTGGAGCGATCTTCCTGGTTGCCATGGCTAGCGGGAAGTTCCATGGGGTAATAAGAAGTGCTGGGCCGACTGGCTTTTTCAAAACCATTAGTCGGTTCTTGCCATCTGGGGCTGTTGAGTAGCGGCCATAGATTCTTGGCGCTTCCTCGGAGAACCAGCGCAAGAACTCGGCACCATAGGCAACCTCACCCTTAGCCTCGGCAAATGGCTTGCCCATCTCCATCGACATCAACATCGCAAAGTCATCGGCCATCTCGGTGACCTTTTCAAATGCAGCGCGAAGTAGTTCTGCTCTGACGCGAGGTGCTGTCCTTGCCCAATCAGCCTGAGCTCGGTGCGCTGCTTCTAAAGCTGCCTGGCCATCCTCATAGGAGGCATCGGAGATAGTTTTTAGTACCTTGCCGGTGGCTGGGTCTACAACGTCTAGGGTCTTGCCGTTAGAGGCTTCCCGCCACTCACCTCCGATAAAAACACCGGTTGGTACTAGATCGAGAACACGTTTTTCATCAGCGGGGGTAAACAACTACGACTCCTTCGTCTTACTACCATCTTGCCATCTCAGGCGCAGGGCGTTTGCCACCACCGAGACCGAAGAGAAAGCCATCGCAGCACCAGCAAGCATCGGATTCAGAAGTCCAACTGCGGCAACTGGGATCAGCAGAATGTTGTACCCAAAGGCCCAGCCCAAGTTTTGGTAGATGTTGCGATGGGTTTTCTTTGCTAGGCGCAGCGCAAATGGTATTGCAGCGGGTGAATCGTCGAGGATGGTGATTGAGCTTGCAGACTGAGCTGCGTGTGAGCCTGACCCCATCGCAATCGAAGTTTTTGCAGCGCTCAGTGCTGCCACATCATTGATGCCATCGCCAACCATTACCGGATGATATGCGGACCTCACCACATCGAGCTTTTGCTCGGGAGAGACACCACCTTGGTATTTCTCAATGTCAAGAATGGTTGCCACTTCCTCAACTCTTCTCGGCGCATCTCCGGAGAGCAGCATTGTTTCTAGACCAAGGTCCTTGAGTTCTTGGACTACCCGCTCCGAACCAGGTTTGATCTCATCGCTGAGTTCGATAAGGCCGTGAGCCCATCCCTCCCACGAGACCACAACCAACGTGTTCGGGCCAGCAAGTGCTAACGCTCGATCAAGCTCTGCTTGATTCTGGTAACTCTGCGGTTTACCAATGTGGACCTCGATGCCATCGACCATGCCGACCAAACCGACACCTGGAATTTCCTTGATGTCGGAAGCTGTCTTTGCATTTGACAGCTTTGAAATGGCCTTGGCCACTGGGTGACTGGACCCAGCCTCAACGGCTGCGGCATAGGCCAGCATGGTTGCTACTCCAACATCACCTAGACCGCGGGAGTTGACTACCTTCAGCTGCCCATCGGTGAGGGTGCCGGTCTTATCAAAGATCACGGTTTTGGTGCTTGCGAGCTCTCGGAGCGAATCTGGGTTTCGGATCACAACCGACCGCTTTGCTCCAACCGAGGTTGCAACCACAAGACTCATCGGCACGGCAATACCCAGAGCACACGGGCAGGCAATCACCAGAACTGCAACCGCTGCCTCAAAGCCCTTGGTCCAGTCGCCAAAGGCCACTCCCCAGACCAAGAACGTGCCGATTGCTATCACAATGACAGCCGGGACAAATACCGAGGAGATCTGGTCAGTTAGTGAGGCTAGTTTGGTTTTTTGACTCGTTGCCTCGCGAACCAAATCGGCTATCTGGCTGAGTCTCGAGGTCGCACTGCTTGCGCTTGCCAGAATGCGGATTTCTCCTGAAAGTGATGTCGCACCCGCAGTGACGGTCGCTCCGGTCACAAGCTCAGAGGGCAGAGATTCACCTGTGAGGGTAGAGGTGTCAATGGCGGCATTAGCCGATTGCAGAACACCGTCAACTGGAATTCGTTCACCCGCTGCCACCAACACCAGGTCACCCTTTTTGATGCTCGAGGTGTCGACCTCGACTCGTTGCCCATCGCGTTCGATGATGGCTTTTTGCGGAATCGCACTTAGCAGAGCTCGAACTGAGTCGGTAGCACTTCTTCTTGCTCGCACCTCGATGTAGCGACCGATCAATACAACCGTTGGCACAACTGCCGCTACCTCAAAGTAGGTGTGGTGCATGCCGGAGAAGATTAGGTAAACCGAGTAGGCATAGGCAACTGTAGAGCCGAGCGACACCAGGGTGTCCATGGTGCTATCTAGGTGCCTGAGATTCTTGATGGCTGCGATGTGAAATGGAGCAGCCACATAAAAAAAGACCGGGGTTGAAAGCGCGAATACCAGCCAGTGCACATCGGGGAAACTCAACTGCGGGATCATGGCGAATGCCATTGCTAAGGCCGAGAGAATAACGCCAATCCAGAGCTTGGGTTTGAGCGCTTGAAGTTCCGGCTTCCCCTCACCGACTTTGTATCCGGCGTCCTCAACGGCTTGTTTAACCAGCTCAAGATCGACTGCAGATTCGAATTGCAGATGGGCTTTTTCGGTTGCAAAGTCAACGTAGGCGGTGACTCCAGGGACCTTGTTCAAACCCTTTTCAACTCTGCGAGCGCATGCCGTGCAGGTCATGCCCTCGATCTCGAGCTCGGTGAGGTTATTAGGCATTTAGGGTTGCAAAACCGGTCGCCTTGTAGCCTGCCTCAGCGATTGCATCAGCGAGCTGCTCGTTGCTAACACCATCTACCGATACCTCAGCCTTACCAGCTGCGTGGTCAACCTTCACCTCGCCAACACCACCTAGTGCGGTTAGCTCCTTTGTGATGCTCATGGCGCAGTGACCGCAGGTCATGCCTTCAATTTGAATCTCTACCTTTGCCATTTGTTCCTCGTTCCTAGTCAAACAACTTTGCTATTTCGTTCCAGCGCTCTTTGTTGAGCGAATACCAAACCCAGGTGCCGCGGCGCTCGCGGGAGATAAGCCCAACATCAGCAAGCTTTTTTAGGTGGTGACTAACTGTTGGTTGCGAAAGCTTGAGGGGTCCGGTCAGATTGCAAACGCAATCCTCTTGCTGCTCAGTGTTTGCAATCATCGCCAAGAGCTGGAGCCTGGTTGGGTCTGCGACTGCCTTGAGTAGCTCAGCAATGTTCTCCGCGCTGGAACGCGCCAGGGGCTCAGCTCCAGGAGATGGAGCACACTCCAATAGCTGCAGTGGGATTCTCGTCACCAATTGTTCACCTGACCCTAATAGACAGTCGTCTATCCAGACATAGATACTTATCTATGTTCAACACTAACTCAGGAATGAAATTCCATGGCAACTCTTCGCTCACTGTTTGCTGAGTATCTCGGCACCGCATTGATTGTTACAACGGTGCTGGGTGCTGGTCACATGGTGGCAGCGCTGGAGGCGCCTCCAGCCCTTGGCCTAATCATCATTGCGGTGTGCGTTGGCTCTGTATTGTTTGGGGCAATTTCAGCGCTTGGTCCAGTATCTGGAGCTCACTTCAACCCAGTAGTTTCGTTCGCGTTCCTGGTTCGGAAAGGGTTGAGCCTGGGCGCATTTTTCGGCTACTTCGTGGCTCAAGTAGTCGGCGCCATTTCTGGAGCCGCAATTGCCAATCTCATGTTTGAAAAGCCGGCTTTCACCATGAGTTCAGTTGATCGAATGGGAAGTGGGCTATTTCTTGGTGAGGTAATCGCCACCTTCGGCCTGGTCCTACTGATCCTGCTTTTGGTGGCGAGCCAACCGCAGCTGATACCAGCGGTAGGTGCCCTTTGGATTGTGGCTGGGCATGTCTTTACCTCGTCGACCTCATTTGCGAATCCGGCTGTAACTCTTGGTCGAGTGCTCTCGGACGCCCCAAGTTCTATTTCCCCTGCCTCACTACCTGGGTACCTAGCGGCCCAGGTTGTTGGCCTGGGTCTTGCGCTATTTGTTTCAAACTTCCTACTAAGAAAGAAAGCAGATCATGACTAACCCGATTGCATCCGTGATGTTCGTCTGCGTCCACAACGCCGGCCGCAGCCAGATGGCTCAGGGCTTTTTACACCACCTCGCCGGCGACCGTATCGAGGTCCGCTCTTCCGGAACCATGCCGGGGGATCAGGTGAACCCTTCCGCAGTTGCGGCAATGGCCGAGTTGGGAATCGACATCTCTGCCGCCAAGCCGAAGGTTCTGACCGATGAGGATGTTCGTGCATCCGACTATGTCATCACCATGGGTTGTGGCGATGCATGCCCGTTCTACCCGGGCAAGATCTACCTCGACTGGAAGCTGCAGGATCCAGCTGGTAAGGGTGTCGAGGATGTTCGCCCAATTCGCGATGAGATCCAGGCATTGGTCGAGAATCTGATTGCCGAAATCGACGCAAAAAGAGGCAATTGACAAACCAGTTAGGTTTACCTAACCTATTCAGAGCACGGGGGCGATCCCGTGCTCTTTTTAGTTAGGAAGCAATTGAAGAAGCTTGGATTCGCAGTCGCGCTTATGACTGCCATCTCTCTGGCGGGTTGTGCCCCGCAGGCCACCGAGCCAACCCAGTCCGCAACTGAGTCAACTTCAGAGTCACAACCACTAGTGATCTACTCGGGTCGAAG
This sequence comes from Actinomycetota bacterium, assembly GCA_041191905.1. Classification (GTDB taxonomy): domain Bacteria; phylum Actinomycetota; class Actinomycetes; order Actinomycetales; family Microbacteriaceae; genus Aquiluna. The sequence continues at coordinate 25,400 of JBEENY010000005.1, forward strand.
TGAGGAACTGGTTCAGCCACTACTCGACCAGTTCACAGCCGACACCGGCATTGAGGTTGAGGTCCGCTATGCAGGCAGCGCCGAGCTAGCAGCTCAGATTTTGGAAGAAGGCTCAAACACTCCAGCTGATGTCTTCTTCGCTCAGGATGCTGGTGCACTGGGTGCAGTTTCCAAGGCAGGCTTACTCAAGACCCTGGGCCAAAACATTCGCGATCTGGTTGCCCCTGAGTATGGTGCGAGGGATGGATCTTGGATTGGTGTATCCGGCCGAGTTCGAGTCTTGAACTACAACCCAGAGAAGGTGACCGAACTACCAAAGTCGGTCTTTGATTTGGCTAACCCCGAATACAAGGGTCGCGTGGCTATCGCGCCGACCAATGCCTCATTCCAAGCATTTGTGACCGCAATGCGAGTTCTAGAAGGTGATGCCAAGACTCTTGAGTGGCTTGAGGCCATGAAGGTCAACGGCGTTGTCTATGAAAAGAACAGCGCCATCCTGGATGCCGTTGAGGCAGGCGAAGTCGACATGGGTTTGATCAACCACTACTACTGGTTCGCGAAGGCCAAAGAAATCGGAACTGAAAACATGAAGTCAAAATTGGCTCAGTTCGAAGGCAAGGACGTCGGCAACCTTCGAAACGTTGCCGGAGTTGGAATCCTTAGTGACAACCCAAGCGCGAAGATTTTCGTGGAGTTCCTGCTCTCCCAGAAGGGCCAGCAGTATTTCGTTGAGGAAACCGGTGAGTATCCGCTGGTTTCTGGCGTCGAAGCCGTTGCGGGCGAGACCCCACTGAGCGACATTCCCTCCCCAGACTTTGACCTGAATGACCTAGATGCTCTCGAGCAGACCCTAGAGCTAATCAGGCAAGCTGGGCTAATCTAGCCAGGCTATGCGAAAACCCCCAGTCCTCATTGTGGTGCTGGGGGTTTTTGCTGCCCTGGCGGCCCTGCTACCGCTTGGGTATCTACTTCTTCGACTAGGCCAAGGTTCTGAGAAGGCAATCGCAGAACTGCTGCGCCCAAGAACTCTCGAGCTGCTTCTCAACACAGTCCTTTTGGTTGGCTCTGTCACCTTGACGGCTTTGGTGATCGGCTTTTTCCAGGCTTGGTTAGTCACCAGGACCAACCTGCGCTTTCCGGGTTTCTTTTCGGTATTGGCAACCCTGCCGCTTGCGATCCCAAGCTATGTCTTGGCGTTTGCCTTCACCGCGACAATCCCCAGCTTCTCTGGCTTCTTTGCATCCTGGATCGTGCTCTCACTAGCCACCAGTCCCTATGTGTTCATCGCGGTCTCGGCGGCTCTGGTTCGCACCGACGTTGCTGCCGAAGAGGTGGCGAGGAGTTTGAGTCTTGGAAAGATAGCGGTTTTGGTTCGAGTCACCTGGCCACAGGTCAGGGCTGCTGCAACCGCATCTAGCCTGTTGGTCGCGCTCTATACCTTGAGTGAATTTGGTGCAATTTCAATTCTTCGTTTTGACACCTTTACCAGGGCCATCTACAACGCCTATCGACTCAGTTTTGATCGAACCTCAGCTGCCGCCCTCGCTCTGGTTTTGATTCTGCTCACGCTTTTTGTGATTTGGTTTGAGTGGCGTTATCGCGGCGACTACCAGGTCCAACGCACTGCGATGCAGCGTTCAAAGCGCATCGAACTTGGCGCATTAGCACCAGTGTCCATATTGATGCTGCTAACCCTTGCAGGTGTGGGTGTTGGAGTGCCGATGTTTGCTCTTGTTCGCTGGAGCATTATCGGAAGTTCAACGGCTGACCTGGATGAGATTCTTGAGGCACTAGTTGGAAGTGCTTCGGTCGCTTTTGGATCTGGGTTGTTGATTGCGCTGGTAGCGCTGGCTGTGGCTTTATGGGTGGTTAGGTTTCCATCGCCCTTTGCAAGAGGGGTTGAGTTTTCAATTTGGGCCACTCATGCCCTGCCGGCAATCGTCGTTGCACTTTCGCTGGTCTTCATCGGAGCAAACCTGTTGCCTGCTCTCTATCAAACGGTTTGGCTATTGGTGTTTGCCTATCTGATTCTGTTCTTGCCCAATGCCCTCAGCGCTATCGCGACCCCGATCGCTCAGGTGCCCTACTCTCTCGAGCAGGTTGCCAGCTCGCTTGGGGTCAAGGGCAATAAGACCCTCACCAAAGTTGTGCTACCGATGGCAACGCCGGGAATCGTTGCCGGCGCAGCACTGGTTTCACTAACGGTGCTGAAGGAATTACCTGCCACGCTGCTGCTTCGTCCAACCGAACTGCAGACTCTGGCGATTCGACTTTGGGGGGCAACAGAAGAGTTGGCGTTCGCCCAGGCAGCTCCGTATGCACTTCTTTTAGTCCTGCTGGCTGGCATACCTGCTCTAGCCTTAAACGCGCAGGCCAGAAAAGCAGTATCGGAGGTGGCTAACTAATGTTGAAGATTTCGAATCTCTCAATTACCTACTCCGATAAACCCGTGCTCTCGGGCCTAAACCTGCATGCCAATCGTGGAGAGTTGACCGCGATTCTTGGCGCTTCAGGAGCCGGGAAGTCGACCCTGTTGCGCTTGATTGCAGGCTTCGATAGACCGACCTCTGGAACCATCGTGCTGGACGATCAGCTGGTTGCATCGGAGTCTGCATTCGTGATGCCTGAAAACCGAGGCATAGGAATTGTGCCTCAGGACTCGGCCTTGTTCTCTCACCTATCAGTTGCAGACAACATCGGGTTTGGACTCAGTAAGTCACCCGGCAAGGCAAACCGCGTGAAAGAACTATTAGAACTGGTTGGGCTTACGGAGTATGCAAATCGCAAACCTGCATCACTCTCTGGAGGTCAGCAGCAGCGCGTTGCACTAGCACGAGCTCTTGCTCCGAAGCCGAAGTTGATTTTGCTCGATGAGCCATTCAGCGCTTTGGATCAGGAGCTTCGAACCAGATTGCGCGAGGACGTAAAGCGAATTCTCAAGGCCGAGAATGCGACCGCGATCTTGGTTACGCACGATCAGGAAGAAGCACTCTCCTTGGCCGAGAAGGTTGCCGTGTTGCGAGACGGAAAAATCATCCAGGCTGGTGCTCCAACTGAGATATACAACGCCCCCGCAGACCTTGGCATTGCAACCTTCCTCGGCGACTCGGTGCTGGTTGACGGTGTTGTTGTCGATGGCAAAATCCAGACTGATCTGGGCAAGCTGTCGGCATTGAACTCGGTCCAAGATGGTGAGCGGGGAGTGGTTGCAATTCGCTCCGAGAACTTCTACCTGCAACCAAATCCGCAGGGTGACAGCGAGGTGGTGGGCAGAGTCTTCTTTGGCCACGACGCAGTTGTTGAGGTGCAGACACCCAAGATCAAGATACGTGCCCGGTCGAATGGACCCTTTGCTCCAGAGGTTGGCATGCGGGTAACGGTCTGGGTGCGTGGAGCGGTGAATTTCTACCCTGCGAGTTCCTAGGGAACCCTAGGTTCACCGTGGTTACCAAAGTTAGACTTTCACCCAGGCCAGCGGTTTGGTCTGAGACGGAGATCAATTGAACTGGCTAGACGCGGAACACATCATCACCGCGTTCGGGCCGTACTTTGTTTTCGCGGTCACCTTCGTGATCTTCTTAGAGACCGCCTTCATTCTCACCTCCTTTCTTCCAGGTGACTCACTACTGTTTTTGACCGGTCTGACCCTCTCCACAACAACCCTTTGGCTGCCTGACTGGGCTGGGTTTTTGATGATTTGGCTGGCTGCCTTTTTGGGCACACAAACCGGTTACTGGGTCGGATACAAAATCGGACCACCACTTTTTGAACGTCGTAACAACTTCATCATCAACAAAAAGGTGCTGGCCAAGACCCACGAATTCTTTGAAAAGTATGGAACCCGGGCAATCGTTCTAGCTCGTTTCCTCCCGATTCTTAGAGCCCTGATTCCAATGCTGGCTGGCATTTCAAAGATGGACACCAAGCGCTTCACCAAGCTCAACTTCTTCGGTGCTGTGCTTTGGATTGGTGTCTTCATGTTCTCCGGCTACCTGCTTGGCAATGTGCCGCTGGTGAAGGAAAACCTGGAGACCACAGTTCTATTGATTGTTGTCTTCACCACCTTGCTACTGCCGGTTGAAATTCTCAGAGATCGACTCTCCAACCGCTTTGCAAAGCGGCGCAGATAGCCTTGGGGATTTAGACTTGGGAAAATGCAAATCGGCTCAAAACTTCTCGCTCTGACAACCCTCTTCGCACTCACACTGACGGGCTGCGCCAACACTCCTGCTCCAACGGCATCGCCCACTCAGACTGCGACCGTTGAGCCAGAACCAGAGCCGGTCTTCATCCCAGCACCGCTAACCGGCGTGCTTTTTGCAGAAGAGGATGCGGCTCACCTTTCTCTACCTGCAATCGCGGGCAAGGTTGATAACACCTGGAACGGAAGACCTCAGCTAGCACTCAACGATGCCGACCTTGTCTACATGACCCGGGTTGAGGGTGGTATGACGAGGATGCTGCCGGTTTGGCACTCGCGTATCCCAGAGGCGATTGGTCCGATTCGTTCGGTTAGACCAGTGGACGCGGCAATCATCGATCCATTCAACGGAATCTTTGTCTACTCCGGTGGTCAGTCACCATTCAAGCGCGCAGCCAAGGACACCGGCCTTGTGATGAGCGATGAGGACACTGAGCAGTCCAACGACACTTATTACCGTGAGAAGTCAAGATCTGCTCCTTGGAACCTGATGTTCAGAGCACAAAAGCTCCAGGAAAACTACAAAGATCAGCCAGCTCCAACCCCAGGGTTTGAGTTTGATGCAACTCCTTCTGCGGTTGCGCTTGGAACTGTTGCCACCGGCATCACCGTGAAGTACCCGGGAACCATTTCAACCTGGGAGTCTGGAACAGCATCGTTCCCTTGGGGAGCATCCTCAGAACCTGCCTGGCTCCACACACTGGATAAGAAAGAGCACGTTCAAGAAGGTGGGGATCGAGTTATCACCAAGAACGTAGTTGTCATCGAGGTCGTTCACGACAACAGCTTTATCGATCCAAAGTACGGTGCAATTCCAAAGGCCAAACTGATTGACAGCTCAGGCATTGCTCACATCTTCTCCGACGGCTACTACCTCAAGGCAACCTGGAAGAAGGCCGGCTCTGCCGACCCAATCCTGCTCTTCACCGAGGATGGACAGCCTGTGAAGTTGGCAATTGGTAACACCTGGATAGAGATGATGGACACCGCAAAGTCCAAGCTCACCATCGTTGCTCCTAAGCCTGAGCCTGCAACAGCTTCAGACGAGTAGGTACCGCGCTCGCTGTTCTTTAGAGCTAATTGTGCTTAGGCTTTCCTTATGCGTAATGGGGGATTGTCGCAGCGGGTGTGGCTGCTAGGCATCATGATCAGCGTGGGGCTTGTTGCCAGTGGCCCTGCGGCCCATGCAACTGCCTTCGATCCCGACCGAGTTGATAAACCGCTCGGCCACGTGACCCTGCAAATTGGGGAGCCGGGTTCTGGTGGAGGTCTCTCTGTCCTTCAAATCCAGCCACCAGCTCCTGATGAGAATCTTCAGCGCGGTGAGTGGAAGTGGTGTCAGTCTCTAGATGATCCGACCTGTGATTTCTCTGATCCAAATTTGGACATCATTGGGACGATGATATTGCCCGTCTGTGATTCGGCGGCTTCAGAAAACTGTGTAGTAAATCTCTCAATGTCGGTTGGAAACTCGACTTCAGCTGCAATCTATTTGGGTGAGGGTCCGGCTGGCATCAAGTGGCCCGCCAGACCGAGCATGAATTTCTTCAAGGCAGGCTCACCTCTTCTATTTCAACTCCCCGGTTTCGTTCACGGTGGAGGTGCCGACACTTACGCCGTCATTGCCAAGGCGGCTACCAAGTTCGATTTCGCGACCCAACGTTTTTTCACTCGAAACATCTCAATTTCGGTGGTGCCCTACTCAATAATCCAGGATGCCCGCTACTCCCTCGCAGGTGCCGGCTCCGGTGACAACAACTCATGCATTTTTGTAGGCGATGGGTTCTGTGGAGTCAGAGAGGACTTCCCCAAGGCGGCTCGGGTCTCAGTAGAGTTGCGCGCTCCAAGCGAGGTTGCTGGTTGGTTTATGGGACGCATAAAAGACCCAGCTGTGAGTATCGATCCAGTTTCGCAGACCAATAATCTGATGCGAATCTCCGCTGAACCCGCCGAGGTGGCGAGATTTGCCCTGGTGCGGGACCCTTCAACCCTTACCTTGGCAGATAGAAAAGCCATGGGTAACTCTGGCAGTTCGGGATCCTTTGGAGGCCTGACAATCGGCACAGCGGCGAACGACGAAACGGCCTTCGGAATCCTTGACTACTTCAGAAGTGAAGTTGGAGATCGTGCTAGCGGCGTCAATACCCTCTGGAGCATCGGGACATTGCAGGTTCCACTGCAGGGCTGTTACGCCGACACCACAAAAGTGCTTGGGGTTGTTGCAACTAATGCGATGGTTTACAACGGGGGAGCTCCGCGCTTTGAAAATGGGTATCTCTCCTACAAGGTAGGAGGACTTCACTACATGCCGAACGGGCGAGATCTGGTGATAGGGACCTACGACCTTTTGATGCGATCCGAGACGGCGAGATGCCTGTATGGCTTTTCAAAGGCTCCCATCTCGGCAACAGTGCAGGTTATTGGCGGTGCGGGCGCTGAAAAAGTAGCAACAACCGTTGTCTCCGAAAAAGAAGGTTGGGTCAAGCTAGCTGCATACGGATTCACGTTTTCGGAAAAAGAGGTTCGGGTTACGATCTCACAAAGACAGTCCATGACTCTCTCCAAGTTCAAGGGCAACTCCACGCTGTTATCGGCTACTCAAGCCAGCCAGATCAGAGGTTTCGCGGCAGCATCTAGAAGTAACCGTTTCGCAATTTGCTCCTCAAACTACCGCCTATCCAGTGACAAAAAACTGGCCGAGGCTAGAGCTGCCAGGGCGTGCAGCGCTCTAAAGCGCCAGTTGCCCAAAATCAACACTCAGGTAGTAACGAAACAGGTCGCCAACAAATCTCTGGAAGGCCTAACCTCGCTATTTTCGCGATGAGTGTCCCCTAAATAGACAGCACGTAAGGGTTTTCAGGAAACCTCTTACCTGTTTACGCTTTACCCATGCAACGCGGGGGAATTCGTTCAACTCTTGCGACCCTGTTCACGGTCGCACTTGTCCTTACATCTGGAGTTTCGGCTCAGGCGCAAGATGCTTGGCGGGTTGGTGATCCTAACTTTTTTGGCCCCAAGTTTGGTTCGTTTAATGTCGACTACAACAATGGTCGCGACATCATCCTTATCGAGGAAGAGGGCGAACGAACCTTCGATGCTGTCTTTCACGAAACTCAGCCCTGGCCCGGAACTGTGACACTTTGCCCAGATCCAGGGCAGAGCCTAGATTGCGGGACAAGCACCTCTGGTTGGGTCTCCGGAACCGTGGCGCTCCCATTTTGTGGCGAGGTAGTTGAAAACTGCATCGAAGCTCTGGCCGTAGGCACATCCACATCGATGCAGGCCGCGACTTATGTGAAATCCGGCTATGGCTTTGCATTCAAGGGGGACCCAGCTCGCGGTATTCCAAATGGCTCCGGGCCTGCAGTGTTTGAATCAAGCCATGCTCATTCAAATGGAAATCAGTACTTAGTTGCAGCAATGTTGAACTTCAGTGCTGAGAAGAAAGGTATTCAGGCTAACAACTTCAGTGTTCGAGTGTTCCCAATGGTAGAGCGGGCGAGCAACCTGCCGATGCCAGAGCCATCAGTTTGCGATACGGCCGACGGTAAGGGTCTAAGGCAGTGTATTCAGCACTTTGAAGAATGCGTTTACCAGGTGCCTGGAACCTGTGGGGTCGCTCAGGATTTTGCACCTGACACCAGAGTGAAGGTGACGCTCAGACTAAGCAATGAGGTTTCCGGGTGGTTCCGTGGTCGTCTCCAAGCTCCGGAAATCACGGTAAACCCGATTGACTCAAGATACTCAAAGGTTGAGGTTTCAGGAGAGCCGGTTGTAGTCCCACGCCTTGTCAGCACCTATGTCACTGGCCAGGACGGTCCAAACATCATTGGGTCGCCGACCGAGGTTGGACACACTGGACCCTTCACACTATTTGCCGCGGCATCGGCACGAGGCATCGACATCGTGAATGGCCTGCGCAATCATGTCAAAGACACTGCAACAGCAGTGAATACGGTTTGGATGATCAACTCCATCACTGCTGGACAGGCAGCTGGTGGCGCAGCTGGCTGCTTTGCTGACACTTCAAGATTGCTTGGAATTGTGACCACTAACGCAATGGCATACACGGGAACTGTGCCCGATTACAAAGACGGCTATCTCTCTTATCGAGTAGCCGGTATGCACTACATGCCAGATGGCAAGACTGAGGTTTTGGGAACCTATGACCTGGTCATGAGATCTGACGTTGCTCGATGTGTCTACGGCTTCAGTAAGGCACCTGTCTCTGCAACTATCCAGGTTGTTGGAACAGCTGGTGAGGAAAAGGTTGCCACCACAATCGTGAACGAGCGTGACGGCTGGCTGCGACTTGCTGCCTACGGCTTCACCTTCTCGGAGAAAGAGGTTCGGGTAACTCTTACCCAGGCACCTCAACCAAAGAAGGTGTCGACAACTTTGGCTAAATTCGGTGGCAAGGTCACGAAGTTGACCAGTCGTCAAAGATTGGCAATCGAGGTTTTGATGCTCGATACCGAAGCCAACAGCAAAGCTAGCTGCACCGCATATTTTGTGAAGGCATCTGAAAAGAGTCTTGCTATCGCCAGAGCCAAGTCCGCATGTGCTTATGCAAAGACGTTGAATCCAAAGCTTGCTTACACTTCGGTGGCAAAGCAGACGAAAACTGCTAGCTTGAACGGACGGGTAGTTCTCGCCTCTAACTAGGAACTGCCAATTCGGGGGTCCTGGTGAAGAAACTAATTGGCGCTGTAACTGCTCTGCTGCTGTTGGGTGCATTGGCAACCCCAACTCAGGCTGCCTATACTCCGCCTAATTTCGATCCAAAACTCTTCGCCTCAGGGCAGTACATAGCACTGGCAGATGCTTCATTTGGACTTTGGAGTTCGCGAGTTACCTCACGGGCAAATGCAAAGGACGAGATTCTCTGCACCGATCAAAGTGCTGAGTGCAGTTTTCTCACGGATCAAGGTCGCCAGATATCCGCAAATCTGAACTTCACTGTTTGCAACGCAGATAACGAGATTGACTGTGTTCGCTCAATTTCGGTCAACGGCGAAACATACGCAGTCTCGGAATTGGCTGGAGACCTGGTTGCTTCAAACTCGCAATACTTTCTTCCTGCTGGATCTGGGCCCATCCTTGCGACTGGCTCCAAGGGCTCATTCATAGTCGCCGCTCGAGGCGAGTATCAGTTGGACTTTGCAAAACGCAACTTTGTGACGCGTGCTCTCGATGTGGAGGTTATGCCGGTTGTTGTTCAATCAGGCAATTACCAGGACATCTCGATGTATCAAAGGGAGTTGGCTGGAAGCAGGACTGTTAGTCAAGCCGGGGAAAATGCCTCTTGCTACTACAACACCTCGGGTAATTGCTACGTCTCAGAACAGTCAAGGCTTGAGGGACTGGAGATCACACTCGATCTACAACTCTCCAGTAAATGGACGGGATTTTTCAAGGGCCGACTAACGGACCCAGAGCTCACTATCAAGGCAGCAAACGGGGTGCAGCGCCTGAGCCTCACCGCGCAATCTGCCAAGACACACAAGGTGTTTTTCAAGGTCAACTGGGATGAGTATGGTGACGCTCAAAAAGATGCCGTGTGCACCGGCATGAATTCTTGCGAGGGCCTTACTCCGGGATCCACAGGATCCCGAAATCAACTGTCCTCAACTCCAACAGCGATGGCAATTCTTCAAGCCTTCGGAAAGCACCACAATGACACTGCTGCTGAAGACGTCAACGAGTGGTCTTTCGGAGTTGGTCGCTCAATCGGTGAGGCTTGCCTGGCACCAAACCAAGGCTTAGTCGGAATGGTCACCTCGAACGCTCCCGTTTTCCAAGCCGGACCCCCAGCTCTGATTTCAGGTGCTTTGACCTATGACATCGCAGGCCTGCACTATGCAAGCGATGGCAAAACTCTCAACATCGGTTACTACAGCCTGCAGATTAGATCCGATGTTGCCAGGTGTCTATATGGTCTCAGTGGTGCACCAATCTCCGCCACCGTCCAAGTCACAAACGATAAGGGTACGCAGGTTGTTGCGACATCAGTGGTCTCAGAGCGGGATGGCTGGCTGCGTCTCAATGCGAACGGCTTCACCTACTCTAAGAAGCGAGTAAAGGTAAGGATTACTCAGCCCGCGCAGGCTGTGATTCAGCCTTTTGCAGCAAACAAATTCACCCTGTCTTCGGCTCAATCAACAGCACTGAAGTCCGCTTTGAAAAACAAGATCTCTGGGTCAGAACTAACTTGCACAGGTCTCTATTCGACCGCATCCAAGGCATCTCTGGCTAAGAAGCAGGCTGATGCTGTCTGCTCAGCAGCGAAGAAATCTAGGCCCGGATTGATTACAAAGACCTACTCAATTGCGGCAACGGGAACGGGCCTGAAAGCTGGAAGCGTTGTCCTAAGGTCAAATTAGGAATTATTCCTAAAGCACTTTAGATAGCTCTAAGCATGAAGGGCGTCAAGAAGGAAAACCTGCCGCAGAAGGACTGTGAGCGGTGTGGCAGACCTATGGTCTGGCGCAAGTCTTGGGCTAAAACTTGGGATCAGGTGAAGTACTGCTCCGAGAAGTGCAAGAGAACTAAATCTCGTTAGAGAAGTCCTTCAGCCAGCTGCGCAGCTCGGCACCAATGTCATCGCGGTCAATACCAATCTTGAGGGTCGCCTTAATGAAATCGAGCTTGTCTCCGGTGTCATAGCGACGACCGCGGAACACAACTCCTCGGACACCACCCGCGATCTCTGGGTGGCTGGCTGCATATTGCAGAGCATCTGTTAGCTGAATCTCGCCACCTCGACCCGGATCGGTCTTTTCCAGAATGTCGAACATCTCATGGCGAAGCACGTAGCGGCCAATCACTGCGAGATTCGAAGGAGCCTCTTCTCGAGCCGGCTTCTCAACCAACCCAGTCACCTGAACAACTTCGGCTTCCCCGGTTGTCTCGATGCTCGCGCAACCGTAGAGGTGGATTTGGTCGGCAGGTACTTCCATGAGAGCGATTACGTTATCGCCGGTCGCCTGGTGGACCTCAAGCATGCGAGGCAAAATCTGGTCGCGGTAGTCGATGACGTCGTCACCGAGCAGCACTGCGAAGGAGTGGTCACCAACGTGGCTCTTGGCTCTAAGGACAGCGTGACCTAGGCCTCTTGGGTCACCTTGTCTGGTGTAGTGAATATCTCCAAGCTGAGAGGATTCTTGGACCTTGAATAGCTTCTTGGAGTCACCCTTATCGGCAAGTACTTGCTCAAGCTCAGCCACTCGGTCAAAGTGGTTTTCGAGGGCATTTTTGTTTCTACCGGTGATCATCAGTAGGTCATCAAGACCCGCCTCGACAGCTTCCTCAACAACGTATTGAATTACTGGCTTATCAACCAGTGGCAGCATCTCCTTAGGCATCGCCTTAGTGGCAGGCAAGAATCTTGTTCCTAAGCCAGCAACTGGGATAACAGCCTTTTTGACACGATAGTGGGCCTGAGTCATGGCTAAAGCCTAGACTCAACTCTCAGGAAATGCTGACATACGAGACTTACACTTTCGCATTCAGAGGTTAGGAGTAACACGATGATCAAGAGAATTCTCGGAGCGTTGTCAGCAGCGCTTTTGCTTATCGTTGGCTTCACCACCCCAGCCCAGGCAGCCCCGGTTGAGCGCGCCTATGAGGCGATCAACATCAACGCTGCCTGGAGCAAGAACATCCTTGGGCAAGGTGTAACAATCGCCATGATCGACCAGGGTGTAAACCTGCAGCACGAATACTTTGACGGTCAGGTTGTGGACGGTATCTGTGTTTATCAGTCAAACAACTCTGCCCTTTGTCCAAACGGAACCAAGTTCCAAACCGGAATCCTGGCAGCTAGCCAGCGCAGGGACATCTTCGGCCGACTTTTCACCGATGAGACACACGGCAACATGGTTGCCGGCATTGTGGCTGGAAAGCCAAACTCCGTAGCACCGGGTGGAATCGCCCCGCAGGCCAAGATCGTGATGGCTAACACCGACATGCAGCCAAATAGCGTGGTTCAGGCTCTCGAGTTTTTCTACCAAAACCGAGAGAAATACAACATCGTCGCAGTCTCAATGTCTTTTGGAATCCTGGGACTAACTTCAAGGCAAGACCTGCTCAACTGCAACACCAACCCGGTCTATGCCCAGGTTCGCGCTTCGCTCAAGAAACTTAGAGATGTCGGCGTAATCCCGTTTGCTGCAGCAGGCAATGGGTTCTACCTAAACTCGGTCGAGTCATGGGCTCCAACCTGCTTGGATGAAGCTGTATCGGTTGGTTCGGTAGACGAGAACGGGCAAATCTCGATCTACAACACCATGAGCACCAAGGTTGAGCTGCTTGCCCCTGACTACGCAATTTCAGCTGCCACCTTCGGTTACGCCCAGGCCAGCGGCACCTCGGCTGCAGCCCCAACCGCAGCCGCAAGCTATGCGCTTCTAAGACAACAGTTCCCGAAGCACTCAGCTCAGACTGTCTTGGATGCTATGAAGATCTCGGGTAAGAAGATCGACGATGTGGTTCGCAAGCAAATACCGATGGTTGACATTGCCGCAGCACAAAAGCTGCTTGAGAACACCCCGGTTGGCGCCAACCCAGTTGATCCAACTCCAAATCCAAATCCAGTAACCAACCAGAAGGTGACGGTTGGGACCTTCAATGGCTTCATCGCCATCTACGCTCAAGGTTTTGAAGGAAGCCAGTTGATGGCCCGCATCGCGGGCAAGTGGATCAGCGTCTCGCCTCTGAAGAATGTCGCCGGTAAGCAATACGCCCTCATCAAGCGCAACACCGGAGCCGGCTATGACGTTCGAGTCGAAGTTTGGATTGATGTTGTGAAGCAGAATCTGATCGCAGCCGGGCAGAATGCCGGCCAGGTTCTGGTTGTAAGAACTCGCTAACGACCAAAGACAAAGAGCAAGAACTTCAAAGGACCACCGAGTTCTTTTAGTCTTCGAAGTCCAAAGGCGAAGCGAACTAGCGGAGCCTTAGGTCCAAACACTCTGGTGAAGATTGCTGCTCTCGCTCTGCGATCTTTTTTGCTGCCCCAACGGGAACCCGAGGATTCAAAAGGGTGGGTTGCCAGAGTGATTGGCATGAATACAGCCCTGCCACCAGCGGCAAGCAGGTCCACGATGAATATGTATTCATCACCTAGGTAGTTCTTTGCTCCTGCGCCAAACTCCTCATCGAACCAAACCCCGAGCTGCCTGATTGCCTCAACTCGGATGATCATTTCGTAGGTGGCAGCTCGGGCTGAGTTGAACTTAGTTAGCTCTTCTCTGCTCTTTGGATACTGCTTGCGAAGCTTGCCATTTGGATCAACCGCTTGGCCAAGAAGTAGCGAATACTCCGGGTTGTCATCGAGGAAGCGAATTGCTTCTTGCAAGCCCTGGACATTGAATCTGATGTCATCGTCTGAGAAGACTAGGTATTCACCCTTGGAGAGCCAGATTGCTTGGTTTCTGCTTTTAGCAACCCCAAGGTTTGTGAGCTCATGGATCTCTAGGTCTTGTCTGAGCATGAGCTCGCCCAGGCCCTCGCCGCGCCAAGCCATGTTCTCTGGGTTTTGGATAACTATCGTCACGTTCCAGTCTGGACGCTCAGGAGGAGGTTTGATGTTGCCAACTCGGTCGGCCAGAGTCGAATAGCCAAGGGTGAGCTTGAACATTAGAAGCTGTTTGCCTTTGCTCTGGCAAAGCGCATCAGTGAGCTACTGACCGATGAGAACGTGGTGTTTTGAAGTCTTAGACCCAAGAACAAAACGATGGTGTTTGAAAGGCTCACGACACCATCGAGTGAGAACCAGATCAAAACACCTAGCAGCACAACAACACCGAAGCTTGCCAGCAGCGTTCCAAACTCAGCCTGCTGAATGCGAGAGCCCAAGCGCTCAGCCGGAGTTACCTCTTTCTTGGCACGCTTTTTCTCAACAAAGCCGCGCTGCTTCTTTAGCTGCCGCTTGAAAAGAACTCCCATCACCTGGAGCACGATCAAAACCAGCAGCATGTTAAGCGCTGCAAATAGCGGGCTGAGCGCAAAGAAAAAGAAAGCAATTACAAACAGCTGAGTCAGGAAGCTAAGCACGTTAACAAGCTCTAGACCCATCGCCCACTCCCAAGACTCTTTGGTCTTGGACTTTTCTCTGGTGTCAGCCCCGAAGGCTTTGTCAAAGAATTTGACTCGGTAGGTCTTTTGCAGGTAGTTGGCGGTTCGGGTGGAGATGAACAGAATTGCGAATACCAATCCAGCAACGATGATCTCGGCCAGCGGTTTGTTCGCACCATCAACCACCAGCTCAGTGAAGAGCTTGGCAACCAGCAGTTCGATAACTGGGATGGAGGCTGCGATCAGAACTAGCAGTACCAGCTGCGTGCGGTACTTGCCCTTCGGGACCAGAAGTTTTGAAGAGCTAAATAGTTCTTGAAAGATTTTGCGCAATAGCTACTTCTTTCGAACCTTCTGCAGTCCAAGCTTGATGTGCTCGATGACCTCGTCCTTCTTCGCCTCGGAAACCTTGATGTCTCTGATCAAGTTATCTGGGTTCACCTTGCGAAGATCTAGTGGCACAACTTGTGGGTTCATAACCTCAACCCCGGCACCCTGGGCATAGTCGCCGTACTTGATGCCCGAGCCGTGTACGTTCTCCTCGAGACCTTCAAAGGTAACCAGGCCACACGGAATGCCATAGGACTGACAGGTAATCATCACGTGCATGGCAGAGGTGATTACAGCGTCATACTGAGCGAGCTTGCCAACAAACTCAACGATGTCGTGTGGACGAGACATCATCACCGATAGCTCCTCAACATTCTCCGGTAGCTGCATCGGAGCAGAGGTGTGCGAGAAGTGACGGATAAATGCAATCTTGCCGTTGGTAGCACCTCGGGTAACCGGGATCACTCGGCTCAGTGCTAGACCTGGGTCACCAAAGGCCTCGATGCTTGGCCCACCAGATTGCTTCAGCACCCTCGCGGTTACTGGACCACGAACCGAGACATACTGCGCCTTGCGGTTGAGCTCAACGTCATCGGTGGAGATACCAGTTCCAACCACCACAGAGTTCGATTTGATGAAGCGCCCAATCGAACCAAGTGAGATTAGGTGAGGCTTGGCCGCCGGCTTTACAGGAGACTGCAGAACAACCCTGGCATCGGTGTAGTGCGAGATCATCAGTGGGCTTAGCCAGTCACCAAAGTTTCCAGGGAATGGCTTTGACCACCAGGCAAGACGAACCTTGTCCTCTGACTCTTTGGCTGAGTAGGAGAGGAATGCCTCTGCGGCCTCAATGATCGATCCCTCACCAAAGCTTGCGATGTACTTGTTCTCGTACTCAGCTTTTGCTTTGGCAAATAGCTCAGCATCACCCTTGATACCACCACCGAGCATTTCACCAACCATCCGGCTGCGCTCAGGGTCAACGCTCTTAGCCTTGCCAGCGGTCAATACTCCGGTGATGCCGGCGGTGTCTGCGATGCGACGAAGTGGTTTCTTGATCGAGTCAGGCAGCGCCTTCTCAATCTTCTTGGCCTGCTTGAGAAGGCTCTTTCTGGCTCCGGCCTTCTTGCCAGTGCCATGCTGGACAACCTTGTCTTTGAACTCGGCAACATTGCCCGAGGAACCAAAGTAGAAGAAGGCATCGTGGGTGCCTGGCTCAACGAGCTTTCGATCTCTGACGATGCAGGTCGATGGGATCATCTGGAAGGTTAGCTTTCTGGAGTTTGCTCTCCAGGCCTCTTCCAGGAAGTAGTCATCGGTTGCCTTGATGACAGCACGCTGCTCTAGTTCATAGGCATCTTCAACAAGTTTGCGACCCTGCTCAGTGGCGTTCACGCCCCAGAAGCTAGGCTCCCAGAACCTGGTGCGGTTGTGGTAACCGATCTGTAGTGGGTTACCAAAGCTGCGCTGGAAACCAATCAGGTCTGCGGTGGTGTTCGAGATGAAGTCAGGTAGGTGAGTGATTCGGCAGTCAACGTCGATCCAGAACACCATCTTGGTTGGGTGCTTGTGGCAGATCTCGCGAATAAAGCCGATCTTTCGGCGGGTGACATCTGCCCAGTCCTCACCGGGACGCTTTTGGATCTCTAGTAGCTCGTGGGCGATGCCTTGGGAGTCAAGCTGCTCGCGAAGCTCCTTGGCGTGACCGCCATAGTAAGCATCAGGGGTATAGAAACTACAGATAACAACGTCTCGGTTACTCACGGGTAAAAACTACCAGCTACCCCCGCGTTACCCCTCTAGCTAGCCCCCACCAAAAACCAAGACCCCAGGCGATGTGCATGGTTGGTAGAACCACCATCAACCAAGCCTTGACGTCATTTGATGGCCCCGAACGAGTGAACACGTAGATACCGATAGCCAATAGATGGAGCCCCAGCGGGAAACCCCAAACCAGAGACAAAACCAATATCGGGGGAATCCAATACCTCACCGAGGAGTCAGCTGGGTTGTTGCGAGTCAGTGCTCCGCGCCACCTACCGGTTTTGAAAAACTGCTTGGCAAGCTCTTCCCAACTTGATCTGGGGTAGTAGCCAACCTGAAGTCTGGGGTCAAACCAAACCTGGTAACCAGCATTGCGAATTCGCTGGTTTAACTCCCAGTCCTGACCCCTGACCCAGAATGGGTCAAAGCCCCCCAGCTCATCCAAAACTGACTTTCTAAAGACACCCAAATACACAGTCTCTTTTGGTCCAGCCTCGCCACCGATGTGGAAGGCTCCACCACCCAAACCGATTCGATCGTTGTAACCAAAGGCAACCGCCGATTGGAAATCGGTCTTGCCTTTGGCAACCATCATGCCGCCAACATTTGCGGCGCCGGTTTGGTTCAAGATCTCAACCGCAAGCGATGCATAGCCCTCACTCAACTCCGAGTGAGCATCCACTCGCAACACCACCTCATACTTTGCTTGAGCAATCGCCAGGTTTAGTGCAACCGGGGTTATTCCTTCTGGGTTATCAACCAGCTGCAACTTCTCACCAAGCTCGGCTTGAAGTTCTTTAGCGATCTCCAAAGTTTTGTCTTTGCTTGGAGCGATAGAGAGAATCAGCTCCATCTTCCCCGGCACGCTCTGAGCAAAGACAGACTCAACTGCGGTCCTTAGGTGCTTCTCCTCATCCCTCACAGGCATGACAAAAGAGATGTTCTTGAGCTTAGGCATTTTGAATACTGCGACCCAGCGCAATTACCTTCCAGCCGGCAGCTTGCCAACGATCAACATCCAAGACATTTCGACCATCAATAACCGTCTTGGTTGCAACCAAAGAACCAAGTAGCTCAGGGTCAGCATCTTTGTATTGCTTCCACTCGGTTCCGAGTATTACCAGGTCTGCCTCGCGAACTGACTCCACCAACTCAGACTCGCGCCCAAGTGCAGGGTCCTTTTCCGCCAGAGCCGAGAGAGATACTGGGTCGTGAACTGTAACCTCAGCACCTTCGCGACTTAGTCGCTGAGCAATCTCGAGAGCGGGGGAGTCGCGAAGGTCATCGCTATCTGGCTTGAATGAGATTCCGAGCATTGTCACGCGCTTGCCTCGAACATCTCCGAGCTCACTTTTGGCAAGCGCAACTACTCGGTCACGCCTGCGAAGGTTGATGGCATCAACGTCTTTCAAAAACTCAACTGCGGATCCAACACCGAGCTCTTCGGCTCTTGCCATAAAGCCACGGATATCTTTTGGAAGGCAACCCCCACCAAAGCCAATGCCGGTTCTAAGGAACTTGTTTCCGATGCGCTCGTCATAGCCGATCGCCTTGGCGAGAGAAACTGCATCGGCACCAGAAACTTCGGCAACCTCAGCCATGGCATTTATAAAGCTGATCTTGGTTGCCAAGAATGCATTAGCGGCAACCTTCACAAGCTCCGCGGTTGGGACATCAAGAACCAGAAACGGGGTGCCGAGATTCAAGATCGGCGCATAGGCAGTCTTGATCACATCAACGGAGTGCTCATTCCAAGCACCAACGACAATGCGGTCAGGGCGAAGGGAGTCCTCAAGGGCGGTTCCCTCACGAAGGAACTCGGGGTTCCAAACCAGGTTCACATAAAACCCTGCGATCTCAGACATGACCCTCTGCAGCTCGGTTGCGGTGCCAACCGGAACAGTTGACTTGCCGGCAACAACGGCATCTGGTCTCAAATGAGGGGCAAGCGCCTTGGCAGCGGCCATGACATACGAGGTGTCGGCCGCATCGCTGCCTTGGCGCTGCGGGGTGCCAACACAGATGAAGTGCAGGTCGGCGCTCGCAGAATGCTCGTTGTGCTCAGATTGGAAAGTAATCCTCCCGGTCTTTAGGACACGAGTAAGTGCCTCATCGAGACCCGGTTCGTGAAAGGGGAGCACGCCTGATTTCAGGGCTTCAAGCTTTTTCGAATCTGGCTCAATGCCGACGACCTCGTGACCGAGCTCTGCCATAGCTACTGCGTGTGTGGCCCCCAGATATCCAAGGCCTATTACCGATACCTTCACAGACACGGAGTCTACCGAGCAAAACCTAAATAACCCCTGACCGTAACGGGTATTGACTAGGGGCGTATAGTGATTTTTGTATGGCAAACATTGAAGACCCAAAGGCATTTGGGGAAGACCCACTAGAGCAGTTCCTGGACGAGGAGTCTGACGAGGAGTTTGGTCTACCCGAATTTCGGGAGCACTTTGCCGATTCGCTCACTCCAGCCGTTCTGAAGGACTGGACCGCCAAAGACTTTGCGAGCATCTATGTGCGTTTCCGCCCACACCTAGAGCGTCATGCTCGCCGCTACCTGCAGAACCCCTCACAGGTTGAAGAGGTAGTTCAGGATGCATTCCTATATCTCATGACTTCGCTGCCAGAGCTCGACTCTGAGCTTGGAGTATTGAAGTTCCTAAAGTGGAAGACCAGGCTTCTGGCTCTCGACGTGATTCGCGCCAACAGCCGAGCAACCATGGCTCCAATTGATGACCAACCAGAGTTTGCATCAAACGACCCAGAGATCAGTCAAGACCTGGAGCGCGCCGAGGACGCAGCAATTGTTTCCATGGCGCTGGCGAAGTTGCAGCCTCGCCACCGCGAAGCTCTAATCGCAACCCTCTACGAGGAAAAGCCACAGGAAGTTGTTGCAGCTCAGATGGGCCTCAGCGACAACGCTTTCCGACAGCTGCTGTTCCGTGCCCGCTCGGCATTCAAGAAAGCACTTATCGGAGAGGCAGAGACCGCAGGTCTCTCAATGTCTCAGATTCTCTCCATCGCTGCTCGCAAAGCGGCCGCCGAGAGTGGCAAGTACATTTCAGCGGCCGGAGCATTCTTACTGGTGCTAGCTATTTCAATTGGCGTGCTACCAAACCTCTCACCAACGGTGACCGAGCAGCAGGTCTCTGCACCGGAGCCAACCATTACCTCTCCTGCTGAGCCAGTAGAGGTTGCCGATTCTTCAGCTGAGGATTCAGCAGGGGATGGGGCAGTAGAGGCCATTGTCTCGAATTCTGACGCTCAAGCCGTGGTCATTGCAGCTGCCTCAAACATTGATGTCTCGAACTCGGCTTCGGAAGCAGTTCTCACAGAGAGATCGCTGCTCCTGAGCACTGTTCAACCTTTGCTGGGGGCTCGGACCCTAGAACAGCTGTCAAGGGGTGACCGAGGTCAAATTCTTGAGAGCTCGGCCCAGCAGATCATTATTGAGAATGCAGCCGGCCTGAGGGCAAACGTTGTTTATGACCTTGCGACAGAAAATGGCATCCAGTCCGCATACTTCGAGTTCAAGATTGGCGATGCGCTTTTCTATGCAGTGCCTAAGACGTGGGCCGCAAGCAAAGTCATGGATGACCAAGGCCGCACGGTCCTAAAGCTTGGGGCAACCGACCTGGTTGTGGGAAACGTTGACGGCAAACTCGGCGATGTCGTAATTGAGAATTCCATCCTGGGCAATGGCAAGATTCGACTGGAAATCGTGCTAGATGCTCAGAGCGGCCCTGTTACGTCCTCTCTGACCATTAAGAGTTCCTACTAAAAAACTTCGTTACCCAAAAATGGGCGCGAAACTTTTTATCTCGAAATCGTAACGTAACGCCATCGACTCCGTTATGTTGGGATAGAGAGTGTGTGAGCTCCTGCTTGGTTGGTGCTTGCTCGCTCTCAAACCAATCGGCCCCAAGGCCGATTGGAAACCAAGAAAGAAAGAGAACGAATGTTCAAGAACACGACTCGTAGGGGTCTTGCGATTGC
>JBEENY010000006.1:0-42605 GCA_041191905.1 Actinomycetota bacterium
ACCGCTAAAAAGACTTGCAGCAGGACTTGCCACGGCGGCACTTCTTGCAACCGGATTGGTGGCATCGTCGCTACCAGCATCCGCAGAGGACGTTAATGTCCCGAAGGTCACCTGGCCAGCCTGTGATGACTTCCGCACCGACTTTTGTATTGAATCCGTGAAGGTGCAGCCGCTTGGAACCAAAACCGCCCTGGAGCTTAAGTACGAGAGAACCAAAGTTGCAGTCGAACCTGCTCCGTCAGCTCCGGCTTCGGACTCAGCCGCAGTCTCTGGCTCCGCTCCAGTAGCTCCAGCTCCAACCATTGAGCGTGTTGCTGGTAACGCTGTTGCTGGTGTTTGGACCCACCCTGACTGGGAGACTTATGGTCTTAACGGTGCTGGCTATGACGGTCTAACCATCGACATGAAAGCTGCCAACCAGTTCACCAACAACATCTTCTTCACTGCCTACCCGGGCATGTTTGATTCAGCTGGTAAGCCATTTATCGCTCTAAAGGCTGATGGTTCTCGACTGGCCCTAAACATGGACATCGACACCAAGATCACCATCACTGCTCGCATCGGGGCCGTGAAGACGGGTGTTTCAATCGGTGTTGCCAACAACTTGACCAAGACTTCAGAGCTTGGCACTGAGGCCAACCCAGGCAAGATGATTATGTCTGGTACGCCGGTTCCAGTCCCACAAATCACCAACGTGCGACAGTGTGAGGGTGAAGCGGGTGTCGCTTCCGCAGTAGTCACCACCATGCAGGGATTCGTTGTGGTTGAGACTGAGACCAGTGGTTTCGGTGTGGATGGCCTATCAGGCCGTATGGCAATCTCCTCCAACGGTGTCTCCTGTGGCATCTCAACTCCAGTGTGGGATGAGGCATCTGAGACGTTGACCTGGCAGGCTGGTGCTCCGCACTTCGAGCCAGATGGAACCACTCCAAACCTTGGTTTCTACAAGGCCGTGATTCCAGCAAACGATGCGCTTCTACTTTGGGGTCTTTCCGATCCAACCAAGGTGGTGTCCGCTCTTGAGGTCAACGTGATTTCCGAGGCCGGTGGCTCAGCTCGAGTATCAGCCAAGAACATCTCTTACCTAAAGGGAAACATCATCATTGAGGCAACCGGCTTCGAGTACTCAAAGCCAAAGATTCAGATCAAGAAGATCGCCTCTTACAAGGGCTTTGCGAAGCCAAAGACCTTGACCTGTGTCGATCCACTGACTAAGAAGAAGGTTGTCTTCAAGGACGCCTATGGCTGCCCTAAGGCCCCTTCAAAGCCAGTGCAGAACTTTGTCACCAGCGCTTTCGCTGCGACCAAGTCAACAATCACCGCGGCTCACCGAACCAACGTGAACGGTTACCTCAAGAACTTCCCAGAGGCGACAGTGTTTGTCTGCACGGGTGTTCACCGGGTCAACGCTTCGGCATCTGACCGCCTAATCGCTAAGAAGCGTGCTGACGCGGTATGTGCCTACGCGAAGAGCCAGGACAAGAGCCTGACCTACACCTCCACCACTCAGGCGTCATCATCCGCTGGTTACCAGAACAAGGTGATGATCACGATGAGAAGTGGTGAGTAACTAAGTCACCAAGAGAAACCCGGGCCAATGGCCCGGGTTTCTCTTACTCGCAAACTGTTCCGTCGGAGTCCCCATCGCGATACCAGTCATATTCTTTGTCGATGCCTCTGATGTAGGGGCCGTAACCATTGGCCTTGGCTTCGCGACAGGTGCCGAATCTAGGATCCTCACCGGACGTTGTCGACCGTGGACTTGGTTGGGGTGGTGCGACTACAACCTCGGCCTTGCTTGGAACCTCAAACTCGCCTGAGCAATTGGGAACCAAATCAGCTAATGCCAGCGCCTCTTCGGCATCAACACTTAGACTCCAGCGATATTTGACCGCTAGCCAGTCGTAGGTGTACTGGCATAGATATGAGCTGTTTGAAGGCAGCCAGCTTGCTGGATCTTTATCAGACTTCGATCGATTACTTGAGGCAGTTACGGCGATTAGGGAACCAGAGAATCCAAGGTCATTGGCAAAGCGCTTTCTGGTTTGGCTCGACCATTGGTAAGCGCCGGATCTCCAAGCCTCTGCAAGCGGCACCATGTGATCGATGTCTAGCTCTGAGGCATCGTTGATTTGTCGATTGTCATACCCAGATACCCAGCTGCCATAAACCGCACACCTCTCACCGATTTGAGGCTCGACCACGCTCTCAACTATCAGCACCTCACGCCTTGTGTTACAGCCGTCCGAGTCGGCATCGATCCAGTGTTGAAAAAGATCCCGATCGTAGCCAGTTTGATACTCGGGGTTGATTTGCAATGCAGCGAGAAGCTCCACCAAGACATTTCGTTCCTCTGGTTCTGCAACCTGGGAGAGGGTCGTCTCTAGCGCAGTGGGACGAGCATCGCTGGTTGGGGTTGGGCTTGGATCGACAGTTTGGGCCGGCGCTTGGGTGGTGGCCTGAGGTATCGAGGGCACCTGATACGAGCAACCTACGAGAAGCAGCGCTACCAGAGCGAGCGAGATTCTTTTCAAGTTGCCATCCCCAACAGACCACTTATATCTAGCCTAGGCGTATAGTTTCAGGGTGAGTTCTCAAAAGAGTTCGCAGCACATGCACCCAACTCGCATTGTCGCACTCGCCTTCACACTCGTGATTCTGCTCGGCACTGCCCTTCTAATGATGCCAATCGCAAGCAAAGACGGTAAGTCACTCGATTTCTTTGATGCACTCTTCACCTCCGTCTCGGCTGTGACAGTGACTGGTCTCGCAACCGTCGACTCCGAGCTCCACTGGACATTGTTTGGACATGTAGTGATCGGGTCACTGATCCAAGTCGGCGGCTTCGGAATCGTTGGCTTTGCATCCTTGGTCGCTTACCTCCTTGACGGCCGCATATCACTTAGAAATAAAATGTCGGCCAGTTCTGAGGCTTCGCTAAATGCGCCCGACATCAAGACGCTTCTTAAAAACATTGCGCAACTAATGCTCAGTTTCCAGCTGGTGCTGTTTGTTTTCTTGTTCGTCAGATTCCTAACTCACTATGACTATGACTGGCAGGATGCTCTTGGCCACGGCCTCTTCCATGCCATCTCGAGCTTCAACAACGCAGGTTTCGCGCTCTACAGCGACAGCATGATGGGGTTCGCGAGAGACGCTTGGGTTATCGTTCCCGTATTTGTGACTGTGTTTATCGCCAGCCTGGGTTTCCCGGTCCTAGTTGAGGTGATTGGTCGACTGATCGACAAGGTGAAGTTGCGGTTCAACCCCGATTTCCGTTCCGCGTATCCAAGGCAGTGGTCACTGAACTCCAGAATCATCCTCTGGTCCAGCTTCGCGCTGTTGATCTCAGGAACACTTTTTATCGGGGCATTGGAGTGGAACAACCCAAACACCCTGGGGCCGCTTGATCCAATCAACAAAGTCTGGGACTCGATCTTTGCAGCTGTTATGCCAAGAACTGCCGGTTTCAATGCGATGGACATAGGGCAGCAAAATCCAGCTACCTGGCTTGGCACTGAGATCTTGATGTTCATCGGTGGCGCAAGCGCATCCACGGCCGGCGGTATCAAGCTTGGAACCTTTGTTGTGTTGTTGTATGTGATCTACACCGAGATTCGCGGTGAGGCAGCCGTCAACATTGGTAACCGCAGACTTCCTCGCTCAATGCAGCGTCAGGCACTCACGATTGTCTCCCTGACGGCTTCGGTGGTAATTGGTGCAACGGTTCTGCTTCGTCTCACAACACCATTTACCCTCGATGAGATTTTGTTCGAGGTTGTGAGCGCAACTGGAACAGTTGGCTTATCAACCGGCATTACGGCAGACCTACCCCCGCACGCAAAGTTCTTACTTGCTCTACTAATGCTCTTTGGTCGACTCGGCCCAATCGTTGTTGCAACCTCACTTGCTCTAAGAAAGAGCAAGCGCCACTTTGAATACCCACAAGAAAGACCGCTAATCGGCTAAGTTCGATTACGAGAGAACGGCAAAACATGTCAACTAACCGCAAGCGTCGCAGTTTCAACTCTGCCACCTTCGTTGTGATCGGCTTGGGTCGATTTGGATCAGCTCTGGCCCGCGAGTTGGTGAACTCCGGCCATGAAGTACTGGGCATCGACTATGACGAGAAGCTGGTGCAAAATCTGGCTTCTGAGCTAACCCACGTTGTGAAGGCCGACACCACAGACGAGGCAGTTCTAACCGAGCTCGGTATCAA
Source organism: Actinomycetota bacterium (assembly GCA_041191905.1). Taxonomy (GTDB): domain Bacteria; phylum Actinomycetota; class Actinomycetes; order Actinomycetales; family Microbacteriaceae; genus Aquiluna. Next base: position 4,220 of record JBEENY010000006.1, read on the forward strand.
AGACTTCGATACGGCGATGGTGGCAATTGGTGCTGACATCGAAGCCAGCATTTTGACCACATCACTTTTGCTTCAGCTGGGTATCAAGAATGTCTGGGCAAAGGCAAACTCTGTATCCCACGGGCGAATCCTCCGCCAGCTTGGTGCCCACCATGTAATCTTCCCTGAGGATGACATGGGTAAGCGAGTAGCTCACATGGTTTCTGGCGAAACCCTGGAGTATGTCCCAATCGATGAAGACTTCGTGATGGTGAAGACCTATGTGCCTCACGTTTTTGACGGGATGCCGCTTTCCGAGGCCAAGATTCGAGCTACCTACGGAGTCACTGTGGTGGCAACATCTGCTGGCGATGGAAAGTACACCCCTGCCTTCCCCGAGACGATCCTAAAGTCGGGGCACCAGATCGTTGTGGCGGGACCGAAGGCTCCGCTCGACGAGTTCTGTCAGCTAGATCACGAATGAGATTTGCTCTAACAGCACTATTTAGTGCGGTAGTCGTGTTTGCGGCGCAGTGGTGGTATCAGCCAAGTGTTGAAACTTCAGTCATAGCGGCATTGGTTTCTCTGCTTCTTCTCGGAGTTGTCACCTGGAGTGCGACACGATTTGGTGCTGGCCTCGCAGCGTTTTTCAAGACTCTCGTAGTTGGAATCGTGTCCGGACTTATGTTCTCTCAAGCGATGGATGTTAGCTACGCAATACTGTCCGCCCCCGCAGGCGGCAGACTCGGATTCCCCTTTGAGCTTTTGGTGATTGGTGCGGCGCTCGCGGCTTTGGCGAAGCTCCTAGCGCTTGCGATTGGGTCGAAGGTAGAAAAACAATCCGGCGGCGACCAGACCGAGAGAAACCCAGAGTAACCAGTAGCCGGCAGGGTCTTGTGCTTCTTCGTTGCTGGCAATCAAAACCTGCTCCTCGCAGGCAACAAACTCGAAGTTTGGATCGGCAACAAATCCTGTGCCATTGACGAGGGTGAAGCTAAAGCTGTCTGTGATCGGGTGGCCGTCTGAGGACACTACGCGCCAGGCCACCTGGTATTCACCAGGCTGATCTAACTCGATTTCCAGTCGAGCATTCTTTCCCTCAACCACGCCGCAGCCCTTGTTGATGAGGTTGCCCTCAGGCCCAGTCACCAGGATTTCAGCACCCGAACCACTGAGGTTCAGTAGGTCATTATTGAAGTCAAGACTGATCAGCACTCGGCCAGCTTCGACCACCGAGTTTGGCTTGGGAACCTGATCTACGAGTTGATCATGTGCGTTCGCAGGCAGAGGAATTGCAACAAGGAGCAAGGCTACGAGAACGCGAATAAGCTTCATGGGTAAAAGCTTAAGCGGAGGATCATGAAGCAAAGACTTATTGGAGTCGCCGTTGGTTTGGTGGTGGGTCTAATCGGGCTTTCCTTGCTGCTGGTGGGTCCATTGAGCCCAAACCGTGCTCCTGCTGAAACCCAAGCCACTCAAACACCAGTGGTCACTCAGACCCCGGCTGTTTCTGAGAGTGAAGTCGCCTCTGTATCTGAAGAAATCGAGCCCTGCCTGGTGACCGATTATGAGAACGACCCGCTGATTCTGAACCTTCAGGCCCAGGTTCGAGATGCATCTACCTCAAATGTCATTTTCGATCGTTCTGGAAATGTCGCTGCTCGTCCAGCCTCAGTTCAGAAGCTGCTGGTGGCAGCCGCTGCGCTGAAGGTGCTGGGACCCAATTACACCGCAACCACACGTGTCTATCAGGATCAAGCTAACAAGTCAGTGATCTACCTTGTCGGTGGTGGTGACCCGACCATCTCTCGCCTCAAAGAAGGCGTGCAGTCGGTTTATCGCAATGCGCCAAAACTTGATGTGCTAGCGGCTCAAGCGCTTCGCACCCTCGGCGCTGCAACGGTTTCAAAGATCGTTGTTGATAGCTCGCTCTATGGTGGACCAAGTGGTGAATACCTAAGCGTCTGGGATCAGCGTGGGCTGTCTGAGGGTTACCAGCCCTACATCTCAGCGTTGCAGGTAGATGGTGACAGGGATAACCCTGCAAAGCTCTCATCCAAGCGCAGTAAAGATCCAGTTAAGCGCGCAGGGGATTGGTTCAAGAAGTCTCTCGGAGCTGCGGCAACTGGAGCGGCTATCGAAAAGGGGGTCACCCCACCAAACGCTAAGGAGATAGCGAAAATCTCCTCCAGGCCGATTGTGGAGTGGATTGACTACATGCTTGAGGTCAGTGACAACACCACCGCAGAGGCGCTAGCAAGGTTGGTTTCGATTGATCTTGGGCTTGGCGGTGGTTCTGGGACTTTGACCCAGGCAATCCAGCAGGCACTCTCCGGAACGGGTATCAACCTAACCGGCGTCAAGATTGAAGATGGTTCGGGACTCTCTCGCTACAACCAGGTTTCCCCAGCAACCATCAACGACCTGCTTGTTTTGATTCCAAAAGACCCCGAGCTCTCGGTCATGCTCACCGGATTCCCGGTTTCTGGCCAGCCCGGTTCACTCTCAGATCGCTTCCCAACTTTGCAGGGTGATGTCGTAGCGAAGACTGGTTGGATTCGAACCGGTTACACCTTGGCTGGATACCTCAACCTGAAGGACGGCAATCAGCTAATCTTTACCGCCTATAACCTGGGTGAATCGGTGAATTTGGATCACCGCGCAGCCCTTGATCGGCTTGCCGAAGGCTTCTACAACTGCGGAATTGCGCTGAGGGATCGCTAAATGGCTAAGGCGCTATTGGTCATCGATGTCCAGGTTGATTTCTGTGAGGGCGGAGCTCTTGGTTGCGATGGTGGCTCGGCAGTCGCCAGAGGCATTAGTGAGTACCTAAAGGGTGCGAAGTCCAGCTATGACTATGTAATTGCATCAAGGGATTGGCACACACCGAATGACGCAAATGGTGGCCACTTTCCGCCGTCGGATCAAGCTCCTGACTATGTGACGAACTGGCCACTGCACTGCATCGCGGGCGAGCCAGGAGCTGAATACCACCCCAATTTGGATGTATCGCTTATCGATATTCACATCAAAAAGGGTCAGGGCAGCCACGGTTACTCCATCTTTGATGGCACCACTGAAGATGGTGAAAGGTTTGAATCGCTGATTAGCCGTCTTGGTATTGACAGTGTTGATGTGGTGGGAATCGCAACAGACTACTGCGTGAGAGCATCCTCGATTGACGCTAACGCCAAGTGCCTGTCAGTTCGAGTGATTACATCGCTCACGGCAGGTGTCGCAAAGGACAGCGCCGAGGCGGCTATCGATGAAATGGTTGATCTGGGCGTGAGTGTGGTGCCAACGCCTTAGCGTTCGCGCTTCGCGCCTTCAGATGGCACAACGGCGAAGACCTTCGGCTCGAGGTAGCCCTTAGCCGAAAAAGCTGCTTTGCAGTTTTTCTCGAGGGTGCCAAGCAGCGACTTATCGATAACGGCAATAGCTGCACCACCAAAACCACCACCGGTCATGCGAGAACCAATAGCCCCGGTCTCCATTGCAATCTCAACCGCCAGATCCAGCTCCTCGATTGAGATTTCAAAGTCGTGCGCCATGGAGTCGTGAGAAGCCAACAAGAGCTGACCAAACTTGGCCATGTCACCGGCCTGCAGGGCATCAATGCTGTCCAGCACTCTTTGGTTTTCGGTGACAATGTGACGAACGCGTCTGTAATCAATATCACTGAGCAAAGACTGAGCTTTAGGTAGATCATCTTTACTTAGACCCCTAAGTGAGCTCACGCCCATAATGCTGGCGCCGCGCTCGCAAGACTCTCTTCTCACCCGGTAACCACCGTCTGAGTGTCGGTGGGCAACTCTGGTGTCGATAACCGCTACAACCAAGTCGCGCTCTTCAAGGTGAAGTGGAACGGCCTTCGCTTGAAGTGATTGGCAGTCAAGGAAGACTGCCGAATCGCGTTCGGCGAGCATTGACGCGGTTTGATCCATCATGCCGGTGGGGGCACCGACCACGTCATTCTCCGCACGCTGCCCAACAAGTGCAATCTCCTGCTTAGTTCTCCCTGCTGACCAAATTTCATTTAGTGCAACACCAATGGCACACTCGATCGCTGCCGAGGAGGAGAGTCCGCTACCAACTGGAACGTTGGATGTGAAGAAGGCGTCAAAACCAGACTTTGCCCATTCGCGCATGACCCAGGCAACACCAAGTGGATACAGCGCCCAGTCAAGATCCTCTGGCTTGGAGGAGAGGTCCGTTTCGTAGGTCTTGCCGTCGATGTCTGAGCTCACCCGGCAGAGCGAGTCAGCTCTTGGGCTCAACGCAACGTAAGTTCTCTTGTCGATACCAAATGGAAAGACGAAACCCTCGTTGTAGTCGGTGTGCTCACCAATTAGGTTGGCTCGACCGGGTGCGGACCAGACGCCCTGGGGTTCATAGCCAAAAACTTCCTTGAAGCCGGCAATCGCCTGCTCGATCAATTCATGACCTCGCGCAGGCGTTTTGCAGTTTCTTCAGGGGCTATATCGCCAACGAATGCCCCCATGGCTGCTTCAGATCCCGCTAGAAACTTGAGCTTGTCTTCTCCGCGCCTTGGTGAGGTGATCTGGAGCATCAGTCTGATCCAGTCACGGTTTGGAATCTTGGGCGCTTGGTGCCAGGCGGCGATGTATGGGGTTGGAGTTGGGTAGAGCTTGTCGACACCCTGAAGTAGTCGCTTATAGAAAACGGCAAGGTCGTCGGCTTCGGCATCGGTTAGTTCCGAAAGGTCCTGAATATTGCGCTTGGGCAGTGCATGGATTTCAATTGGCCAGCGGGCGGCAAAAGGGACAAATGCGACGAAGTGCTCGCTCTCCAAGACAATGCGCTCCGAAGTTAGTTCGAAGTCCAATAGCTCCTGGAAAAAGCATGCCCCGTGCGAAAAGACATTGGCAACCAGTCGCTGGGTGCGAGGGGTGACAAATGGGTAGGAATAAATCTGACCGTGCGGGTGGTGCAGGGTGACACCGATTTCCTGACCGCGGTTCTCAAATGGAAATACCTGAACCACGCCATCGAGCTCCATCAGCTCTCTGGTTCGATCCATCCAAGCGCTGATTACCGTTCTGACGCGCTCCACCGGCATTTGGCCAAGGCTGCCATCGTGTTCGGGCGAGAAAACCACTACCTCGCAGCGCCCATAAGACTTGGTTGAAAAACCAAATGGGCTCGTTGGTTGGGCAATCTCGCCAAACTCAGGTCCGAAGGCTGGACCTTTGTTCTCGAAAACAGCGACATCAAAGTTGTCGGGTAGTTCTGACTGGTTTTGCTCGGTGGTTGGGCAGAGTGGGCAGGCATGAGCCGGTGGCAAAACAACTCTTTGTTGGCGGTGGGCTGCAATTGTGATCCACTCGCCAGTTAGCGGGTCGAAGCGCAAGTCCGCGGTCTGTGGACGTTGAGCTGAGTCTCGATTATCGGGCTTGCGCTCTGAGGGCAATTCAGACGAGGCGTCATCAAAGTAGAACAGATCCCGACCATCAAAGAGCTTCGCTCTAATCCGTGTCTTCGCCACTTTGCCTGCCTCTAATCCCTTGGTCGCTAGAGTGATGGCGTGAAACAGAACCAAAACCCCGAAAAACCGAGTATTTCTCTGGCCTCAGAGAATGGCAACAGTATCGCAGAATTTTCGGTTTTTGGTGGTTCTGTTACGAATTTGTCGCTTTTTGAGAAAACCATCATTCCAAGGCCGGGAATCGAAGATCCGGTTAGTGCGGTTTTTGGCAGCATCCTCGCCCCATGGCCTAATCGCTTAGCGGACGGTTGCTTCGATCTTGACGGAGTTCAATATCGTTTTGAACCGCTGGATAAGGACTCGAACCGCAATCACGGTCTGCTGCTTCGCACCCCGCTTCACTTTCAAAAGACAGAGTCCGAGATCAGTTTCCACCACCGTTTCTCGCCCGCCGATTACGGCTTCGAGATTGACTTTCAGTTTGGCTATCGACTCACTGAAACGGGTTTTGAAGGCTGGGCTAGTGCTGAAAACCTAGGCGAAGGTCCGGCACCTTTTGCTGTCGGTTTTCACCCATACTTCAGAATTCCTGGAGTTTCAAAGCTGACGGCAAACGTTACCAAGGCATTTCAAACAGATTCGAGAATGCTCCCTGTTTCAGAAACTCAGATAGAAGGACTCGAGATTGCACTACCAAAAACAACCCAGCTAGACAACGGGTTTTTTGGTAAGGGCTGGACTTTGAGGCTTGTGGGTGAAGAGTTCGGTTTCGAAATTACCCAGCAAAACCTGGATCACCTAATGCTCTATCGGCCAAGCCCCTCGCTATTTGAAGATGGCTCAGAGGGGATAGCGATCGAGCCACAAAGTGCTCCCGCAAATGCATTCAACACTGAGTTGGAACAGCACCTTTTGAAGCCTGGCGAAAAGCGCAGCTACTCATTCCAAATCAGAATGCTTGGCTAGGTAGCTCTTTCTCATCATTTGCAATCGCAGCAACAATTCGTTTTGCAACGTGCTCTGCTGTCATGCCCTGCGGAAATGCCGGTGCAACACCTTGGATCGCACGAGTTGCTAATCCGGTTTCGGTGTGACCAGGGTTGGCTGACAGGACGCGAATTCCATCACGCCTCCACTCGCGCTTTAGAGCTTCCAGAAAGCCAGAGATCGCGGTCTTTGACGCGCTGTAGGCGGCCAGGTTTGGGAGTGGTTGCTCTGCAACTACTCCGGTGATGTTCACTACCACTGGCTCATTGCCCGCCTCAGCCGATGCTTTGAGCATCGAGTGAAGCTGGCTCAATAGCTGCATGGGGCCAGAGAAGTTGATCGAGGTCAATTTCTCAATCGTGGTTTGCTCAAGCTCCGCTGCCGGCCCGAATGCCACAACGCCAGAGGCATTGATAATCCCATCCAGGGTTGTCGAACCGGTTAGGTAATCGGTCAGGGTGGTGATGCTGGATGGGTTCAGGTAGTCCAGCAATAACCTGACCTCTGCAACCGCCGGTATCTTGGCGGCTGAGTCGTTACTTGTGGCAGTTGCCAATACAGTCGCGCCAAGGGATCTCAGTTCTTTGACAATTTCACCGCCGAGAGCGCCGGATCCACCAACTACCAAAAACCGCTTGCCGCTTAGATTCATGCTCTCTAGAACTGGTAATTCGGGTCTGCTATTTCCGAAACAAATCGACCCACTTTGGGTTGGCAATTTAGACTTGTCAAAATCACACGGAGGTCCCTTTTGAAAAAGCTCGCCCTGCTATCTGTCGCCGCTCTACTGCTCGCGGGTTGCGCACCAGCGCGACCAATTAGCGCTGAGGCAGAGTATTTGATTCGTGGCGAATGCAATGGGGTCGAGGTTGTTGTGAACTTTGGCATTTTGGGCAAGCGTCAATCGACTTGCGTTGAAACTGCTGGCCCAGTGAATGCCAAGGAGCTTTTGAAAGAGGCGGGATTTTCGACCCAGGGCACCGATGCCTATGGCGACCAGATTGTTTGTCGAGTGAACGACCTACCATCGGCTAGCGAAGCATTTGAGGTGCCTGGTCAAGAGCCACACATCGAAACTTGCAAGAACATGCCTCCGGCCTTTGCTTACTGGGCACTCTGGGTTAGGTCCTCCGCCGAGGGTAAATGGACCTATGCAACCGAAGGTGTGGGAACGCTAGAGCTAAATCCAGGGGAGTCAATCGGCCTAGCCTTCTCCACCGGTGGAGCAACCCCTACCCCTAACTAATGATCAAACCCAGCACTCGCCTGATCGCCGCTTTTTGGCTGGCAGTTGGCTTTGTGCTGTTTCGACTGCTCTACGCAATTACCTTCACTGGTGCATCTTCTGGAGAAGTTCTAGTTGATCTTCCAGGACTCAGACTCAGCGGCATCTTCTCCCATGTCACGCTTTTCGGTCCTGTTGGTGCCGATGGTCTAATCAGGGCACTCAAAGGTGCATTGCCATTCGCAGTCGCCATTTTGGGGTTTGGCATTTTTTCTTTCTTTGTGGGGCCAGAACAGATTGGCAAGGCCGCACTCAAAACTAAGTCCAACTTCTTGCGAGCACTTGGAGTCGGTATCGCCGTCTTGCCCGCGCTTGCCGAAGCGGCAAAGAGAATCTTCCTAGCGCTTGGTTACCGCTCGGCACCAAAGCGCTATGCGCTGGTTCCGCTCCTCGAGACTGCAATTGCGAGATCGAATGCAGTCTCTGAGGCATTGATTGTTCGAAGGCGGCTCGAACCGCTGAACGGTGAAGTCTTGATATCCGTGAATCCGACTTCAGAGATTCGACTCAAAGCATCAGACGCACTGCTAGTCAGGGGAGCGACCGGGAGTGGTAAAACCACTTTGCTTCGCTCGATTGCCGCAAGAGCTCTTGACCCAAAAAGGCAGGGAGCGGTAACTGTCTTCGGGTTCGATGCAATCAAGAACCCCCAAGCTGCAGCATCATTCTCTAAGTACGTAGCTCAGCAACCCAGAGATTCGTTCTTGGACTGGAAAGTAAATTCCTCCATAGAGACGGCTTGGCTCTCTGAGGGCGAGGCTGTGAAGCATGCCATTTCGGCGGCCCTAGCCGCCAATCCCAAACTGCTCGTATTGGATGAGCCCTACGCATCACTCGACGCCGAATCTTGTGAAATGCTCAACCTTCAGCTCTCCCAGTATCGGGAGCAGGGCGGGATCCTGGTCATTGCTGAGCATGAGACCAAGCGAATCAACATTCCTGCGGCCCAGGTGCTGAACCTAAGCGCTGAGGTGACCCCAAGCCTCACGCCCAGGACTGTGGCATTGGTTGGTCATGATTTGGTTTCTGAGTTTGAGGGAACGCAGATTAATCAGGGCGACCTCATCTGCGTTTTGGGCCCAAACGGAGTTGGAAAAACCTCTTTTCTCAAACGTCTTCTTGCTCATGCAAAAACCCACAATCTCAGCGCTCGGTTCATCCCTGAGAGAGTGGAAGACTTCTTCCTCACGCAGTCGCTTGAGGAAGAGTTTTCCCTCTCGGACAAACTCAGTAAATCAAAGCCAGGAACCACAAAGACTGGATTTGAGAGTCTGCTGCCGCTGAATGTTGGAATGCTGAACACTCACCCAAGGGACCTGTCTGCTGGTACAAAGCTGGTGCTGGCGCTCTCAATTGCGCTTGCCCTCCGACCGCAGCTCTTGCTGATTGATGAACCGGTCAAGGGCCTTGATGGCCAAACGAGAATGCTGATGGCCGAAGTCCTAGCCTGCGTTCAAGAAACCGGTTGTGCTGTTTTGTTTGCAACTCACGATGAGGTATTTGCAGCGACTGCAAACAAGAAGATCAAGCTGGAGAGTGGGGTGAGGCAATGGTCAGTGCGCGCGCGATAAACATCGGTTTCGCAGCGGTCTCTTTGGCGGCGCTCGCCAGCTTCGCCTGGCCACTACTTCCTCCCGCGACAGCTGCTGCCGACAGCGGCTATCTTGCGGTCATAGCGGTCTTTGCGTTGTCATTCGCAGTTGTTTGGCTCTTTGATAGATCGATTCTGGCCGTCAACTATCTGGCTCTGCTTGGTAGCTTGGCGGCCTTGGGTGCTGCTACCCGAATTGCCACTTCGGGGGTGGGTGGCTTCGAGTTGGTTTTCCTCATTGTCATCCTCGGTGGTGCTGCCCTGGGGCCGAGTTTTGGATTTCAACTTGGTGCGCTGACCATTGTTTTATCGTCGCTGTTTTTTGGTGGCTTAGGCCCATGGACGCCATTTCAACTTTTTGCAGTTGGTTGGGTCGGCCTCTTCGCTGGCCTGATCGGCCAGCTGAAGCTCAGCCAGAGTAAAAAAGTCTTTGCACTTGCCCTCTATGCGGTTATCGCTTCGTATTTGTTTGGCCTGATCATGAACCTATGGTTCTGGCCATTTGCTGTTGGGCTAGAGAGCTCTATCTCTTATTCACCCGAGGCTGGATTGGGGCAGAACCTGGCGAACTTCTTGCTCTATACGTTGACAACTTCAACACTTAGCTGGGACAGCGTGCGAGCGATTGTGCTGGTGGTTGGAATTTTGACTCTTGGTAAGCCAGCGCTGAGTGTTTTGGCAAGAACCAAGCTTTAGACCGAGAAGTACTTCGCCTCAGGGTGGTGGAAGACAAAAGCGTCGGTTGACTGCTCTGGGTGTAGCTGCAGCTCTTCGGATAGTTCAACGCCAAGTCGCTCAGGCTTGAGTAGCTCCACAACCTTTCTGCGATCTTCCATATCTGGACAGGCCGGGTAACCGAGGGAGAATCTGGCTCCGCGGTAGTCAAGATCAAAAAACCCTGCAATTGAATCTGGATCTTCGCTTGCGAATCCAAGCTCCTCTCGGATGCGAGAGTGCCAGTATTCAGCCAATGCCTCGGTCAGCTGCATAGCTAGACCATTGAGCTCCATGTATTCGCGGTAGGCATTCTCTTTGAAGAGCTTGGCGGTGAAGTTATCGACGTTGGCCCCGACCGTCACAAGCTGAACTGGAAGCACATCAATTTGGCCTGATTCCTTGGACTTCACAAAGTCGGCAAGACACAGGTGTCGATCTCTACGCTGGCGCGGGAAGCTGAAACGAAGTCGTTCTTGGCCCAGCACACCAGATCCTCCATCGGGCGCTAGCAAGCCCGTCACGCCGAGCACTCCGCTTGGGTCGTCAGAGTGACCAAGCACGACCACATCGTCACCTTCGGCATAGACCGGGAAGTAGCCATAGGCCACAGAGGCATCAAGAATTCCCTCGGCCAGAATCTTGTCTAACCAATAGCGAAGCCGAGGGCGACCTTCTGTTTCAACTAGTTCCTGGTAGCTAGCGCCATCCTCAGCACGTGAGGGCTTGAGTCCCCACTGCCCCATGAAAGTTGCTCGTTCATCCAAGAACTTTGCATAGTCGGCAAGTGGAATACCCTTCACCAATCTCGTGCCCCAGAAAGGTGGCGTTGGCACCGGGTTGTCTAGCGCAACATCACTGCGAGCCGGCAGATTCTCTGGCTCGGTCAGTGTCAACTGAGTCTTGGCGTGAATGCGCTTCTTGAGTTTTGGTAATCCCACTGAGTCGGGGTCGGCACCGCGCGCAATTTGAACCAGTGGTTCCATTAGAGCAAGACCCTCAAAGGCATCCTTGGCGTAGCGAACAACACCTTGAAATTGGGAGGCAAGGTCATCTTCGACAAACGATCGAGTCAGTGCTGCCCCACCAAGAATGACTGGCCACTTTTTTGCCAGGCCTCGAGCAGCTAGTTCCTCCAGGTTTTCCTTCATCACCAAAGTTGATTTCACGAGTAGGCCACTGAGTCCGATGACGTCGGCATCGTGTTCCTCGGCGGCTGCGATGATCTCATTTATCGGCTGCTTGATGCCGATGTTGACAACGTTGTAGCCGTTATTGGTGAGGATGATGTCCACCAGGTTTTTGCCGATGTCGTGAACGTCACCTCGGACGGTTGCGAGCACGATCGTGCCCTTTCCACCCTCATCAGATTTCTCCATGTGAGGTTCAAGTAGGGCTACAGCAGCCTTCATTACCTCGGCAGATTGCAGCACGAATGGCAGCTGCATCTCGCCCTTGCCGAATCTTTCGCCAACAACCTTCATGCCCTCGAGGAGGTGATCGTTGATGATGTCGAGTGGCCTGATGCCGTCTGCGCGAGCCTGATCCAAATCTGCCTCAATACCCTTGGCCTCACCATCGATGATGCGCTGCTTTAGTCGATCGGTAACAGACATCGCTGCGAGCGCTTCGGCCCGGGCGTCTTTGAGAGCTGCGGAGTTGACGCCAGCGAACATCTCAAGCATCTTGGCCAGTGGGTCGTAGGTCACATTGCCCGCTGAGTCGAACTCGCGACGGTCGTAGATCAAGTCCAGCGCTACCTGCTTCTGCTCCTCAGGCAGCGATGCCAAAGGGACAATCTTGGCCGCATCGATGATTGCGGTGTCGAGTCCTGCCTGAGTTGCCTCGTGCAAGAAAACCGAGTTCAAAACTGATCTTGAGACCGGGTTTAGACCAAACGACACGTTTGAAACACCCAGGGTGGTGTGAACCCCTGGGTATAGCCGATTAATCTCCCTGATTGCCTCGATGGTTTCTATCGCATCGCGCCTGGTTTCCTCCTGGCCGGTAGCGATCGGGAAAGTCAGGCAGTCGACGATGATGTCCTCGACCCGCATCTCCCAGTCTTGAATCAGAGTGTCGATGAGCCTGGAGGCGATGCGGACCTTGTCATCCTTAGTCCTTGCCTGCCCCTGCTCGTCGATGGTTAGAGCAACAACCGCAGCCCCGTGCTCCTTGACCAATGGCATTGTTCGTTTGAACCTGGAATTCTCGGCATAGCCATCTTCGAAGTTCACTGAGTTAATGACCGGCCTGCCGCCAATTAATTCCAAAGCCGCCTGCATCACCTCAGGCTCGGTGGAGTCGATTACCAGCGGCAAGGTTGAAGCGGATGCAAATCTCGAGACAATCTCGGTTACATCCCTAACTCCATCGCGACCAACGTAGTCGACGCAGACGTCTAGCAAGTGGGCTCCGTCGCGAACCTGACGCTTCGCGATTTCAACGCAGTCATCCCAGCGCTCTTCGAGCATGGCCTCGCGAAAAGCCTTAGAGCCGTTTGCATTGGTGCGCTCGCCGATAGCGAGGTAGCTGTTGTCCTGGTTGAACTTCACGTGCTGGTACAGCGATGCGACTCCGGGCTCGATCTCAAGTTTGCGCAAGCCTGCAGGCTTTCCACCAACTCGATCGACAACTGCCTTGAGGTGAGCTGGCGTGGTTCCGCAGCAGCCGCCAACTAACGAGAGTCCAAACTCTTTTACGAACTGTTCGTGAGCAGTAGCTAACTCATCTGGAGTCAGTGGGTAGTAAGCGCCATCACCGGAGAGGATCGGGAGTCCGGCGTTTGGCATGACCATCACTGGGATCTGCGCGTGCTTCGAGAGCTGCCTTAGGTGCTCACTCATCTCGGCGGGGCCTGTGGCACAGTTCAAACCGATCATGTCGATACCGAGTGGCTCGAGAGTGGTCAGGGCTGCGCCAATCTCGGTGCCGAGCAACATGGTTCCCGTGGTCTCTACCGTTACCTCTACAAACAGCGGCAGCCTAATTCCGGATTCAACCACTGCTTTTCGACAGGCATTAACAGCTGCCTTGGTTTGAAGTAGGTCCTGCGAGGTCTCGACCATAAAGGCATCCGCTCCGCCTTCGATTAGACCTAGTGCCTGGAGCTTGAAGGTTTCCAAAAGGTGTGAATAGCTGGTGTGACCCAAAGTCGGAAGCTTGGTTCCCGGTCCCATTGAGCCCAGCACCCAGCGCTGCTTTCCATCTTTTGCAGTGAAGCTGTCTGCGCTCTGTCTTGCCAGCTCAGCCCCCGCGCGAGCAAGCTCCTGAATTCGATTATCGATTCCGTAGTCGGAGAGATTCGACCAGTTGGCACCAAAGGTGTTTGTTTCAACACAGTCCACTCCTGCCTCGAAGTAGGCATTGTGGACATCGATGACGATGTCGGGTCTTGTGATGTTCAGAATTTCATTGCAACCCTCGTGACCTTGGAAATCCTCGAGGGTTGGCTTGCGCTCCTGAAGCATGGTGCCCATCGCACCATCGGCAACTACAACCCGCTCAGAAAGGGCATCAAGCAGGTCAGCACCGCGCTGAGACAGCGCTACCTTTTTCCATTCGTGCAGATGCAAGTGAGCTCCAAAGATTTTGGGGGATTGCGCAGGCTTGCGATTAGCGAAAAGCCTACGCCATTTGGCGTAACAAAGGCACTTGAGGGAATTCGGTGCTTGTAAATTAGTTGTAACAGATCGTCACCAAGCCTGGTGCGGCGAGTTTTCTCGACAGAATCTCATCCATTAGCAACGCACATTAACCAAGGAGATCCTTTTGTCCAAACTAACCCGCGCCATCGTGGCGCTCGCTGCATCCGCAGCCACCGTACTATCCCTCAGCGCATGTGCTCCACAGGAGACCGCTGCTACCCCAACCGCCGAAGAGACAACTGCCACGCTGCAGACTCTGACCGAGGGCAAGCTAACCATCGGTACCGGCCTACCTGCCTATGAGCCATGGGTTGTAGGCGATGCACCTGAGTCCGGAGAGGGCTTTGAGGCAGCTGTTGCATATGCAATCGCAGCCGAGCTCGGCTTCGCACCAGAGGATGTTGTCTGGGTTCGCACCACCTTCGATGAGGCGATTCAGCCAGGCGCAAAGAACTTTGATTTCAACCTGCAGCAGTACTCCATCACCGAGGAGCGCAAGGCAGCCGTTGACTTCTCATCCCCTTACTACTACACCGCACAGACCGTGATCACCGTTGCGGGATCTGCCGCTGAGAATGCAACCTCTCTTGCTGACTTGCAGGGTCTTCTAATCGGCGCTGCAACCGGAACCACCAGCCTCAAGGCCATCGAGGACATCATCAAGCCAACTCAGGGCGCACTCGCGTTCAACTCAAACGATGACGCCAAGGCTGCACTGGCAAACGGTCAGGTTGATGCAATTGTTGTTGACCTACCAACCGCTTTCTACCTAACCGCTGTTGAGCTAGAAGGTGGAAAGATCCTTGGTCAGCTCGAGGGTGCTGAGGCCGGAGACTCTTTTGGTCTAGTACTAGACAAGGGTTCACCGCTAACCGCAGCAGTTTCTGCAGCAGTTGACCGCCTGCGCGAGAACGGCACTCTTGCAGAGCTCGAGGCCAAGTGGCTCGCAGGCTATGCAAACGCTCCGGTTCTGAAGTAGTTCAAAATCTGAGATAGTGGGTGGGGTGAAAACCCCACCCACTTCCATTAGGAAACCATGGCACTTTCTGATTCCGAAGTATCGAAGGCAGAGCTAGACCGCAGACTCTACCGTCGCTCCCAGCGCTCTAGGTCTGTCCTGGTTGCCTTTATCTCGACGCTGGTTTTCGCAATCGTGGTTTGGTTTGGGTTGATTGCCACCCCTGGTTGGACCAGGGTCCAAGAGTCCTTCTTCTCCTGGGAAGTAGCCGTTCAAGCATGGCCCAGGGTGCTAGATGGCTTGCTTCTCAACCTAAGAGTTCTGGCTGTAGCAGCCGTACTTGTGGTGATTTTCGGTTTATTGCTGGCGATTATGCGGACCCTGAAATCACCGGTGTTTTTCCCACTTCGCATGCTGGCAAAGGGATATGTCGACCTTTTCCGCGGCATGCCGCTGATCATTGTCTTGTATCTAGTTGGCTTTGGAATTCCAGGCCTCAGGCTTGAATTTTTAGGTCGAATCCCAGCCGAGGTTTTGGGCACCATCGCACTCACACTGACCTACAGTGCATATGTTTCCGAAGTCTTTCGAGCCGGCATCGAATCGGTTCATTCCTCGCAGCGCTTGGCGGCGAGATCGCTTGGACTTACCAATTCACAATCCATGCGCCTGGTGGTTTTGCCGCAGGCGGTGCGCAAGGTTGTACCACCTCTGATGAATGACTTTGTGGCGCTTCAAAAAGACGTGGGTTTGATCTCTGTCTTGGGAGCGATCGACGCAGTAAGAGGCGCACAGATTGAGGTGGCCAAGTTTGCCAACTTCACCCCATACGTTCTGGCAGGGCTGATGTTTGTGCTGCTGGCAATTCCAACAATTCGCCTGGCTGATTACGTCACCAAGCGCCTTAGCGACAAAGAGCAGGCGGGGGTGAGTCTGTGATCGATTGGTCTAAACCCAGACTCAGAGTGGTCAACCTCAAAAAGCACTACGAGGATCGAGCTGTTTTAGATGGCATAGATCTAGAGGTTTTCCCGGGTCAGATTGTGGCGCTAATTGGAGCATCGGGTTCCGGTAAATCGACCTTGCTCCGCTGCGTGAACCTAATTGAAGAGATCTCAGATGGACGGATCTTTCTCGAAACAGAAGAGATTTCTGCGCCAGGTGTAAACCAGGACAAGGTGCGTGCCGAAGTGGGCTTGGTCTTTCAGTCCTTCAACCTCTTCTCTCACCTAAGCATCTTGCAGAACATCACTCTTGCCCTCCGTCACGTGAAGAAGTTGGCCAGGGCCGAAGCAGAACAAATTGCTATGTCGTGGTTAAAGCGCATTGGTTTGGGTGACCGAGCAAATTCCTACCCCGACAAGATTTCCGGCGGCCAGCAACAGCGCACCGCCATAGTTCGAGCCGTGGCAATGGATCCGAAAGTGTTGCTTTTGGATGAGGTCACATCCGCCTTGGACCCCGAGCTGGTTGGCGAAGTTTTGGACCTTATCCGTGACCTGAAAAAGGGCGGTACAACCATTCTGATGGCCACTCATGAGCTTTCATTTGCCAAAGAGGTTGCTGACTGGGTGATCTTTTTGGAGCAGGGCAAAATCTATGAGCAGGGTGAGGCCAAAGAGTTCTTTGAAAACCCAAAACTCGAGCGAACCAAGGAGTTCTTGGCTCGAATGGCGAACAGCTGATGCCGGCCATCGGAATCTGGGCTGTTGTAGCGGCGGTAATCGGCCCGTTTCAAAACGTCTTGGGATGGACCATCTCTGCTGCACTGTGGCCAGGGTATGACCCGATAGCGAAAACGATCTCGGATTTGGCTGCCGATGATTCACCGGTGAAGTGGGTGCAAACCAGCTTCTTTCTGTTTGGTTCGACACTCACTCTGGTAGCGGCTTGGAGTGCAAAGTCCTTAGGTAAGGCTGCTCGGATAACCTTGCTTCTTGCAGGAATTGCAAGCTTTGGATTCACGATCTTTGCAACTCCAACCCAAACCAGCTACTCGGATGCGCATAGGTTCTTCGCATCCGTTGCATTCTTGCTTTTCAGCATTTGGCCGTTGGTTGCAATCAAGCGATCGAAGAATTACCACTGGAGCCTGAGGCCCTGGGGTGCAATTGGTGCCACCTTGGTTATGGGTGCCACTACCGTCTGGTTTCTACTGACTTGGCTCGAGCCTGGTCAACCACTGGTTGGCTTATCCGAGCGCGTAATTGCGGTGATGCAGGTGCTATGGCTGAGTTTTGTAATCATCGCTCAGTATCGGTTTGAGAGAAGAAAAAAACCAACCTCAGGGTTTACCCTTGAGGGAGAAGAACTATACGGCTAGGACCAATAGGGGAGAGCAGTGTTTCCAGTAAACGAGATCACCGTGCTGATGGCAGTTATCTCTGTCGGGATCATCACCATCATCGGCATGTTCCTCTACGTTGTTGCAGACGCCTTTTTTGGTAAGCGCAACTAAAGCCCGAGCATTACTCCAGCAATCAAGAAGTAGATAACCAGTCCGGTCGCATCTACCAGGGTTGTCACCATCGGTGATGAGATAACCGCTGGGTCGATTTTTAGGGCCTTTGCGGCAAGAGGCATTACTGCACCAACAGTTGCGGCCCACATGCACACCACCGTGATCGCGATAGCTACAGTCGCACCAACCTGCCAACCGGCAACCAGCCAACCAGCCACCAAGCCAACTAGGCCAAGTCCGATTCCAAGCAGCAGCCCAACTCTTGATTCACGCCAGGCAACACGCAGCACATCCTGCGGCCTTACCTCACCCAGGGCAATCGCACGAACCGCACTGGTTGCAGCTTGAGCACCGACGTTTCCACCGGTTCCAATCAGCATCGGCATAAACAGCGCCAGTGCGGTGTAGCGCTCCAGTTCACTTTCAAATAGCTGCAGCACTGAGACTGTCAATGTGGCAGCGACTACCAGGAACAAAAGCCAAACGATTCTCAACCTTGCGAGCGTGAACACCTTGCCCGAGAGATAGTGACCTGAGGAAGGCAGAGATGCAGCCTGACGAGCGATGTCCTCGCTGTGAGCCTCTTCCAAGATGTCGATGGCGTCGTCAACTGTCAACACACCAACCACTCGGTCCTCGGTGTCCAAAACCACAACCGCTAGATAGTTAGTGTCCTGCAGCAGTCTTGCCGCATCCTCGGCAGCGTCTGTCACCAGCACAGTTGCTGCATCTTGATCGGCAACATCAGCAGCAGTTAGCTCCTCGTCGGCTAGGACCAACTGTTCGAGCTCAATAAGGCCCACAAAAGTCTTGGACTTATCAACAACGGCTAATACCGAGATGGTCTCGGCCGTCTTGCCCTTGCGTCGAAGCGTCGCAAGAATCTCAGGAACCGGTGTGGTGTCGGCGATGCTGATTACCTCGGGAGACATGTAGCGACCTACGGTCTCCTCTGGATAACCCAGTAGCTCGGCGGTCATCCTGCGCTCTTTGGGGCTCAAACCCGCGAGGACCCGCTTCACAAAACTTGCAGGTGCCTCCCCCAGGAGGCGAACACGGTCATCCGGATCCATGCGCTCGAGCAGATCCCTGAAGGCCTGCTCGCGCATGCCAGAGAGAATCTGCTGTTGGTTTTCGGCGTCAAGCTCTTCGAATACCTCTAGCGCAACATCCTTGGGTAGGAGCCTCCAGACCAGGGTGCTCTCAACCGTGTCGAGGCGGAAAATCTCCTCTGCAATTTCGTGCGGAGCTAGCTCCTCAAGCTTTTGTGAGATTGCCTTGAGGTCACCTAGTTCGATCGCTTCAGCGAAGTCGATTTCGAGTTCAGACATGACTCACCGCCCAAGGTCGAGGATTTACTCCATAAGTCTGCCAGCAACCAGCAGCTATAAGCCAGAGAAAACTTCAGCATTTACCTCCAATTCACTCCCCGCAGGGTAACTTGAGTGCATGAAGCCTGTGATTGGACTAACCAGCTATCGTCAGCGGGGGCAAACTGGGGTATGGGACACCGAAATGGCGATGCTCCCAGCCTTCTATCTAGAAGGCGTGACCCGGGCCGGAGGCATAGCCTTGATCCTGCCTCCCCAACAAATCGACTCTTCTGATGCCAGGAATCTCCTCTCGGGCTTGGACGGTCTGGTGATTACCGGCGGTAGAGATGTCGAGTCGACCAGATACGGCCACGAGCCCCACGCTCAGGCAGAGAACCCAGACCGACTTCGCGATCTCCTGGAGGACGAACTTATAACCGCAGCAATTCAAATGGAGCTACCTTTTCTGGGCATCTGCCGTGGTTCGCAAATGCTGAATGTGAACCGCGGTGGAACCCTGATTCAGCACCTCCCTGACCTGATTGGTGACAATCGCTATCAGCCCGGTGGCGGCAATTTCGCCCAGATGCAGATGTCGGTTCGAGCCGGATCAAAGCTTCACGAGATTGTTGGAGACAAGGTGCCAAACGCTGCGCTCTATCACCACCAGGCAATCGACGAACCCGGCGAGGGATTGCTGGTCTCGGCCTACTCACCAGATGGCATTGTTCAAGCGGTTGAGGTTGAGGGGCACCCGTTCGGGATAGCTGTTCAGTGGCACCCGGAGCAAACCCTCGATGATCTCAGGCTGTTTGAGGCCTTGGTAAAGGCAGCCACACCAGCTGAAAAATAGCGCTGAGTAGAGCGATTCTCGATTGAATCCCACTCTGCGCTCGGTAGGGTTCTTGGGTGATCGAGTTTGCAATTTCAGTTATCAATCAAATTGGTTTGGTTGGCGCAGCTTTGATCATTGCCCTCGAAGTGATCGTGCCACCAATCCCAAGCGAAGCGATTCTGCTTTTGACCGGCTTCAATGTCGCGCTAGGCACCTTTAGTTTTATCGAGGCCCTCATCGCCACGACAGTGGGCGCACTCGTAGGGGCTTCACTCTTGTATGCACTTGGCTACTTCTTTACCGAGGAGAGACTCGAGGCGATAGTGGGAAAGCACGGCAAGTATGTCGGACTGCCACTAAAAGACCTCAAGCGCACCATGAACTGGTTTGAGCGCTATGGAGGACCATTGGTTCTCTTTGGCCGCATGTTCCCAATCATTCGCTCGCTGGTCAGCATTCCAGCCGGGCTTGTGAAGATGGGCATTGCTAAGTTCTATCTGTTTAGTTCCGTCGGAATCATCATCTGGAACTCGATCTGGATCACGATTGGCATCAACCTTGGCGAGAACTGGAAGCAGGGTGAGGAATTTGCCCAGATTCTGGATTACCTGGTCTACGGAATCGTTGGAGTGATTGGTGTCTATGTTGCTTTCAACTTTGTCAAAGCGGTCTTTTTCAAAAAATAGCTGCGTTTCTTCGGCATACTTTTGCCTATGACTAATCTCGAACGCCCTGAAGTAGAACCCATGATGGAGCCAGCTCCAACGACCCTAATCATCAAAGACCTCGTGGTTGGCGACGGAGCTGAAGCCCCAACTGGTGCAACGGTTGAGGTTCACTACCTCGGTGTTGATTATGAATCCGGCGAGGAGTTTGACTCCTCGTGGAGCCGAGGGGAGTCAATCACATTCCCGCTACAGCGTCTGATCAAGGGCTGGCAAGAAGGCATTCCGGGAATGAAGGTTGGTGGCCGCAGGATGCTCATCTGCCCACCAGAGCTGGCTTATGGCCCAGCAGGTGCAGGCCACTCGCTATCCGGCAGAACCCTGGTGTTTGTTATTGACCTGCTGGGTGTGAACTAGCAAATTCCTGCGGAGCAGGTCGAACTAGTTCGAAAAAAAGCACCTCTACGGTCTCGCCTTTGAATTCTTCAATCCAACTCCTGGTTGGGTCTTCAATGAAGCCGAGCTTTCTCAACAGAGCTTTCGACGAAGTATTTCTCGAATCTGTAAACGCCACCACTGACACTGCTCCGCGCTCTTGAAACAACTTATCCAGCAGCGCTTTCGCGGCCTCAAAGGCGTAGCCCTGACCCTGGTGCTCGGTCGCGACGCTAAATCCGATTTCAAACTCACCCGGCTCCTTCATCGCGTGGAGCGCTAGATCGCCAACTAATTCACTATTTGCCCCCAGGCGAATCCCAATCTGCAGCCATTCGTCGGGTGCGGGGAAATCCACACCACGTTGGGACTGAATAAGGTCAGCGCCCTGAGCGGTCGAATAGCTTGGGTCCCAGCTTTGGAAACGTGCTATCTCAGGGTCTTGTCGATAGGAGATGAAGGCATCTAGATCACTCAGCTGTAGCGGCGAAATGGAGAGCCGTTGAGTAAGAAGTGGAAAGAGCATTGCTGTCTCTCCTTAGGTGAATTTGTAGGCCCCGTGGGGCTCGAACCCACGACCCACGGATTAAAAGTCCGTTGCTCTAACCAACTGAGCTAGAGGCCCCTAAGCCCTGATACTTTATCAGGGCTTAGCCCACTAATCTTCCGAGATTACGCTCGGGTTCGCGGGATCCCTGTCCTGTGCTTCCCAGTTTTGCTTGTAACCGGTCTGCATGAGGTCTAGAAACACCTTGGCGTCAAACTCCTCTGGACCCTTGACTCCAACCCCACTCCACTCGCCCTTGGCGAGTAGTTCAAGGGAAATCACCGGGACTAGAGCCGTCTGCCAAACTACCGCCTGGGCATCGTACTCGCGGTTGGTCCACTCGGTGTCGGCAACGTGGTAGAGGTAGGTGGCGCGCTGCGCACCATCTTTACCCTTACCGGTTACTAGAGTTCCAGCGCAGGTCTTGCCGGTCATTCGGTCGGCAAGGGATGCTGGGTCTGGTAGCACGGCGGCAACCACGTCTCTTGGCGAGACCTGCGCCTTGCCGTTTCTAGTTCTAACCCAAACCGGGTTTACCTTGTCTAGACCAAGAGCGTGAAGAGTCTTGAGGACCGAGATGAACTCGGAACCCAGGCCGTACTTGAAGGTGACACGCTTAGCATTCATGGTGCGGGGAAGCATGTTTACTTCCTCGTGCTCAACGTTTACGCACTTCACTGGTCCAATGCCCTCCGGGAACTCAAAGAGCTCTGGCTCAGAGAATGGCTTGGTGGTGAACCAGCCCTTGTCCTTTTCCCAGATAAGCGGTGGGTTTAGGCACTCCTCGATCACGGTCCAGATTGAGAATGACGGCGCAAAGATCTCTTCGCCTTCATCGTTTGTCACCACGAGGTTTCCACCGTCCATGATCGCGATTTCATCGATCTCGGAGAACAGGTGGTCCTGGGCGTAACGAGCAAAAATGTTTGAGATTCCAGGCTCGGCACCGGTACCGATTAGAGCTAGGAGACCCTTTTCCGCAAAGTCCTTGGAGTGCTCATACTGCCAGTCACCCAACTTCTCGCCCGGAGTGTTGAATGGGTCTGTTGGGTGCGGGTGACTGAGGCTCATCGCCATATCCATGTAGTTTGCGCCCGCGGCCAGCGCTCCCTCAAAGATCGACTGCACGAACCTTGGTTCTACAGCGTTCACGATGTGGGTGGCGTTGTGCTTTTGGGCTAGTGCTGTCACCTGAGCCGGATCTGAGGCATCAATCTGGTCAGCAGCAAACTTGCTGGCGACCTCCTCAGCGTGCCACTGGCCAACCCAGGCAACGCTCTTTTCAGCGCGCTCCAGGGCATAGTCAGCGACTATTAGTTTTTCGAAGAAATTACGATCGGCGGCAATTTTGACGATGGCGTCACCAACTCCGCCTGCTCCAATGAGCAGAATTCGCATTGAGTTTCACAACCAAACAAGTGACCGATTTATTTGACGGGCCCAGTCCTCGCCCTCATCCACCGATAGGCGCAAACCCTCTTTGGTGTTGCCTAAGCAACCGCGCCTTCACCTGGTGAACTACATTCCAATTATGCGCTGTAGTTTGCGAAAAAGCGATTAGCCCAGCTGTCTAATCGGAATCACCAGGGGAGTCTTTCCCACCGGATCTTCAATAACTCTGGCCAGAATGTTGAAAGCTGTCGCGAGGTTTTGAGGAGTAATTACTTCCTTGGGCGCGCCACGATCGACAATTTGGCCGTTCTTCAGAATCACTACAGAGTCGGCAAATCTGGCCGCCAAGTTCAAGTCGTGAATCACGGTGACAATGGTCATTCCGCGCTCGCGCTTGAGGGATGAGAGCAGGTTGATGACCTGAAGCTGGTGCGAGTAATCCAGTGAGCTGGTCGGCTCATCCAAAAGCAAGACTTTCGGGTTTGCAACCAAGGCTGCGGCAATCACCGCGGACTGCCTAGTACCCGAGGATAGCTCTCCAACTTTTCGTTCCGCGGAATCGCTAAGTCCGGTTCGCTCCAGCAGCTGGATGATCTCTTCCTTAAGGCGAGGGCTAACACGAGAGATCCCAGCAGCGCTCATTGCACTGCGCGAGACCATTTCAAAAACAGTTTCGTTGCTTCTGGCTACCGGTAGTGCACCGAGGTATCCGATTTGACCCGCTAGCTCTGTTTTCTTGAGGCTGGTGATTGAAACGCCGTCAAGTAGTACTGCGCCCGACTCAGGCTTGATCTTTCTGGCGAGGGCCTTTAGCAGTGAGCTCTTACCCGCACCGTTAGGACCAATGATGGCGGTGATTGAGCCAGTGTTGAAACTAATTGAGAGATCCGATAGCACGTTATCGGCTGCGTAGCCAGCGCTCAGCGCTTGGGCGGCTAGCTTGGACTCGGGATCAAACACGCAATTAGCTTAGTTTTCAAACTCCCGAATCAATTTCACTGCCTGCAGCCACCTCGAGTACTCGTGGCTTCGATCCTTCTCGGGCACGAACTTTTTGGCCGCAGGGTTCAGTTTTTCAAGGTCGGACAGTGAGCTAAAGATGCCCGCTCCTAAACCTGCCAGCAGGGCTGCGCCAAGTCCCGTGCTCTCAAGGTTCTTGGCTCGGATTACCTGGGTGTCTAGACAGTCGGCTTGAATTTGCATGAGCAGATCATTCGCCGCCGCGCCACCATCAACACGTATTCCACTGAGTGCATGACCTAGGTCTTGCGCCATGGCATCGAGCACCGCCTTCACCTGAAAGGCAATTCCTTCAAGGGTCGCGTAAGCGATAGCACCGCGGTCGCTACCGCGGGTTAATCCCATCAGGGTTCCGCGAGCCTGTGGGTCCCAGTAGGGAGCGCCAAGTCCAGTGAGCGCTGGGACAAAAGTCACGCCATGACTAGAGCCTGCTTTCAGCGCCAGCTCTTCAACCTCCGGCGATGATTTGATGATGCCAAGTGAGTCGCGAAGCCACTGAACCGCAGCTCCCGCAACGAACACTGAGCCCTCAATGGCATAAACCTTTTCACCCTCAGGGGAGAGGTAGGCCATGGTTGCCAACAGTCCATTGTCCGAGTGCCTGATCTCAGAACCGGTGTTGGTAAGAATGAAGGCACCGGTTCCATAAGTTGATTTTGAATCTCCAACCTCGAAGCCGCACTGGCCAAATAGCGCAGCTTGCTGATCTCCCGCCATGCCTGTAATTGGTATCGATAACCCCAGGAAGTGCTCTGGGTTCGATGATCCATAGTTACCCCAGCTTGGAACAATCTTCGGTAAGGCCGAGCCGGGTATCCCAAATGCCTGGAGCAGTTCAGGATCCCACTCGCAGGTTTCAAGATTCATCAACTGAGTTCTTGAGGCATTGGTGGCATCGGTGATGTGTAGTGCTCCGCCAGAGATTCGAGCGCACAGGTATGAGTCAATGGTCCCCAGGGCGAGCGATCCTGCTTCAACTTCAGCCCAAACCTGAGGCAGGTTTTTCTTCCACCACAGAAACTTGCTTGAGGTGAAGTAGGGGTCAAGTTTGAGACCGGTTCGGAATCTGATCCAGTCGCCAGAGTTGATCTCGTTGAGTTCGTCGGTTAGGTCCGCGGTTCTGCGGTCCTGCCAGACAATCGCCTTCGTGGGGCTGGATAGATTCTCTCGATTCCAAACCACCGCGGTCTCGCGCTGGTTGGTAATTCCAATTGCGACCGGGGTCGCGCTGCTTTGAGCCAAAGCCTGCTTGGTTGCAGAGAGCGTGGCCTGCCAAATCTCTTCTGGTTCGTGCTCGACCCAGCCCGGGTTTGGAAAATGTTGGGGAAACTCTTGGTAACCGCGAGCAAGAATTTCGCCTGCGTCACTAACTACCAGGGCGGTAACGCCTGTGGTGCCGGCATCGATCGAGAGTATCGCCACGATTTCCTCCTTGAAACCTCTCCCCAAAGCTTACAAACCTTGGTTTATGCTTTGAGCTATGAGTAATCAAACTCAAACAAAAAACGACAATACCAATCAAGTCACAGACTTTGATGTGGTAATTGTCGGAGCCGGCATCAACGGTGCGGTCTCGGCCGCAGCGCTCAGTGCAGCCGGTCAACGAGTGTTGCTCATCGACAAATCTGACTTTGCCTCATTCACCTCACAGCAATCCAGCAACCTGGTTTGGGGTGGCATCAAATACCTGCAGAGCTATGAGTTTTTGCTTGTCTTCAAACTTTGCCTGGCTCGCAACAGACTCATGCGCTCCTACCCAAACCAGATCAAAGAGATTGGCTTTTTAGCTTCGCTTGGAAAGACCGCACCTTTTGGTCGCCTATTGGGAACTTTCGGAACCTTGTTCTACTGGGGCATCGGCCTGTTCGGCACCAAGGCCCCAAGTTCGTATTCGGCGAAGCAGGCTAAATCTCTAGAACCACACCTGATCAGTGGTCGTAAAGCAGTGCGCTACTACGATGCCTATCTGCCTGATACTGATGCCAGATTTGTATATGACTTCATTCGTCACGCCAAGCGCTTTGGCGCTCAGGCTGAAAACTACACCGAGCTGGTGGGTGCAGAGTTCGAACAGTCATGGTCATTGAAACTTAAAGGCAGAGACGGCGAAAGGGTCGTCACCTCAAAAGCGGTAGTAAACGCCGCCGGCCCTTTTGCCGAGGGTGTTTCTGCACTGTTGGATTCCAGGACCAAAGCGGGTCTGGTGTTTTCCAAGGGTGTTCACCTGACCTTGAATCGCAAAATCACAAAAGACAATCAGGTATTGGCGTTTTGGGATGAGCAGGGCCGATTGTTTTATGTCTTGCCGATGGGGGATCGCTCCATGATCGGCACCACTGACACCAGAGTTCAAGACCCCCAGACCCAGGTCGACGAGGTTGATCGAGAGTTTGTCCTGAGGCAGATCAACAACCAGCTCGAAGGTGTTCAGATCACTGCCGATGAAATCATTTCGGAGCGAAGTGGTGTACGACCGCTGGTAATTGAGAATGCATCCCAGGCCAGCACCCAGGATTGGCATCAGCTAAGTCGAAAGCACATCATCGAGGTCGATTCGACAAAGGCTGTCGTTAGTGTCCTTGGAGGAAAGCTCACCGACTGCCTAAACGTCGGCCAAGAGGTCGTTGATGAGCTGGCGAGACTTGGATTCAATGTCTCAAAACCAAGGGATTGGTTTGGCGAGGGTGATCAATCCAGATTCGCTCAATTTGAGGCTCAGCTTGTTGGTCGATCACCAGACGCTGCTGCCGCAAAGCGGATTGCTGAGTCAACCTGGCGTCGCCATGGAGAGAGAGCATTCGAGATCCTGGCGGATGCCGATGAGATTGTCGAACTTGTGCCGGGACTTGGAATCACCGAACAAGAAGTGCACTACATCATCCGTCACGAGGATGTAGTGACCCGGGAGGATTTGCTTCGTCGAAGGCTCCCAATCGCGATGGCAAGGTCTGAAGCTGAGATCGCCTCGAACTCAAAACTCCAGGCGCTCCTGGAATCTGCCGGACTTTGATTTAGTCGGCCACTCAACCAGCAGCATCGCAACCAGCGTTACCGAACCACCAATCACCATGGCGAGGGTTGCTGGCTCCTGCCCAACCGAGACGGCAATGAGTGCCGTGAAGACCACCTCAGAGGTGATCAAAAGTGCCACTCGAGAAGGCTCAAGAATTGTCTGGGCCCAGGTCTGGACCCAAAATGCAAACACTGTTGATAGCAATGCCGTGAACAAAATCGCGAACCATACCGAAGCATTTGGTGGCGCTTGGTAGCCATCGAGCAGGGCAAATGCCCATGTCACCACAGCCACGGCTGCAATTTGTAGCATCGCAAAGCGGTAAGAGTCACGGCCTTTACCGAACTTTCCAAGCAGAAGAATGTGCACCGCATACATCACGGCGCAGGCAATCAGCCAAAGCTGCCCGATCTGGAACTCGACACTCTCCGCAGCCCCAGAGAGGATGCCCAAACCAACTGCAGCCAATAATGCACCCAGGGCAATCTTCATCGAGATCTTCTCGCGCAGAACTAGCCAAGCAAGAAGAGGCGTTAGCACGACATAAAGCCCGGTTAGGAAACCACTCATTGCCGCGGTTGTTGCCTCAAGCCCAATGGTTTGGGTTATGTAACCAAGGGCTAGAACAAACCCGATAAGTGCCCCGAATGCGATGTCTCCCTTGGCAAATGCAAGCGAGACCTTTGGTCTCAGAATCACCATCGCGAGGGCTGCAACGCTGAACCTAGTGGCTAGAAAATCCATGTAAGGCTGCTGCTCAATTGCATCCTTCATCAAGACAAAGGCTGCGCCCCAGACAAAGCCGACAAATAGCAGGGCAATTACTGCGAAGCGGACTTTGGTCATTCCGAAAGCCTAACTATTCGGAGCTTTTCTGCAGCCCTTACCAGCCAGTTTCTTGGCCATCGATGGGAACACGATTCCGTGCATTGGAAAAACTGCAGCCCAGTAGGCATGCCCGAATAGCCCCTTGGGATGATAGAAGGCCTGCTGCACCAACAGAGTTTCACCGCTTGGCAGTTCAAAGGTTCGGAACTCCAACCAGGCAAGCCCGGGCAGTTTCATCTCTGCCCTGAGGCGCAATAGTTTGGGGCGCTCGATTTTTTCAACTCGCCAGAAATCCAGTGCCTCACCCTCCATCAGATTGTTTGGGTCTCGCCTACCGCGTCGAAGTCCAACGCCACCGACAAAGCGGTCCATCAGACCGCGTAGCTCCCAGGCCCAGGTGGCTGTTGAATAACCGTTGTCTCCGCCGATTGCCTCGATTCGCTTCCAAACCTCCTGCTGAGAGTCTTTAGTTATGTATTCGCGCTTATCGACATAGAGCGAACCTCCGGCCCAGTCGGGATCGGTTGGAAGTGGTTCAGAGTGAGTGCCTGGAGTGGTCGCGTTTGACCACCTGGTTTCAACCTCAAGATCTTTCACCCGAGTTAGGGCAAGCTCCACCGCCTTTTTGAAAGAGGTGCGGCCGCCGGGAGCATCGGGAATGTATTTTCTGATGTCATCTTCCTTGGCAACAACCTCATGCTTAAGAGATGCCACCAAGCGCTTCGCAAGGGTTACTGGAACCGGGGTGACAAGTCCGATCCAGCCCGATGCAAGTCTTGGGGTCAGAACTGGCAGGGGCAGGATGATGCGTCTTCTCAGACCGGCAACCTCGGCATACTGCTGCATCATCTCCATATAGGTGAAGACATCCGGCCCAGCGATGTCAAATGCTCGGTTGACGCTCTTGTCAATGGTTGCCGATCCCACCAGGTATCGCAAAACATCTCGAATCGCAATCGGTTGAATGCGATTCTTGAGCCACTTTGGCGTCACCATGATCGGAAGCCGCTCAGTTAGGTGACGCAGCATCTCAAAAGATGCTGAACCTGAGCCAATCACCACCCCGGCCCTCAGTTCAATGGTTGGAACCGAGCTGTTTCGCAGGATTTCTCCAGTCTCGGTTCTGGCAGCCATGTGAGGAGAAAGTTCACCATCCTCAGAGGTCATTCCGCCGAGGTAAACAATTCGGGAGACGTTGTTGACCTTCGCGGCCGAAGCGAACTTGGTTGCGAGATCCGCCTCTTCCTGCTCGAAGTTTTTGGGGGAGTTCAAAGCGTGAAGAAGGTAATAGGCGACATCAATTTGGCTCAGTGCTTTTTCGAGAATCTCGGGGTTGGCTGCATCACCCTCGGTAATCTCCACCTGATGAACCCATGGGTAATCGCGTAGCTTGTCCGCATTACGAACGAGCACTCTGACGCGATAGTTATGAGCGAGTAGTTCTCGAATTAGTCGACCACCGATGTACCCGGTAGCGCCGGTCACCAAAACCCTGGCCGGTTTACCATCTTTTGCAATTAGCTCGGGTAAGTCAGCGGTGACGTTTTCGATCATGGTTTAGATAACCATTAGCTGTTGGATTGTGTTTCCTCGAGTATCGATGTCCAGTTGCATAGCTCGGCAGAAGCAACCTTCGGCTTAGATCCGAGGGTTAGTCGCAGCACAATAAAATCACCGGGCTTTAGGGCCGCTGCCTCCATGATGTGCTTCCTGAGGTCCTTGCTTGCAGCGCTGGCCAGTGGCTCCAGAACGCTCGGAAGCGCTGGTCTGTGGGTGCAAATCAGACCAGAGTTGGAGTCACCGAGCAAAGAGGCAACCACTTTCTTGGTGCTCAGCGGCCTGCGCTTATTGGAAAGTTCGGTTAGCTGACCGCGCTCAACAAGGGTGCGCTTGGTTTTTTTCGCGTAAGGCTCGATTGTGTCGTGGCAGCGTTTCCAAGGTGAGGTGACCAACTCCTTTGGGCCATAGGCTGCCAACAGGTTTACCAAGCGCGTTGCCTGAGCAACGCCTTCAGGCAGCAGGGGTCGCTTTGCCTCTTCACCTCTCCAGTCCGATCTCAAGGTTGCTTTGGCGTGGCGAAGAATGATCACCGCTCGAGTCTCAAGTTCTTTTTCTTTGTGAAGATCTAGGCACAGCTTCAGTAGATTGCGGTCATGCTCGTAACTTAGAAGTTCTGCGGCCTGCTCGGCCTTTACCCACTCGCATTTTGCGATTTCAGCGTTTGCCTCAAACTTTTGTTTCTTGATGGCCTTGTCTTTGACCTTTGAGGCCCAGTAGTGGACCTCTTTGTCCTGATCGCCGACCTGGTAGCGGATGATGTCGAGTTTTCTACCGAGCTTTACCGACAGCCCAGCTTCTTCCTTCAGCTCTCGAACCGCAGTCTCAGGTAGGAGTTCGCCAGGATCTTGCTTGCCTTTAGGGAAGCCCCAGTCGTTGTAGTACTCGCGGTGAACCAGGAGAACTTCAAATCCGGTCTTGGTTTCTCGCCAAGGGACAACTCCAGCTGCGTAGACAGTCATTAGCGACTCCGCTTCTTCACAAGCGTTCTCGCCATCAATTCATCCTGCATGTCGATCAGTTGATCACCATTTGCATCTGCAGTTTTCCGCTGCCAGGTTCCGGTACTACTTAGCTTCCAAACCGAAATGGTCTCGCTCATGCCTAGATCGAGTAGCTCCCTTAGCTCTTTGATTTGGTCAGGCTGAGTGATTTTCACCAGCGCTTCAACGCGTCTATCGAGGTTTCGGTGCATCATGTCGGCACTACCGATAAAGACATCTGGATCGCCACCGTTTTCAAAGTAAAAGATGCGGCTGTGTTCGAGGTAGCGGCCCAGCACAGAGTGGACCTTGATCGTTTCACTAAGGCCCGGCACCCCTGGCTTTAGGGCACACATGCCGCGAACCAGCACCTCAATCTCTACTCCGGCAACCGATGCCAGATAAAGCTGATCAATAATCTGCTCGTCCACCAGCGAGTTCATCTTGAGTCGAATACGAGCTGGTCTGCCGGCCTCTTTGTGTTCAATTTCGCGCTGAATCCGCGCTGTTAGTCCTTCCCTCACCCCGTTGGGAGAGACCAGTAGCGACTCGTAGTTTGGTGCGGAAGAGAATCCAGAGAGCTGATTGAACAACTTGGTCAGGTCTTCACCAACCGACTGACGCGAGGTGAGAAGACCAAGGTCCTCGTAATACCTTGCGGTCTTTGGGTTGTAGTTTCCAGTTCCGATGTGGCAGTAGCGACGAAGCTGGTTGCCCTCCTGGCGAATCAC
This sequence comes from Actinomycetota bacterium, assembly GCA_041191905.1. Taxonomy (GTDB): domain Bacteria; phylum Actinomycetota; class Actinomycetes; order Actinomycetales; family Microbacteriaceae; genus Aquiluna. Next base: position 34,607 of record JBEENY010000006.1, read on the forward strand.
CAGCGATAGCTTGCAGTGGGTCTTCAGGCCGACAATTCCATAGACCACGTGGACTCCTGCTGCCTCAAGCTTCCTGGCCCAGCCGATGTTGTTCTGCTCGTCAAAACGGGCCTTAATCTCAACCAAAGCCAATACCTGCTTGCCAGCCTCGGCGGCATCGATGAGCGCATCAACAATTGGCGAGTCACCGCTTGTGCGGTAGAGGGTCTGCTTGATCGCCAAAACTTGGGGGTCGGCAGCAGCCTGCTCTAAGAATGCCTGAACCGAGGTTGCAAAAGACTCGTAGGGGTGGTGGACCAGAACCTCGCGCTGTCTCAGGGCCGCAAAGATGTCGGCCGCTTCGTCATCCTCAGACTGCAGGTAGCGGTTAGTAGTGATCTGGTGCGGTTCGAAGTGAAGCTCTGGAATCTTTTGGAAGGCAATTGCTGTCAGCGCTCTAAGGTCTAGCGGTTCGGGCAAGTGATAGACGTCGTGAGGTTCGATGTCCAGTTCTCTGGAGAGGAGCTCCAATACCTGAGGATCGATATCCTCTGCGACTTCTAGTCGAACCGGTGGACCAAACCTTCTGCGCAATAGCTCCTTCTCTAGTTGAACAAGTAGGTTTTCACCCTCATCCTCGTCAACCTCGAGGTCTTCGTTTCTTGTGACTCGGAAGGCATGGTGCTTTACAACCTCCATGCCGGGGAAGAGTTCACTTAGGTACTCACCCATCACATCTTCGAGTGGAACGTAGGTTTGCTCGGTTCCATCAACCGCCACGAATCGCGGAAGAAGCGGTGGCACCTTCACTCTTGCAAAGTGCTCTCCACCCGTGGTCGGGTTGCGTAAGACCACCGCAAGGTTCAGCGACAATCCTGAGATATAGGGGAATGGGTGAGCTGGGTCAACCGCCAACGGGGTTAGGACGGGAAAAACATTAAGCTGGAAATAGCGGTGTAGCGATTCCTTCTGAGCCTCACTTAGTTTGCCAAAGTGAGTGACGTGAATGCCCACCTGCTCTAGAGCGGGAGAGATCTCGTCTCGGAAAAGTTTCGAGTGTCTAGCCTGAAGCGCTCTGGTGCGCTCTGAAATTCGAAGCAGCACCTCTTGTGGACTCAGTCCAGATGCGGACTGAACTGCGATTCCCGTAGCAACCCTGCGCTTGAGCGAGGCTACTCGGACCATGAAAAACTCGTCCAGGTTCGAGGCGAAGATACTGAGAAAGTTCACTCGCTCCAGTAGCGGGATGCTCTTGTCTTCGGCGAGTTCCAGGACGCGCTGGTTGAAATCTAGCCAGCTGAGCTCGCGATCTAGAAATCGATCCTGCGGCAAATCAGGCTGAGACTGGGGCTGGAATATCGCCGTGGTTTCTTCAGACATAAAGACAATCTTTACAGTTTGCGGGTTAGCGGAAAGTTAATTTTCACTCGTCAACGAGTTCTTGGTTTGGGTCCAGTCGGTAGCCGACGTTTCTCACCGTGCCAATCAGTGACTCAAGCTCGCCAAGTTTTGCCCTGAGTCTTCTGATGTGAACATCGACCGTTCTTGTGCCACCGAAGTAGTCGTAACCCCAAACCTCACTCAAAAGCTGCTCTCTGGTAAAGACCCTGCCCGGGTTTTCATTTAGGTGCCTGAGGAGCTCAAATTCTTTGAATGTGAGGTCAAGGGTGCGGCCGTTGATCTTTGCCGTGTAGCTAACCTCATCGATAACAAGCCCGGTTGAGACTTTGACTGATGTAGTAACTGCCTTGCCCACGGCTAGCCGCAGGCGAGCGTCAATTTCTGCGAGTGAGGCATTGGCCAAGATGAAGTCGGTCGCTCCCCACTCCGGGGTGATCACAGCAAGTGCCTGATCTTGAACCAGCAGCAGCACCGGGGTGTCCCAACCTGCTGCAACCAGGATTCTTGCAATGCCTCTTGCTGCCACCAGGTCTTGCCTGCAGTCCAACACTGCCAGGTCGTGGGTTTTCGCATTTGCAATTTCGGCCGCATCCGCTGCGATCTGGGTAACCAGATGACCCAGTAATTCAAATTGGGAGGCGAGCGCGTCTTTGGAGGGGGTGATAAACAAAACCGTCGCCATATCCGCCCTCCAGATACCCAAATGATAGTGCGCATTGGCTTTGCGGATAGAGTTTGTGCTGTGAGCAAGCAGTGGTTGCAGATCATTTTGATCTGGGTGGGGGTGCTGGTTTCTGGCATTTTGACGCTGGTTTATATCGAACCCGAGCGCACATTCACATTCTTTGCAGGCATTGCCGGAGCTTCCATCGCCCTAGTGAGCATTGAGCACCTAGTCTCTGCAAAAGCCAAGGACACAGTGCGGCAGCAGGTTTATGTTGCAGCGGGTAGCTTTGCCATCCTTGGTGTGCTCACTCTTTTCAACCTGCTGGGTTAGAATTTCCCCATGCTCTTGGCGCTTGAGATTTTCTTCACCGGCTTGCTCGTTCTCGCATCCCTAGCAATCGGCGGTATTTCCCTGCTAGTTCTCTTCAAGCTCTTCAAGGGCCAGCGCTAACTTGTTCGTCATCCCCGACGATCTGCCAATTGAGCTAACTCCCTTTACATTCCTTCTTGGTGATTGGCGCGGCAGCGGTGTAGTCAGCTACCCAATAGATGAGAATCCTCAGGAGATCGAGTTCTTTCAAACCGCATCCTTTAGACCACTCGAGGTCGGCAAGCTGGAGTACCTCTCAGAGATCAAGGACTCGGCTGGAACACTGATCTCACAGGAGCGCGGGTACTTCTCAGTCTCTAGGGCTGCATCTGAGTCCGACTCTGGCCCTGGTCTATTGCCCTCTGATGGAACCAAAGTTCTGACAGTTCGCGAGGACCTAGAACTTTGGCGCAATAAAAACGGTGGATTTGATATCGAGGCACTAATCGTCACACCAAATGGCGTGGCTGAGCTTTACTTTGGTCAGATCAAGGGGGCTCGAATCGACCTTGCCACCGATGCGGTGCTGAGGTCTCCGAATGCCAAGGAATACAACGCAGCCACCAGACTGATGGGCTTGGTGGAGGGCGCCCTGCTCTGGGCTTGGGACATGGCAGCACTCGGACAACCACTGAAGTCACATGCTTCCGCAAGGCTTGAAAAAGTTGAGTAATCAGCACTTCGGTAATCCACTGCAAGAGCAGCGGCAATTGCTTGCTGGGCAAGCCATTGTTATCCGCGATGACATGGCCGTTCTGGAGATATCTGGTGAGGATGCTAAGAAGTGGCTGCATTCCCTAACCAGCCAGAACATCCTCAACCTCAAGGTTGGGGAGTCGACCGAAGCGCTTCTTCTGTCCCCAAACGGTCACATTGAGTTTCAGCTAAAAGTCATCGCAACCGATGCTGGGCTTTTGGTGATTACCCCTGCGGACACTGTCGAACACTTGCAGGCCTGGCTGGCAAAAATGGTGTTTCGATCCAAGGTCTTAGTTTCAAGAACATCGCAGCAGGTTGTCGGTGCTTTCGCAGACCTAGGTCTCGATGCGCCTTGTTGGATTGACCCATTTGATAGTGAGCCCAAGGCCAGCGTTCGATACGCCACTGAGCGTTTCGATTTTCCGTACCGAGAGTATGTAGTCGACGCTCTTCCAGATCTCGGTCGAGCTGGCTTGATGGCTTATCAGGCACTAAGGATTGCGGTTGGCAGGCCAGAGCAGAGCGATGCGGATGAGCGCACCTTGCCACACGAACTCGATTGGCTTTCCTCAGCGGTTCACATGTCTAAGGGCTGTTACCGCGGTCAAGAAACCGTGGCCAAGGTTCACAACCTAGGTCATCCACCACGGCGGTTGGCGATTCTGAACTTGGAGCAGGGCGATGTGCTTTGTCAGGCGGGGGATCAGGTCAGCTACCAGGGCAAGGCCGTGGGCAAAGTGTTAGCCGGTGCACTGCACTTTGAAGAGGGTTCTATTGCGCTGGCGCTGCTCTCTCGCAACACCCCGTATCTTGATCTCGAGGTTGCGATAGGGGAAAACCGGTATCTGGCAAACCAGACTGTTCTGGTTCCCCACGATGCTGGTAAGGCCGCTAACTTGCCCAGGCCCTCCGCCTTCAAACTAAGTGGCAGACGGGGCTAGCCAATTGGTTGGGTAAACTTGCCCGCATGACCTACAACCTGATTCTGCTTCGACACGGCAACAGCACCTGGAACCAGCAAAACCTCTTCACCGGTTGGGTGGATGTGGATCTAAGCGATCAGGGTAGAGCAGAGGCCAAGCGAGCCGGGGAGCTACTTGGGCAGTCAGGCCTAAAGCCAGATGTTTTGTTCACTTCTGTGCTGAAGCGAGCAATCAACACCGCTCACATCGCACTTGATCAAATTGATCGCAACTGGATCCCAACTGAGCGTTCTTGGCGCTTGAACGAGCGTCACTATGGTGCACTCCAGGGGCTAGACAAGGCCGAGACCTTGGACAAGTACGGTCCCGAGCAGTTCCAGATTTGGCGTCGCAGCTATGACGTGCCACCACCACCAATTGCCGCTGACAATAAGTACTCTCAGGCTCACGATGAGCGCTACGCAGATTTGGGTGATGCGGTTCCTGCAACCGAGTGCCTAAAGGACGTATTGGTTCGAATGCTGCCCTACTGGCACTCGACCATCGCTCCAAAGCTAACCGAGCACAAGACAGTTTTGATTACCGCCCATGGCAACTCACTACGCGCTTTGGTTAAGCACCTGGATGGTATTTCCGACGAGGAGATTGCGGAGCTAAATATCCCAACCGGAATTCCGCTTCACTACAAGCTTGATGAGAACTTCAAGCCTTTGGTTGCCGGGGGCGAATACCTAGATCCAGAGGCTGCCGCAGCTGGTGCAGCTGCGGTTGCAAACCAGGGTAAGAAGTAGTTAGTTTTCGGTCCACTCGCCGGTCTGCAAGAAGCTGACCTTGGATGAGATATCGACGACGTGGTCGGCAAAACGCTCGAAGTAGCGTGACGCCAAGGTCACATCAACGGTGAACATCGCGTTCTCTTTCCAGTCATCTGCAAGCACAACATCGAACACCTTGCGGTGCAGACGGTCAACTGCCTCATCCTGAGCCTGGATTTCACGAGCTAGATCTAGGTCGGTGTTTCCCAAAAGCTTGATGGCCTTGTGAACTAGTTCAAGGTCGATGCGAGCCATGTCCTCAAAGGTCTTGCGAAGCGACTCCGGCACTGCACTTCCTGGGAAGCGGTAGCGGGCAATCGCCGCGATGTGAGATGCCAGTGCACCCATGCGCTCAATCGATGCGCTCATGCGAAGCGCAGATACGAGAATTCTGAGGTCGCGAGCAACAGGAGACTGGGTTGCCAAAACCTTAATAACCAGTTCATCCAAGCCAAGAGCTCGCTCTTCGTTTGAGGCAGCCAGGGCTAGTGCCTCGTCAGCGAGCGAAACATCCGAGTTGAGAAATGCTCGGGAAGCCTTATCCATGATTGTCTCAGCAGCCTCGGCCAACTGAACCAATCGCTCCTGAACCTCAGTCAGCTCTTGCTGAAAAACTTGACGCATGCCCATCTCCGCTTCCTCCCGGGTGGCTTTAGCTTTCTGACCAAAAGCAAACTTTTGCTTAATTCGTCGCAAACCAGCAGATAACTCTGTGCCAGATTCGCACACCCTGATTTAGTCTAGGCACACTACCAAGCAGTTAACTTGGTAAACACTTGAGCGGAGCAAAATGGGCTTGTTCTCATCGAAGGGCAAAACCTCTGAGTCTGAGGTCGATGCTTTCGAACAGGTAGCCTCCCAGGTGGTTGACGTAATCGCCACCGCTGGTGTGGTTTTGGATGCCCAAAACAATGTGCTTCGAGCTTCACCCGGCGCCGTTCAGTTTGGATTAGTTCAGAATCGCAGACTCGTTCACTCAGCACTTGTAAAACTCTGCGACCGAGCCAGAAATCAGTCTGGTGCGGTGGTTGAAGAACTTCTTCTGGAGACCGGCCTGCAGCGCGAGGCGGTTTGGGTTCAGGCCCGGGCAGCGCGATTTGGCGAAAAGTATTTGATGCTTCTAGTCGATGATCGAACTGAGGCCAAGAAGCTTGAGGACACCAGACGTGACTTCGTGGCAAACGTCTCCCACGAGCTAAAGACGCCGATCGGCGCAATTGGTTTGCTTGCAGAGGCGATTCAGGGGGCGGGGGATGACCCCGCAATGATTGAGAAGTTTTCCAACTCTCTAATCCGTGAAAGTCACCGGCTCGCCAACTTGGTTCAAGAGCTCATGCAGCTTTCCAGAGTGCAGAGCGCACCCGGTCTCGAAAACGCAACCGAGGTGGATCTGGCCGCTGTTCTGATCGACTCCATTGAGCGCAATCAGGTTCTAGCCGAAAAGCGAAACATTAAGGTTCAAGGCGCTACCTCAGAGCCGGTGAAGATCCTGGGGGATTATGAAATGCTCGCCACGGCGGTTCGAAACCTGATTGAGAACGCTATCGTCTACTCCGAGCCCGGCACTCAGGTTGGCGTAGGCCTGAAGCAGGTGGATGGTGTGGCGGAGATTTCCGTAACTGACTCTGGCATTGGCATCCCCGAATCCGAGCAAGAGCGTATTTTTGAGCGTTTTTACCGAGTCGATCCTTCCAGATCGCGCGAGACCGGTGGCACTGGTCTGGGACTCGCAATTGTCAAGCACATCGCCGCTAACCACGGTGGTGAGGTAAAGCTCTTTTCTAAACCCGGTGTTGGTTCAACCTTCACCCTTCGCCTACCAATCACCGTTCAGGAGGACTAATGCCAAGAGTTTTGGTTGTAGAGGATGAGGTTGGTCTTAGGGAACCCCTTGTTTATCTGCTTCAGAAAGAGGGCTATGACGTCCTAGAGGCCGAGGACGGCAACACCGCGGTTGAGATTTTCAAGTCACACAACCCAGATTTGATTTTGTTGGACCTGATGCTTCCTGGCCTTTCGGGCAATGAGGTTTGTCGCATGGTGCGAGCCGAATCTCAGGTGCCGATCATCATGCTTACCGCCAAAGACGCCGAAATCGACAAGGTCGTGGGATTAGAGCTAGGTGCTGATGACTATGTGACTAAGCCCTACTCCACCCGTGAGCTACTTGCACGAATGAAGGCGGTATTGCGCCGTGGCCGCGAGACCGTGCAGCACGAGCCTGGGCTCTTGAAAGCCGGACCGGTTGTAATGGACATTGAGCGACACATCGTCACGGTAAACGGTGAGCAGGTGCAGATGCCGCTCAAGGAATTTGAACTTCTAGAACTCCTGATGGAAAACCTGAACCGAGTTCTAACCCGCGGGCAAATTATTGACCGAGTTTGGGGTTCGAACTACTTCGGTGACACCAAGACGTTAGACGTTCACGTGAAGCGCATTCGCTCCAAGATTGAAGAAGATCCATCGAGGCCAGTGCACCTGCAGACCGTTCGCGGTCTGGGTTACAAGTTCGAGGTTTAGTTCAGCTTCTCGACAAACGGACGGTACTCAGCGAGGGAGCCGTCCATGATTGGAACCAGCATCTCTACAGGGTCAGATCCGTTTGATACATAGATGCTGTGCATCGCTCCTGGCTTCTCATCCAGGGTCATGACAACGCCTTCGGTTCCGTTGTAGCCAAGATCAAACTTGCCATTTGGCTTTACCTCAAAGGCAACTCGAATGTCCTCGCCTGAGGCATCCTTGGTCTGGATTGACGCCATAACTGGCTCCATTCCGGAGTTCACGAAGCTACCGATCAGCATGACCTTGTTGCCAGATCCCTTGATGAACATCACGTTGCGAGCCTTTAGGGTTTCGACATCGACCATAGTGCCATCGCTTGGGGCATACATGTCTAGCGATGCAATCTCGCGCGACAGTGAGCAGCCTGAAAGCAAGCTAGTTGCGACTAGCAAAGACGTAATGGTGGCAATCTTCTTGATTTGCAAGGGTCCTCCGAGGGCCATTTCCGAGCCAATTCTAACCTAGGAGAACTGGCTTTCCTGTGGTAAAATCGGGCTTTTGGAGCCGAAAGAAGTTTATGAAGTACGAAGTTGGCGAGACCGTTGTTTATCCACACCACGGAGCCGCAGAAATCATCG